>NZ_JADPKE010000040.1:0-97174 GCF_023073795.1 Bradyrhizobium sp. 159 | reverse complement strand
TCACGGCCTTTGAGCGCGACCGGGCTCAGATCCAGCAACGGGCGGTTTTGCGAGAACCGCCCGTTTGCACATTCTGGCAGATTTCCCAGACACAAGAGCGCGACATAAGCCGTTCCAACCATCCGCGCGGGGAAGGCCGGGATGCTCCGGTTGCCCTGTTGTCCGCTATGCATGAAGCACACGCAACCTGCTCTTGGCATGGCGGTCCATCGGAGCCAACCGGCTCCCGGCCTTCCCTGCGCCCTCGGCCGTTTTGAGGGTGGAGCGACGAAGCAAAGCTCGGGCGAACAAGCCGCGAGGATGCGAAGATGTGTCTGCCACCACACATTCGCTGTCATCGCCCGGCTTGCCGCCTTCGCCAAGGCTTCGGCGGGCCGAGCACTCCTGTGGGCCTCGGCGTAGCCTTGGCGGAGCCGGGACCGGGCGATCCGGTACGCCGAGACGGCAGTGCTTGAACAGAGACGCCGCGGCGTATTGGATTCCCCGCCGGAGCCTGTCATCGGGCTCGCCGAAGGCGAGACCCGGTGGCGGGGAATGACGGCGTCACCTGGATAATCAGGCCGCCGCCTCTTGATCGTCATCGCGAGGAGCCCTTGCGACGCAGCGCGTCCGGGACACGAGATTCATGCATCGCCACCCTTCCCCGCCTCCTGCATCGCCAACGGCACTTGTAACGAAAGTGTCATGCAGCGAAACTAAACGAGCCTGGGGCCGCGGTCGCGGCCAAGCCGCCTCACCGCAGGGAGAGATTTGATGCGCCGCTCACTGGTGTTGCTGTCCGCCGGACTGACATTCCTGTCCACCGGACTTGCCTCCTCCCAGAACAACACGCCCCGCAACTTGATCCTGTTCATTCCGGACGGTCTTCGCGCGCTGAAGGTCACACCGGAGACGGCCCCGGCGATGGCCGAGGTCCGCGACAAGGGCGTCAACTTCAAGAACCCGCATTCGTTGTTCCCGACCTTCACCATGGCCAACGGCTCGGCGATGTCGACCGGACACTATCTCGGTGATACCGGCGTTTTCTCCAACACGATCTGGACCAACTACACCTCCGTCCCCGCCGGCGACACCGTGGTCCCCTTTATCGAAAACGATGCCGTGCTCGGCGACATCGACGAGCATTTCAAGGGCGACTATCTGAACGAAGAGACCATCCTGAAGATGGCCCGCGACAAGGGGTTCAGCACCGCGGCGATCGGCAAGGTCGGCCCGACCTACCAGTTCGACCACACGGACAAGCCCGACAGGGCTGGTCTGCACTCGGTCGTGTTCGACGACTCCACCGGCGGCAAGAACGGTGTCGCGCTGTCGGACGAGGTGAAGGACGCGCTGACCAAGGCCGGCCTGCCCACCGCCACGCCACCACGCGGCGACAATTCCAAGGCGGGCGACGCCAAAACCCCTGGCACCACCGTCGCCAACGTCGCGCAACAGGCCTATTTTGCCGATGTCGCCACCAAGGTGGTGCTGCCGATGTTCAAGGCGCGCAACAAGCCGTTCGTGCTGGTGTTCTGGTCGCGCGACCCCGACGGCAGCCAGCACAATACCGGTGACAGCCTCAATCAGATCATGCCTGGGATCAACGGTCCCACCTCGATGGCTGGCATCAAGAATGCCGACACCAACCTCGCCCAGCTCCGCAAGGCGCTCGACGAGCTCGGGCTCGCCACATCGACGAACATCATCGTTTCCGCGGACCACGGCTTCTCGACCATCTCCAAGGAGAGCAAGACCAGCCCCTCGGCCAAGATCAGCTATGACGACACGCCGAAGGACTTTTTGCCGATGGGCTTCCTGGCGCTCGACCTCGCCAAAGCGCTCGACCTGCCGCTGTTCGATCCCAACGACAAGAATGCAAAGATCGAAGGCAATAAGCATCCCAAGGCCGGTAACGGCGTGCTCGGCAAGGATCCGACCAAGCCCGATCTCGTCGTCGCGACCAATGGCGGCTCCGACCTGATCTATCTGCCCAACAAAGACAAGACGCTGGCGGCGAAGACGATCAAGGCGCTGCTCGAGCAGGACTACGTCTCCGGCCTGTTCGTCCACGACTCGCTCGGCCGCTTCCCCGGCACGCTGCCACTGTCAAGCATCAATCTGCGCGGCAAGGCGGCGACGCCGACGCCGTCGATCGTCGTCAACTTCCGCTCCTATGCCAGCGATTGCGGCGAGGCGCCGACCAACTGCTCGGTGCAGGTCGCCGATACCGTCCTGCGCCAGGGCCAGGGCATGCATGGCAGCTTCAGCCGCGGCGACACCATGAACTTCATGGCCGCCATTGGTCCGGACTTCAAAGCCGGCTATGTCGACGAGATCCCGGTCAGCAACGCCGACGTCGGCATGACCGCGGCCCGGCTCCTGGGCCTGCGCAGCGCGCAGAACGGCGTTCTCGTCGGCCGCGTGATCTCGGAAGCCCTGCTCAATGGCACGATGCCGAAGGCCTATGCCGGCACGCTGAAGTCCAAACCGGCCGAGGGTGGCCTGATGACCGTGCTGAACTTCCAGCGCGTCGGCAGCCAGCGCTATTTCGATGCCGCCGGCTTCCCCGGCCGCACGCTCGGGCTCGAGCTTGAGGGCGGTAAACAAAAAACGGCGGGGAAATGACCCCGCCGCTCGATCGCGTCTGCATGAGGCGCGTCGATGTTAAATGCTCAAAATCTTACATGCCAATGTCGAACACGTTGGGCAATTGGCCCGCCAGAGGCAGTGCGGTAGCGCCCAGGAAGGTCGCCACCATCGCCATTAGGCGACGGTTGTTCTGGCGCTTGCCGCGCATCTGGCCGGCGATCCACTCCAGCATCTCGCTGTTGACCTTGGAGGCATAGGACGGTGCCCAGCTCTCGATCTCGGTGTCGGCCGATAGCGCAACGCTTCGCGGCGGCACCTTTAGGCCCGAGGCGCTGGCTGCATAATGGGCAACGGACTTGGCGAGCAGGTCGTCGAACCGGCCACCGTCAGTACGTTCGGTCGCGGCCTCGTTGATCTCGAACAATACTTCGGCCTCGGTGCGGCTCACCGGCTGGTCGTTGACGGCAGTGGCCGTCAGGATGCGTACGCACCAGGCGGTGTCGTCGGCATCGAGCGAACGGGAGAAATGCACCCTTCCTTTGGTGGTCGGGCCTTCGCCCGTGATCACGCCGTCGCGCACGATGCTCAGCGCATGGGCCGCCGTATCGCGGCAGGACGGTTCGAGGGACGACGGCTCGGTAGGCTTAGGCGCAGCGGCAGACATAGTTCACTTCCAGACTTCTTCTGATCGGCCAGCATTTTCATGCCGACGTAAAGGGGTGGTTAACGATTCGATACGGGGATCGCGACTTTTCTAGATGGTTGCCAATTGGTCGCTGTCAGGACCATTTTGGTTCTAGGAAGCGCCGGGCGAGCGTGATGGAAGTCATAAACGGCATTATCGGGGCAATCGGCACCGTGTCACCCCGGGTGGAGATGTTTCGCCGCAGGCGCCGCGGTAACAGAAAGGTGCTAGAAAATCGGTCTTTCGAAGAAGGAATTCACATTTTACTTGAGCCGGTTCACTTGGCTTCGCCAAAACCCTATACTGATGATGACGGCCCGAGATGAATTCCATAGTAAATTCAAAGAGATGAGGTAGAACCATGACACTTCCGATCGGCGCCACCGCCCCCGACTTCGAAGCTGAGACCACCGAAGGGAAGATCAAGTTCCATGACTGGATCGGCAACAGCTGGGCCCTGCTGTTCTCGCACCCCAAGGACTTCACGCCGGTTTGTACGACCGAACTCGGCGCGCTGGCCAAGCTGAAGCCGGAATTCGACAAACGCGGCGTCAAGCTGATGGGCCTGTCGGTCGATCCAGTCGACCGCCATTCCAAATGGTCGGAGGACATCAAGGAGACGCAAGGCGCCGCGCCGAACTATCCGATGATCGGCGACACCGATTTCAACGTCTCCAAACTCTACGGCATGCTGCCGGCCTCGACCTCGGGCGATCCCCTCACCCGCACGCCGGCCGACAACCAGACCGTTCGCAACGTCTTCATCATCGGCCCGGACAAGAAGATCAAACTGGTGCTGGTCTATCCGATGACCACAGGGCGGAACTTCCAGGAGATCCTGCGCGTCATCGACTCGCTCCAGCTCACCGCCAAGCATCGTGTCGCGACGCCGGCCGACTGGACGCAAGGGCAAGACGTCATCATCGCTGGCTCGGTCTCCAACGACGAGGCCAAGACGATCTACCCGCAGGGCTGGAAGGAGCCGAAGCCCTACATTCGCATCGTGCCGCAGCCGAAATAACCCAACTTCCATCCCGGGATGGTCCGACCGACCAGACCTCTGGTGCGCAATTGCGCACCGGGGGATCTCGAGATTCTCTGGTGCGCAATTGCGCACCAGAGTTCGGTCCTTTGAACGGCCCGCAATGACCGCGTTGGATCAGGCCGCGTGGACGCGGTCGAGGAAGCCGTCAACCTCGGCCTTCAGATGCAGGCTCTCGCCCGACAGCGCCTGAGCGGAGGCAAACATCCGGCTCGAGGTCTCGCCGGTTTCGCTCGCGCCCTTGGCGGCGTGACGGACATTGACGGCGACATCGGCCGTGCCCGACACCGCCGCCCGAACGCTGGCCACGATGTTGTGGGTCGCGCTTTTCTGCTGCTCGACCGCAGCCGAGATCGAGCCGGCGATGCCGCTGATGCGCTCGATGGTCTGGCTGATCGCCTTGATGGCGGCAACCGATTCCTCGGTCGCGAGCTGCATGCTCTCGATCTGGTTCGAGATCTCGTCGGTCGCCTTGGCGGTCTGGCCGGCCAGCGTCTTGACCTCCTGGGCCACCACGGCGAAGCCGCGGCCGGCGTCGCCCGCGCGGGCGGCCTCGATGGTAGCGTTTAGCGCCAACAGGTTGGTCTGCTCGGCGATCGAGGTGATCAGCTTGACGACGTCGCCGATACGCGCGCCGGCTTCCGAGAGCTGCGCGATGCGCTGGTCGGTCGCCTCGGCCTGCCGCACCGCTTCGGCGGAGATCTCGTTGGATTCCTGCACCCGGCGGGTGATTTCGGAGATCGATTGGGACAGCTCGTCGGAGGCCGACGCTGCCGAACGCACGTGCTCGGAGGCGTTTTCGGAAGCTCCGGCCGAGTGCGCCGACAGTTCGGCGGTGGAGCGCGCAACATCGGTGAGTTGCCGTGCCACGCGCTCGAATTCGCCCGACGATGCGAGCACCTTGTCGAGAATGCCGCCGACGCTGCCGCGGAACTCCTCGACGAAGCTGCGAAGCTCCGCCTTGCGCTGCTCGGCCGCGGCAGTCGTTGCCGCCGCCTGCTCGCTGCGCAGGCGCGCCCGCTCCAGCGAATTGCTCTTGAAGACCGCGACGGTGCGGGCGATCTCGCCGATCTCGTCGGCGCGATCTTCGCACTCGATCGCGACGTCGCTCTGGCCGTTGGCAAGCGCCGTGAGCGAGTGCGTGACCGAGGTGAGCGGTTTCGTGACACGGCGGACGATCACCAAGGTAAGGATCAGGACCAGGAGCGCCGCGAGACCGGCCGCCGCGGCCATGCTCGAGATCGCCTGGGACAGCATGCTCTCGAACTGGGCCATGGGGATGCCGACATAGAGAATGCCGGCGACCTTGCCGGTCGCGTCCAAGATCGGGAAATAGGCGGTCATGAACGACTTGCCGAACAGCGTCGCCGGCCCCTTATAGGCCTCGCCACGACGCAGCGGCGCCTGTCCCGGATGATCGGCGGCAAGCTGGGTGCCGACCGCGCGATCGCCATTCTCCTTCTTCACATTGGTCGAGCGTCGCACGAATTGTCGGCTCGCCTCGTCGAACACGAACAGGGTCGCATTGCCGCCGACATAGGACACTGCGCGATCGACGATGGCGTGATCCCTGAGCTCGGGCATCTTGGGAATCTCGGCGCGTGCGACTGCGCCGTCCCTCACCGTGATCTTGACGTCTGGAACGGTCTCGGCAAAGGCCAGCGCCAGCGTGCGCAGATTGACCTCGATGTCGCGGAGAGCACGATCATTGAATGCGGATGTCAGCGACCAATAGCCGGCGCCGACCACGAGCGCCGTGTTCACGGCGATCAGCAGCACGGCGCACAGGACTGCCTTGGTGCCGAGCTTGAACTGCGGCAGAAGTTTCGCCGGTAGAAAGTTGGACATGAATCGAGTGACCCCCGTAGCTCCTGCATATTGATGCAATCGGCTTACGGCCCCATTAACGACCGTTTGCACCGCCGGGCGCGGGCATCCTTTCCAAATCGTAAAGAAGCCCCCTCACCACGCCAAGCGCTCCGCCCCTCATCGTCTCGCTCGGCGGCGATCTCCGCCTGTCCGGCCACCCGCCACTCCGCATCCGGTCAGCGATCACGCGAGCGGGACGCCGCGCTCGCAGCCTACGCAAGATCCGCATAGGTTGAGCGTTGCTTTGACACAATCTTGAAACCCGCTATCGTCATCGCTCCGTTCAAACAATGGGGGACGATATGGACAACGAGAAGCCGATCACCGAGCTGGCGATGGAGACGATCACCACCGCCGTGGAAGCGACCAAGGACGCCGCAGTCGCCGCCGTCAAGCAGGTGAAGGAAGCCGCAAAGAAGGTCGCGGCGAAGAAGGCTGCCAAAAAGACGGCCAAGAAGGCTGCCAACAAGACCACGAAGAAAGCCGCGAAGAAGTCGTCCAAGAAAGCCGCAAAAAAGGCCACCAAGACATCTGCGAAGAAGGCCGCCAGGAAAGCCACCAAATCGAAGAAGAAGGCCAAGAAGGCCAAGCGCTGACCGCAACGCTCGGAAACTGCTAGAAGCGTCGATTGACCACAAAGACCGCTGTGGCACAGAGCGCCATGCCGGCAATGGCAATTGCGTCCAGCTTTTCTCCGAACAGCAGGTAGGCCATCAGCGCCGTCACGGCCGGCACCAGGTAGAACAGGCTCGCGACCGAGGTTGCCGCGGCGTGGCGGATCAGCCAGTACAACAGCCCGATCGATCCGATCGAGAGCGCCACGGCCAGCCAGGCGAGCGCGAGCACGAATTCGCGCGTCCAGTGCACCACGCGGTCTTCGAACAGAAAGGCGCCGATCGCGAAGAAAATGGTGACGGACAGGTATTGCACGAGATTGCCGGCGCGCCAGTCGATGTGATTGCAGTAGCGGCGCTGATAGAGCGTGCCGAGGGTGATGCTGATCAGCGAGACCACCGAGGCGAGCCAGCCGAGCCCGGCTTCGCCGCTCATCGGGCGGTTGTGCAGGATCAGCACGACGCCGCCGAGGCCGAGCACGAGGCCGGCCCATTGCACCGGCGTCACCTTCTCGCCGAGCCAGCGATTGGCGATGGTCGAGGTCAGGATCGGCTGCAAACCCGGAATCAGCGCGGAAAGGCCTGCCGGAATCGAATGCGCGATCGCGATCGCGGTGCCGCCGAGATAGAAGCCATGGACCAGAATGCCGGCGACCGCGCTGTGCGCAATGCCGGTGCCATCAGGCCATTTCGGCCGCGCGATCGCCGCGATGATCGCCATCAGGCCGACCACGATCGCCATGCGGATGGCGAGATAGGTCAAGGGATCGGCATTGTCGACGACGTATTTCGTGCCGATGAATCCGGTGCTCCAGAGCAGGACGAACAGGATCGGCGCCGCGCGGGCGGTCAGGGCTTCCGGATTGTGCTTCATTGCCGCCTCCTTGCCCGATGGGGCCCCATGCGGCAATACGAATTTCCGGACGAGCGATGCTGCGCTGCGACGACAGCGGGAGCCGCGGCTCAGCCGCTCACCACTCTTCCGGACAGGGGTCGATGATCTTCCAGAGCTCGACCCCGTTCTTGATTTTCTTCATATCAGTGGTGAGCCCGCCATTGCGGCGGATCCAGTCCTTCACCTTGTCGGGATAGTAGGACATCAGATCGGAGGTGCCTTCGGCGCTCGTAACCTTGATGCCGAAGGTGAAGGCCTTGTCGTAATAGGCCTGATGGAAGCCGAGGCTGGCGCGCGGCGTTACGCAGATCTTGTTCATCGGGACGATGCCAAGCACGAGCGTGCACGCCGAATTGCAGATGCCGTCGATAATGACGCGCTCGCCCTTCTCGCGCACGCGCTTGTACTTGGTCTTGTACTCCTCGACATAGCCGCCGTGGTCGCGGGTGATGTGCAGCTCGGCGCGCGCCGGCATGGCGGCGGCGAGGCACAACAACAGCAGGCTCGGAAGCATGATGCGCATGGCGACGTGACGGCGAAAGCCTTCAGGAATGGACCGGCCTCGAAGGAGCCCCCAAAAGGCCGGCGAGGGATTCTAAACCGAATACTATTTGGTCACACTTGTGTGGGGAATTCGTTAAGCATCCCGAAAAGGCCAAAAATGGGCAGCTTTCGACCGCATGTCGGCAATTCTGTCGCACCCACCCGGAAATCTGCGGTTTGGGCGTGATTCCGAGCCTCCGGACCGATGTCCTGACCACCCGAAATTGCTATAAATAGCGGACCCATTCGCGCAGGTTCCGGAGAATCAGATGAGCAAGTTGAAGCTTGTAGCCGCAGTTGCTGTCCTGTCGGCTGCAATCCTAGCCCCCGGCCTCGCGGAGGCGCGGGGACACCACCGCTACCACCGCTCCTACGTCAACCCGCTGCCCTACCCGATCAGCTATCTGCACAATTACGGACCCGGCATCACCCCCGGCACCTTCGCCTATTACGACGGCCCGTCGACCAACCACTGCTACCGAAGCGCAGCCGCTTATATCGGCCAGGACGGTCGCCGGCACCCCTGCTACTGAGGGGCGCCGCTCCTTCCCGCGGGCGTTCTTATTTCGCGGCGCCCGAGAGCAGCAATTGCTTCTCGATCTCGTAGACCGATACGCCTTGTGCACGAGTCAGAATAATCGGCGCGGATCATGCCAGCGCGCGCGGTGAGGCCACCATGGTCGGGGCCGAGGTCTCGCCCGCGCTGACGTCAACATCGAGACGGCCGCCCCGTGCCCCGCAAAATTGCGCAGGATCAAGGCTGGCGGCAAGTCGTGCGAGCACCTGCCGGCGCACGCGCAACACTGAATCAGAGATGGTTTGGTGCCGTTAAGATCATCCCTGACGCTCGGCTGACCGAAGATTTGTTCATCAGCATTACATTTCGGGTCCGCCACAATTTGATCAGAACATCATCGATATCCTGCCTCGCGTCAGCGGAGGAAGACATCATGAAGCTCAAGATTGGCCTCGTCGCCGCATCCTTGTTCGGTGCCCTCGCGGTATCGCCGGCGGCGTCCGCCATGCCCATCGCGCCCGCGCCTGCAACTTCGCAGGTCTCCGACGTCGAGCAGGTCCGCATGGTCTGCAACGCCTGGGGACGCTGCTGGTGGCGTCCGAACTATTATGGGTATTACGGGCCGCGGCCGTACTACGGCCCCCGGTATTATGCGCCGCGCTACTACGGCCCACGCTATTATGGTTACGGCTATCGCCGCTGGTAATATCAAAGGGGGCCCTCGGGGCCCCTTCGCTTTTGCGAGAAGACGCATCTGGAAGCCCGCAGGGGCGCGCCCTTGGCGCGCGGGGTTGACGGTGAAAGCGCGGGCCGAGCAATAATGGGCTGTGCCATCAATGCATGGCGTAAACCCTGCAACCCTCGACAACCCGTTCGGCACGAGGTTGTCACCCATGTCTCAGGTACGACCTGCTACCTATGTCTCCGGGCTGGACAAACATAAGCGTGGCGCGCTCGGAAGGATTCGAACCTCCGACCCTCGGAATCGAAATCCGATGCTCTATCCAGCTGAGCTACGAGCGCCCTGGCCCAAAGATTGGGCCGCAACCGAGACGCGCCTGACCACTGTTGGCGAGCCCGCACAGCGGGCGGCGTTCGGATGGGTTCGAATTAGCAGAGAGGCTGCCCAATATAAAGCCCCACCCGTCGCCGTTCGAGACGAGTCGAAGGCTCTCTCACCAGGTCGTGTTGAAAAGACCGAAATGCGGCTGCTGGGCCACCAGCATCGGCCGGCCAAACTGTTGTGGCCCACCATACTGCGGCCCACCATATTGCGGGGCCGTGTGCGCTCTGGCGACCTTACGCTTGGGCTGAGCCTGGGCCTGCGGCTTCTTGGCGGCGCTGTCGGCCTTCGAGCCAGGGGTAAACTGGGCAAAGGTCTCGCGCACCCGCGCCTTGGCCGACATCTCCGCGAGGGCCGCTGCCGACGCGGTATCCGGCGGCTGCGGCGCCGCGACGGTGGCGGTCTTCATCGCAGGCGCGGCAATCGTCGGCTGGCTGGTATCGAGCACCACGCGCTCAGGCAAATGGCGATCGGACCGGATCCGGATCAGTGGCTGGTCGTTGCTCGCCGTCGCAACAGTTTGCGTCACTGGTGACGCCGGCAGAACGAAGTCCACGGCAAATAACAGTGCGAGCAAAGCTCCACCGACAAAGATGAAATACCGAAAGATGGGCATAGCCGCGCTCCGCCCCCCGCATCCCCGCGTGGGCTCTCCGCCTCAACAGGCGATCTTCTAATTGGTTCCTAGCCCAGCCGTACGGTTCAAATGGCGACGCGAAGTTTTTTGGCCAAGTCTTGCGGACGGTAACTTTTCCGCTATCGGAAAATGCAGCGCTTTACGCGCGGCGCGCTGCAACCAGCGAACACTTCGCCTGATCGGCGTTCACATTGACGTAGCCGACGGGGATCTGCGCATAGGTCTTGCGGCTCTTCATGCTGACGGGGTCCGCCAGCACACGGCTGCGATCGGTGAGATGACTGCCGTCGCGCCGCGCGAAAGCGCAGACGATCTCGACATCCTTTACGGCATAGTCATTGTCGTTTCGCAGCGTGAACGTCACCAGCGCCTTCGAGCCGAGGCCGCCGCGGCGCCAGGTCTGCGATGAAATCCTGAGACGACCGAGTTCTGCCATTGCCGGCGCCCGAGCTTCGGGGGCCGGCGCGCCCGCGCCGGCCGAATCGCCCGAAGGAGCCGTCTCGACGGCTGCCAGCTCCGACGTCCCCGACTCAGCGCTATTGCTTTTGGAGAGAGGCAGCAGCATCCAGATTCCGCAGCCGACGATGATCGCTGCCAGCAACCACAGCAAACTTCGGCCAAACGAGACGCTCGCAACCGTCACGGTCCGCGCCAATCGCTCGCCGATTCCGGCGAAACGCCTCAACCCGATCCGGTCAAGCCCAGCGTTCATGGTTTTCGTCACCGACAGCGGCTTACGCCCGTCCGACGACGGACCGAGCCGCTGGATACCTTAATCGGGAACACGAACCAAGGTTCCCGGCCGTTGCGAATCGGCAACGACGGTGGTGATCACCGGCAGGGGCCGTTAACATGCGGCGCAACATCCGAAGGTCCCATTGGGAGAGAATGAAATGCCAGTCGTCACTTGGGATCACGTCCATCTGCGCAGCCCTGATCCGGAGGCCACGGCGGCCTGGCTGCGCGACATCCTCGGTGGCGAGATCGTGCGGGCGCCCGGACGGATCGACGTGAACCTTGGCGGGGCCAGGATATTCATCGCGCCGCTCGAAGGCGACAGCGCCGTCAGCCCGCCGCCCGCGCATCCGCATCAGGGCCTCGACCATTTTGGTCTGACGGTAAAGGACATCGACGCCGTCGCCGCCGAGATCAAGGCCAAGGGCGTCACTTTCACACGCGAGCCGACGACGATCAGGCCCGGCGTACGCATCTGCTTCATCCGCGGCCCCGAAGGCATCTCCATCGAACTGCTCGAGCGCGACACCAAGTATACGTGACGCGGCGCGGGCGGCATCAGGCATCAGCCCTCCGGGCGAAGCGTCGCTTGGTGGCCTATGTCATGCTACCAGGCATAAAGCAGCGGATGGTGACGCCCATGGGGCCGTAGATCGGCCAGACCATGGTTCGTCCGACCCGGTTGGGCTCCGAGATCACGGCCTCCTCGGGCACGTCCACCCAGACGAGCTCTTGCGGCTGGCCGTCGATGCCCGAGCCGTAGCGCGGGATGCGGACACGATAGTGCCCGTCCTTGCTGTCCCAGTCGGAATCCGAGACGGCCGAGCCGTCGGCGTCCGAGCAGCAAGGCCCCTTGCCGCTTCGCAAGCCGTCGAACCAGGCCTTCAAGTCCGGATTGGTGTTCGCGAATTGGCCACGGTCACGCGCGTGCCCGAAGGAGGCCGCAAGCGCACTCAGGCCCAAGGCGCACGCGAGCCTTATCAAGCTTCGCCAGCGTGTCGCGGTGCCGCTCCGCCGTCGTTCGCTTTTGCAATTCGCGGGACGCACACTGTACAGACGCGGCTCAACGCCGCCGGAATCGATCCAGTTGCTCACGTTCGTCTTGCTCCAGCACTCCGCGGCCAGTGCGATAATGGCTATGCATTTCGCGGGCCAACTCCAATGCGCAACGTCCGGCCTCGCCTCATCATCAGAGCGTCATGACGGCGTCACGCACAAGCCGGAACAATCACGGCTCGCGACGGCGATGCCCCTGCCGCCCGCTAAACTGCCGCGTTGCGCGTGCGGATGCGCTTTGGCATAAATGCTCTACCGGTTACGCCGTTGGGCGATGGCGGCCGGCATGCGGGACGTGATGAAGAACGGCCTCTATTCGATTCACGTGAGCCTGCTCGACGGTCGGGTCGGCAAAGGCAGCGGCGTGATCCTTTTCCGCGACGGCAAGATTCTTGGCGGCGACGCCTACCTCTATTACACCGGCAGCTACACCGTGAAGGACAACACCTTCAAGGGCGAAGTGCTGGTGCAGCGCCACACCTCGCCGCGGGGCGACGACAATCCGCTGTTCGGCGGCCCCGCCCCGGTCGGCATCGGCGTCAGTGGCACCTTCACGGAGACGCGCGGGGAGATGACCGGCACGGCGCTGGTCGGCAAGGCCAGCCAGATCTTCGGCGCGACGCTGCACAGGCTCGCCGACGTCGATTAGGGCGTGCCAATAAGTCACGACGCACGGCTCAAAACCAGTCTGCAGCAGCCTCCTGACATCCTGAGCAATAGATCGTATGCAGTGAGGATGCCTAGATCGTGGACATATCGCCCATGGGCACGTGACTCGGCGATCGAGTTCGGCCACCTCGCGGCGGCACAGGCGGTCGCGCTCGCCTGTCACCTTCACCCGAATGTCCAGGTCGCCGCCGTCCACAAGGGATGGCGCATGTACATGACCACATTCGGAGAGTTTCTCGCCATCGCGGGCGATATCGTCGTCATCCCGGCGGGCGTACCGCACGCCTCGCAAGGCGGCGCGGGCTCGATCGTCAACCATCTCTATTTACCGGGCGTTCATGCGGCGGTGAGAAGGATCTCGGGGCCGTTCTGCATCCGTAACTCGCGGGCAACCTTGCCAGAGGAGATGCTCGACGCGATCGGCTCGCATGATCCGTGCCCGAGACGTCTGACGCTGCCGGCCAAACGTGCCGCGCTGACGGAGCTGGTTTCGTGCGACGATCTCGACATCCGCACGATCGCGGCACGCCAGGGCCGATCGACCGACGGCTTCATTCGGCAGTTCAAGCGAGAGATTGGAATGACCCCTGCCGCCTATCGTCTTGCGCTGCGACTGGCAGCGGCACGCTCACGTTTGAAGTGCGGCGACACCGTCGCGGACGTGGCTTATGCCGGCTCGTTCTCCGACCAGAGCCACCTTGGTCGCCTGTTTCGGCGCGCTTACGGCGCAACGCCTGCCGCCTACCGCTGCGCGTTCGCAGATTGAGGCGGTCGATTTCGTTCCAGACGTGAATTGGCTCCAGGCGCTAAGCTGGCGCCACTTCCCATGCCATTACGAGCCGCGCATGAACCTTCTGGCAGCCTTCGTCGTCCTCTCCGCGGGCCTGAGCCTCGCCTTTCAGCAGGTGCTGAACGCCAGTCTTGGCAAGGCCATGCAATCAGGGAGGTGGGCGGCGTTCGTGAGTTATCTTGGCGGGACAATCGCATTACTGCTGGTCCTGATCGTCGTGCGCGAGCCGATACCCGCTGCCGCCCTGGCCGGACGAGCGCCTTGGATCGCATGGACCGGGGGAATTTTCGGCGCGATCTTCATCGCGACCAGCATCCTCATGGTGCCGCGCCTCGGCGTGGCGACGGTGTTGACGTTGATCGTCGTGGGTCAGTTGCTTGGTTCATTGGCGTTCGACCACGTCGGCCTGTTCGGCCTGCCGCACCATCCGATCACGTTGACACGGGCGTTGGGCGCCGGGTGTCTCATCCTGGGCGCGGCTCTCGTTCGCGGGTAACGATCGCCGGCAGCGCGGCGCGCTAGCGAGTCCGCGACCTGATCATTCCGCCGCTTGCTCGAGCGGCGCTGTGCGCGGCAGGATCATCTGGATGCGCGTGCCACCGCCCGGCTCGGAATCTAGGTCGAGCCGGCCGCCGAGCCGGTTGGTGACGATGCTGTAGACAATGTGCAGGCCGAGGCCGGTGCCGCCCTGATCGCGCCGCGTCGTGAAGAACGGATCGAAGGCACGGCGGCGGACGTCGAGCGACATGCCGCAGCCATTGTCGGAGAAGACGATCTCGACATTGTCCTTGCCGGACTCGCGCACCTGGATGTCGATGGTCCCCGGCCGGCCGTCCGGAAAGGCGTGCGCCACCGAATTGAGAAACAGATTGGTCAGCACCTGGCCGTACGGGCCGGGATAGCTGTTCATGGTGAGATCCGGCTGACACTCGACATTGAGCGTCAGATTGTGCTTTCGCAGACCGGGCCGCAGGCTCATCACCACCTGCTCGGTGAGGTCGCCAAGGTCGAAGCTGCGCTGGTCCGAATAGTTGCGGTCGGCCGCGACCTGCTTGAAAGACTGGATCAGCTCGGCGGCGCGGTTGAGATTGGAAACGAGCTGCGAAGAGGCATCGCGGCTGGTGTTGAGAAACTCGTTGAGCGTGGAGCGGCGGAGCTCGCCGCGCTCCACCTCGGCGGTGAACATCGCGGTCTTGCGCTCCAGCGCGGACGCGACCGTGAGGCTGATGCCGACCGGATTGTTGACCTCGTGCGCGACGCCGGCGACCAGGCGCCCGAGCGCGGCGAGCTTCTCCGCCTCGATCAACGAGGCCTGGGTCTCGCGCAGATTGCGCAGCGCGGTCTCGGCAGCTTCCTTGGCTTTGCGCATCTCCTGCTCGCCGCGCTTGCGCTCGCCAATGTCGAGCGCGACGGTGACGATGCGTTCGATCTCGCCTTCGGCGTCGAGCAGCGGCAGCTTGTTGACCAGCCATTGCCGCATGTTGCCGGAGGCGTCCTTGTACTCCTCCTCATAGAAGCCGAGCCCCTTGCGGAGCTTGAGCACGCGCTTGTCGCTCTCGTCAGACTTGGCTGCGCCGTAGCGCGACATCAGGTCGGCCGTGGTGCGGCCGAGCGCGTCGCTCGGCTCGATGCCGAAGATACCGGCCATGTAACGGTTCATCAGCACATAGCGCAGGTCGCGATCCTTGACGTTGATCACCGCCGGCACGGTGTCGATGACCTGCTGGAGCAGGCGCCGGCCTTCGGCGATGGCATCTTCCGCCCGCTTCTGGTCGGTGATGTCGCGCAGCGTGCCCTCGTAGCGGACGATGTTGCCCTGCTCGTCCCGCACGCCCGTGGCGCTGTCGGAGAGCCACAGGATGTTGCCGCTGCGCTGGCGAACCTGATACTCGAACTCGCGTACCATGCCGTCGCGCGCCATTAGCCGCTGATATTCGGCACGCGCCTCGGGGTGGACGTAGATCGTGTGGGCGATGTCGTTGATGCTGTCGATGAGGTGCTGCGGGCTGTCGTAACCCATCATCCGCGCCAGCGCCGGATTGGCGTTGAGGAGGTCGCCGGCCGGCGTCGTCACGTAAATGCCATCGACCGAGCCCTCGAACAGTTTTCGGTAGCTCTCCTCCGCGAGGCGCTGCTCGGTGAGCGCGCGCACCGCCGCCTCGCGCGCCGTGTCGGCCTCCTCGAGCGCGCGGCGGAACACTTCGGCCGCGCGCGCGATATCGCCGATCTCGTTGTCGAGGTCGGCCGAAGGGATCGACGTGTCCTTCTGGCCCGCTGCAAGCGCGCGAATGGAGCGCGCGATCTGGGCGAGCGGACGGACCGTCCTTCGCACCACGAACAACGCGGCGCCGATGCCGATCAGCACGCCGACCGTGCCGAGCACGATGCTCTGCCACCGCGCCTCGGTCAGCGTGCGGGCAAAATCGCGCGACAGCACGTGGCCGCGGCGCGAACTGACCTCGCGCAGCAATTCGGTGACGCGGCCGATCAGGCGGCCCTCGGTGCCCAGCACCTCGCGGTCGATGTCGGCGATCTGCCGCTCGCGGACGGCGACCGCCATGATTGCCTCGGCGTAATCGTTGACAGCCGACCTCAGCTTGCTATCGGCGGTGTCCATCGCCCGCATTCCCTCCGCGGCCTGCTCGGCCGCGGAAGGGTTGCGCGCCAGCAGCCCGAGCGCGATCCGGCTCTGCGCCTCGGACAGGCGGGAGGCCAGCTCGCGGTCCGCGGTGCCGGCGACGGCCGCGTCGAAACGGTCGCGCAGCGGTGGCAGGCCGGCGAGCAGCTGGGCGCGGCGGTCGATCAGGGTCGAGATCCGCTCCAGGCCGGTCCGATAGGTCGCAAGCCGCTCGGTGACCCCGTCGATCATGTCCTGCTGCTCGGGCGCGAGCTCGATGCGGGTCTTCTTCAGGATATCGCTTAAGGCGGAGGCCGCCTCGCCCACCTGCTGGAACTGGATGCCGGCGCCGGGATCGGTGACGAAGTCGCGCGCGGCAAGGCGCAATTCGTTCATGCGGCGATCGATGTCCTCGGCAAGGTCCCCGACGCTCTGGAGCCGCTGCAGCTCGGCGAAGGTGGTGTCGATATGCCGGATCGCAATCACGCTCGCGGTCGAGGTGACGATGATCACCGCCAGCACCAACAGGAAGCTGCCGAAGGTGAGCTGGCCGATGGAGAGCGAGAAGGTTCGCTTTTTCTCTGGGGTCGGCATCAATTCGGCGGACATTGGGGCTTTTGAGGACCAGGCTGCTGGAGGCCCAATATACGACGTATTGCGCCCCCGGGGGAACATGCCTCTGGCCGCCGAATATCCTTAATATCCGGAGCCTGCCGCCCCTTCTTCGTCTCGGACTAAGAGCTCTTGACGCTTGCCGGCCGCCCGGCCGGGATCGTCATGGCGGCAACGCCGAGGACGACGCAGGCCAGACCGATCCAGGCGGTGTGGCTCAAGGTCTCGCCGAGGAACGCGACGCTGATGGCAACCCCGATCGGGACGCGCAGATAGGCCTGCGCCGTGGTCCCGACCGAGCCCAATGTCTGGATCAGGCGGAAGTAGATCGCGAAAGCCGCCGCAGTCGAGAACACGGCCAGCGCGAGCAGCGCCAATACGGAAGTCGGCGAAGGCGACAGCCTCCAGGGCTGTTCGATCGCGAGCGAGGCCGGAATCAGCACGGCTGCGCCCGCCAGCAGCGAGCCGGCGGCCGGCGCCATGGGGTTGAGCCCCTTAAAACTGCGGCCGAAGATCGCGGCGCAGGCATAGCAGATCGTCGCGGCGACGATCGCCGCCTCCGCCAGCAGGCCGCTGTCGATGTCATGGAAGGCATTGACGCCGACGATCAGCAGGATGCCGGCCATGCCGGCGATCACGCCAAACAGCTTTCGCGGCGTCGTCGGCTCGTGACGGGTGATCAGCGCCGTGAGCAGGAAGGTGAAGATCGGTCCGGCCGAATTGAGGATCGTAGCAAGCGCAGCATCGACATGGCGCTCGCCCCAGGCGATCAACGTCCAGGGGATGACGCTGTTGAGCACGGCCTGGAAGGCGAAGCGCTGCCAGGTCTCGCGGTCGGTCGGCATCCCGATGCCGCGCGCCCGCATGACGGCCAGCAGCAAGAGGCCTGCGATCGTGGTGCGCGCCGCGATCAGCGTGACCGGCGGAATGGTGGCAACGCCCAGCTTGATGAAAGTGTAGGAGCCGCCCCAGAGCGTTGCGAGCGCGACCAGCAACGCCAGCTCGACGGCGATGTTGGTACCCTGCCGGTTGTCCATGACTTGCGTCCCATCCATTCGCGATGGACAGAACCTAGCGTGTCCGCGGCCGCCGATACTTCGTTTGGCGTCGAAGTATCTAGCCGACCGCGCCGACCTCGAACACCTCGCCATCGTAGCCGGCCTCGCGGGGGATGCGGAGCTGGCGGCCGGTTTCGGTCTTGGTCATCACAGGCATGACCGTGACGATCGACATCCCGCGGGCGTGCTCCAGTGCAGCACTCACGCTGCCCTGCTTGGCAAGCCGGATCAGATTGCGGGTGGTCGGGAACGGCAGCTTGAAGCGGCCGCTCGCCCCGCCCTCCACCGCCTCGCGCGGCGAGACCCAGATGGAATCGGTGGACTCGCGACCATCATGGGCGCCGAGCTGATCGGGCGGCGCGGCCGCAAGGAAGAACCAGGTGTCGAACCGCTTCGGCATGCCCTCTGGCGTAATCCAGTGCGCATACGGCACGAGCGTGTCGAGCGCGAGCTGAAGACGGTTATCGGCAAGGATATCGAGGAAGCTGACCTTGTGCTCGTTGAGCGCGACGCGATGCGCATCGGCGATCTCGCCGGCACGCTTGGCATCGACCGGTGCGCCCGAATCCTTCGATCGCGCCAGGAGGATGCCGCTCTCTTCAAAAGTCTCGCGGATTGCCGCGATCCGAAAGCCGCGGTCCGCCTCGCTTAAGCCCTCGCCGCCCGAATAGAGGTCGGCGCGGACCACGATCTCCTTGTCGCCTGCATCGACGCTGCCGCCGGGAAATACCAGCGCGCCCGAGTTGAACTCGATCTGATGATGGCGGACCATCATGAAGACCTCGATCTCGCCGCGGTTCTTGCCGTCGACATCCACGCCGTCGCGCAGCAGGAGGATCGTCGAGGCAGGGCGTGATGCGGCGGCTTCAGGCATGCGGCTAACCTGCGGCGCTGGATTGCGGGCCGAGATTGGCGCGCTTGTCGATTCGGGCGACGCGCGACAGCAGGTATTCGACCTCCGCCTTCGCCGCCGGCGTGATTGTCGCGCCGGGCTTGCGCTGCGCGCTGGAGGCGATGATGCCGCGCTTCTGGAGCACGTATTTGCGCACGGCAAGGCCGGCGCCCGGCTGCTGCTCGTAGCGGATCAACGGCAGATGCGCGTCGAACAGATCATGCGCGGCATCGCGCTTGCCTTCCTTCGAGAGGCGCACGACATCGATCAGGAGCTCGGGGAAGGCATAGCCGGTCATAGCGCCGTCGGCGCCGCGCTCCATCTCGAAATCCAAAAAGAGCCCGCCATTGCCGCAGAGGATCGAGAGCGGACGGAGCGAGCCGTCCTTCTGGAAATTGCGCAGCGTCGAGATCTTTTCCAGCCCCGGCCAGTCCTCGTGCTTGAGCATCACGCAGTTCGCATTGTCCATAACGATCTTGCGGATCACGGCGGGGGTGAACACCACCGAGAGCGTCAGCGGATAATCCTGAAGCACCCAGGGCACGTCAGGCCCGATCGCCTCGGCAGCCTGCTTGAAATAGCCGACGATCTGGTCGTCGGTGCGGAGCGATGGTGGCGGTGCGATCATGACGCCGGCCGCGCCGGCGTCCATCGAGGCCTTTGCCAGCGAGCGCATGGTGGCAAAACCCGGCGCCGAGACGCCGACGATCACCTGCATCTTCTTGGCCCGCTTGACGAAGCGCACCGCCACCTGCTCGGCCTCGGCGGCATCGAGCTTCGGCGCCTCGCCGAGAATGCCCAGCACCGTCACGCCGTCACAGCCGACCTCCTCGTAGAAATCGGTCAGGCGGTCGATCGAGCGCTCGTCGATCCGGCCGTCGTCATGGAACGGCGTCGGCGCGATTGCGAAAGTGCCCTTGGCGTCGGCGGTGAGTTTCATGTTCGTCTCGTCTCTCTTTCTTTTGTCATTCCGGGATGGTCCGAAGGACCAGACCCGGAATCTCGAGGTTCCGGGTTCGATGCTTCGCATCGCCCCGGAACGACAACTCAGCCTAAAACCGCCGCGCCCCCATCTTGATCTGCTCATCGGAGAAGAAGATCTCCTTGGCATGATCAACGATGTCCTGGGCCTTCCAGCCCGAGTGCGGCGGTTTCCAGCCTTCCATCTCCATCATCCGCATCTCGCGCACGCCGCGGGGCCCGGACACACCCAGCACCTTGCCGGTCTGGCCGCCCGACAAGTCGCTGACCATGTATAGCACGGCCGGCGCGATGCCGTCCGGCCCCAGCGCCGCGCCGGGGTTCTCCTTATAGCGGGGCAGGTCTGCTGTCATGCGGGTCAGCGCGCCCGGCGCCAGCGTCCATATCCGGATGTTGTACTTGCGGCCCTCGATCGCCAGCACGTTGGACAGGCCCCAGATGCCGCCCTTGGCCGCACCGTAATTGGTCTGGCCGAAATTGCCGATCAGGCCCGAGGTCGAGGAGGTGTTGACGATGACGCCGCCGCCGTTTTCCCGCATCCAGCGAAACACCGGCAGGGTGCAACAGAAGGTGCCCTTCAGATGCACCTTGATGACCTTGTCCCAATCCGCCTCGGAGGCTTTTGCGAAAGTCTGGTCACGCAGGATACCGGCATTGTTCACCAGGATGTCTGCCCGGCCAAAGTGCTTGATGGCGTCGTCGAACACCGATTGGCCGCCCTCCATGGTGGAGATGTCGGCGCCGTTGGCGACGGCCTTGCCGCCCTCGGCCTTGATCGCGTCCACCACCTTCTGGGCCATCGAGGTGTCGGCGCCGGAGCCGTCGCGGGGCCCGCCAAGGTCGTTGACGACGACCGAGGCCCCTTCCCGCGCGAACAGCTTTGCATAGGCCTCACCGAGCCCCCCGCCCGCACCAGTGATCAGCGCAACCTTGCCGTCGAGTAGTCCCATGGTGGCGTCTCTCTGTTTTGTTTTCGTGTTCCGGACAAGATGCAGCGTGAACGCTGCATCGCAGAGCCGGGACCCAGTTCTTCGTCGAGCATTCCCTGCCCCGGCTCAGCAGCGCATCACTGAGTGCTGCGCTGCGCCCGGGGCACGAGACCGACCTAACCCAGCACCGTCTTGCCGTTCTTGATCACGGTGACCCCGCGCGACTTCACCTTGGCTTCAAACGAGATCACGTTGCCGTCCTTCCAGAGGTCCATGGTTACGGTCTCGCCGGGATAGACGGGCGAAGAGAACCGGGCAACGTGCTGGCGGAAGGCCGAGGCGTCGTAATCGGCATAGGTCTGGAGCACACCGCGACAGGTGATGCCGTAGGTGCACATGCCGTGCAGGATCGGGCGCGGGAAGCCGGCCTTCCTGGCGAACTCGGGATCCGAGTGCAGCGGGTTACGGTCACCGCAGAGGCGATAGACCAGCGCCTGGTCTGGGCGCGTGGTGATGTCGATGGTCTTGTCGGGTGCGCGCGATGGAATCTTGTGCGGATCCGGCTGCGTCAGGTTCGGCCCGCCGAAGCCCCCGTCGCCACGGGCGAAGCGCGAAGCGACCAGCGTTGCCAGTTTCTCGCCCTTCTCGTTCTTTAGCACCGTCTGGTGGCTGATCACGACGCCCTTGTCCTTGCCCTTGTCGTAGACCTCGAGCACGGAGGAATCGGCGGTGATGTTCGCGGCGACCGGCAGCGGCTGGTGGAAGGTGATGTCGCGCTCGCCGTCGACCACCATCACGCGGTTGAGGTTCATCTCGCCGGGACCCGAACCCCACGCTGCGACGGACGCAAACGTCGGCACTACCTTGAGCGGCCGCGGCGTCAGCGTGCCCTCGTTGACGAAGGCAAGCTCCTTCTCGTCCATGGGATCGGCGCCTAGGCCGATGCCATAGGCGTAGAGCATTACGTCGCGGTCGGTGTAGGCGTATCTCTGGCCGATGTTTTTCAGGCATTTGAGTTCTTCGTATCTGGCGGACATGTTGTTTGTCTTCCTCCCGAATGTCTTCGGCACCGCCAGTTGAAGTGCCCTCTCCCCTTGTGGGAGAGGGCAGCGAGGACGGTGCGGCAAACTCGTTTGGGTGAGGGGTTGCTTCCGCATCGAGCAATCTCTTCGCGGAGCGATACCCCTCATCCGGCGCCAAAGCCGAAGCTTCGCTTCGGCGTCTTTAAGGGCGGCCGCCGGAGGCGGCCTATGCCACCTTCTCCCGCAAGGGGAGAAGGAAGAAAGCAATCAGGCCGGCGTGAAGAACGGCAGCGGTGCGCCGTCGGTCGGCTTGAACACCACCTTCACCTTTTGACCGATCTTCAGCTTATCGAGATCGCAGTCGACGAAGTTGGTCTGCACCGACGGCCCCTCCTTCAGCGTGACGTAGCCGATCGCGTAAGGACCGCTCGGCGACTTCCGCATCAGGCTGTAAGTGTAGATCGTGCCCTCGCCCGAAGCCTCCTCCCACACCGTCTTGTCCGAATAGCAGAACGGGCAGATCGCGCGCGGGAAGTAATGCGCTTCGCCGCAGGCGGTACAGCGCTTGATCATGAACTTGCCGCGGCCAGCGGCGTCCCAGAACGCTGCGGTCTCGGGATTGGTCACCGGGGCCGGGTATTTTTTTGCTTCGCTCATCACACGCGCTCCAGAATGGCGGTCGAGGCGGCGTGGCGAACACCCAAAAGGCCGCCCGTGCCATGGGCGATGGCGAGATCGCAATTCTTGACCTGCACCTTCGGATGCGCCTCGCCGCGCAGCTGCCTGACGGCCTCGATGATCTTGGTCATGCCGCCGCGGTTGACGGGATGATTGCTGCACAAGCCGCCGCCGTCGGTGTTGAACGGCAGCTTGCCGACGCCCGAGATCAGATTGCCATCGGCGACGAACTTGCCGCCCTCGCCCTTCTTGCAGAATCCGAGATCTTCGAGCTGCATCAAGACGGTGATGGTGAAGCTGTCGTAGATCGAGGCGTATTTGATGTCCTTCGGCGTGATGCCGGCTTCCTCGAAGGCGCGCGGGCCGGACCAGATACCCGCGGAATAAGTGAGGTCGAGATCCTTGCCGCCGCGCGGGCCCTTCATGGCCTCGCCATGGCCGATCAGGCGCACCTGAGGCTTCTTCAGGCTCTTGGCAATCTCTGGCGTCGTCACAATCAGCGCGCCACCGCCGTCGGAGACGACGCAGCAATCCATGCGATGGAGGGGATCGGAGATCATCGGCGAGTTCAGGACGTCCTCGACGGTGACGACGTCCTTGAGCATCGCATGCGGATTGTATTGCGCATGATGCGAGGCCGCGACCTTGATCCAGGCGAGCTGCTCGCTCGTGGTGCCATAGTCGTGCATGTGGCGCATGGCACACATGCCATAGGCATTGTGCGTGGTCGCGCCGTAAGCGGATTCGAAATCAACCTCTGCGCCGGCCGCGCGCGGCGGCATCACGCCGGTGCGTGGCTTGCCGGCCAGCGTGATCAGCGCGATCGAGCACTTGCCTGCCGCGATCGCTTCGGCGGCGTGGCCGAGATGGATGATGTAGGAACAGCCGCCGGTCTCGGTCGAATCGATATGGCGGAGTTTTTTGGTGTTCAGGCCGAGATAATCGACCATCGGCCAAGCGCCGCCGGGCGCATCGCCCGCGCAGAAATAGCCGTCGACATCGTCTTTGGAGAGCCCGGCATCCTCGATCGCGCCCTTGGCGACCTCGGCGTGGAGCTGGGCGGTGGATTTGTCCGGCGCATGCCGGGTCGGGTGTTCAAAAATCCCGGCAATGTAGGCCTTGCCCTTGATGGTCAAACTTCAGGTCTCCGCTCGCGTTTTTTCTTGCTCCGTTTTTCTGAACCGCGGTGGCCTGCTTGGCAAGCGCGGAAATATTCCGCCCTGCGAGAGGGTAGCGGGTGGGCCCAAATGGGGTCCGCCTCTTGTGCTGGATTGCGTCGTCGCAAGAGCTCCTCGCCAATGATGCAGGCGACAGCAGAATCCTAAAGCTGCTTTGCCCGACCGCGCAAGCGATTTTCTTTTTTAACGAAAACAACCCCATGCACAGTAGAACGGGGTTGATTTCAAAGAGGAAAATCGCAGAGCTAGGAGACCTACTCCGCCGCGATCTGCCTTGGCGCGGGCGGCGGGTTGGCGAGGTCAGCGGCGAGCTGGGCGTAGCGGGCCTTGGCGTCGTTTACGGCCTTCTCCTTCACCGGGCCGTAGCCGCGAATGCGGTCGGGCAGCGACAGCAGCTCCACGGCGGTGTCGTGCGTGACCGGCGACAGCAGGCCGAGCACGGTTGAAACGTCCTTCTCGTAGCCGGCGATCAGGTCGCGCTCGAGCTTGCGGTCGGCGCTGCGGCCGAAAATGTCGAACGGCGTGCCGCGCAGGAATTTGAATTTGGCCAGCACGCGGAAAACGTTCAGCATCCACGGGCCGAAGGCGCGCTTCTTCGGACGGCCGAGCGCATCAACGACGCGGCTGAGGATCGGCGGCGCCAGGTTGAAGTTGAACTTGAACTCGCCCTCGAACTGGTCGCGGAGCTGCTGCTCGAAGGCGCCGTCGGTGTAGAGGCGCGCGACTTCGTATTCGTCCTTGTAGGCCAACAGCTTGGCGTAGTTCACCGCGACCGCGCGCGGCAGCGCTTCGCCATAGCCACCGTTCACCGCAACCTCGCGGACCTGGTCGACCAGCTTGCGATAACGGTTTGCCAGGCGAGCATTCTGATAGGCGGTGAGGTGCTTGGCGCGATGCTCGATGACCTCGTCCAACGTCATCGCCTCCAGCGTCTTGGGTGCAACGACCTCGTCCGTCCCCTTCAGCATGTCGGCGAGGCGCTTGGGATCGGCGACCGCGAGGCGGCCGAGGCGGAAGGCCTCCTTGTTCATCTTGATCGAGACGCCGTTGACCTCGATAGCTTGCTCGATCGACGCCGCCGACAGCGGGAACAGCCCTTTTTGATAGGCATAGCCCATCATCATCATGTTGGTGGCGATAGCATCGCCGAGCAGCTGCTCGGCCGGCTTGGTGAAATCGAAGAACACGGAGTCCTTGTGCAGCGCCGTTTCCAGCACCGCGTTGAGCTTGCGGGTCTGGAAATTGAAGTCGCGGTTGAGGACGAAGTCGGCGGTCGGGATGACGTGGCTGTTGATAATGCCGCGGGTGCGGCTGGAGTCGCAGAGCGAGATCGTGTCCTTGGCAACCGCGACCACCTCGTCGGCTGCGAGCACAAGATCGGCCGTTCCAGTGACGATGCGCGAGCAGGTCACCTCGGCCGGATGATCGGACAGGCGGACGTGGCTGAGCACCGCCCCGCCCTTCTGCGCGAGACCCGACATGTCGAGGATCATCGAGGCCTTGCCCTCGATATGGGCGGCCATGCCGAGCAGCGCGCCTATGGTGAGCACACCGGTGCCGCCGACACCGCCGACCGCGATGTTGTACGGCTTGTCGAGGATCGGGCGTGAGGCCGGCTCCGGAAGCTCGCCGATCTCGCTGAGCTCCGCCGGCGCGCGATGGCGCGGCGCACCGCCGTCGATCGTGACGAAGGACGGACAGAAGCCCTTCAGGCAGGAATAGTCCTTGTTGCAGGAGGACTGGTTGATAGCCCGCTTGCGGCCGAACTCGGTCTCGAGCGGCTCGACCGAGATGCAGTTCGACTGCACCGAGCAGTCGCCGCAGCCTTCGCAGACCGCCGGGTTGATCATGACGCGGCGCGGCGGGTCTTCCATCAAGCCGCGCTTGCGGCGGCGACGCTTCTCGGCCGCGCAGGTCTGCACGAATACGATGGCAGACGTGCCCTTGTATTCGCGGCACATCTTCATGACATTGTCGAGCTCGTCGCGGTGATACTTCTTCACGCCGGGCGCGATGGTGTCGGCCGGGTAAGCATCGGGGTTTTCCGAGACCAGATAGAGCTCGCGGATGCCTTCGGCGTAAAGCTGCTGGGTGATCTGCTGCGGCGAGAGATCGCCGTCATGGCGCTGACCGCCGGTCATGGCAACGGCGTCGTTGTAGAGGATCTTGTAGGTAATGTTCGCCTTGGAGGCGATCGCCTGGCGGATGGCGAGAATGCCCGAATGGAAATAGGTGCCGTCACCGAGATTCGCGAAGATGTGATTCTCCTTGGTGAAAGGCGCGATGCCGACCCAGGGCACGCCCTCCCCGCCCATATGCGTAAACGTTTCGGTCGAGCGGTCCATCCACAGCGCCATGAAGTGACAGCCGATGCCGGCCATGGCGCGGCTGCCTTCGGGGACTTTCGTGGATGTATTGTGGGGGCAGCCTGAGCAGAAATACGGGGTACGGGAGATGGGCGCGACCGCCTGCATCTGCGTGGCCTGGCGGCCGTTGAACCAGTCGGCCTTGACGCGGAGCATCTCCGCAATTTCAGGGTTGAGATTAAGTCGAAGCAGCCGCTCGGTCAGCGAGGTCGCAAGCGAGGCGACGCTGAGCTCGGCGGCGAAGGTCAAAAAGCGCTTGTCGTGCTCGTCCATCTTGCCGACGATGCGTGGGCGGACGTCGTCACGCCAGTTGAACAGCTCCTGCTTGACCTGGTTCTCGACGATCTCGCGCCGTTCCTCGACGATGAAGATTTCTTCGAGCCCCACAGCGAACTGCCGTACGCCCTCCGGCTCCAGCGGCCATGGCATGCCGATCTTGTAAAGGCGAAGGCCGATCTTGGCGGCGACCTCCTCGGTGATCCCGAGCTCGCGCAGCGCTTGGCGGACGTCCTCATAGCTCTTGCCGGATGCCATGATGCCGAAGCGGGCGTTTGGCGAATCCATGGTGACGCGGTTGACCTTGTTGGCGCGCGCAAAGGCGATCGCCGCAAAGCCCTTGTAGTCCTGTAAGCGACGGTCCTGCTCGAAGCGGTCGTCGGGCCAGCGCAGATTGAGGCCGCCGGGCGGCAGCTCGAAATCGGAGGGGATGATAAAGGGCTTCATCTCGTCGGTGAGGTCGATCTCGGCCGTGGTCTCCACCGTCTCCGTGATCACCTTCATGCCGACCCAGCAGCCGGAGTAGCGCGACATCGCGATGCCGAGCAGGCCCATCTCGATCATCTCGTGGATGCTCGAGGGATAGAGATACGGCATCAGCGCCGAGATGAAGGCATGGTCGGACTGATGCGGGACGGTGGAGGATTTTGCGCCATGGTCGTCGCCGGCAAGGCAGAGCACGCCGCCGTTCTTGGCCGAGCCGGCGGCATTGCCGTGGCGGAAGACGTCACCGCAACGGTCGACGCCGGGGCCCTTGCCGTACCAGATGCCGACCACGCCATCATATTGGGCGCCGGGCGAGAGGTTGAGCTGCTGCGAGCCCCACACGGCGGTCGCCGCGAGATCCTCGTTCACGCCGGGCTGGAACTTGATGTTGTACTGTTCGAGATGCTTCCGCGCGGCGAAGAGCTGCTGGTCATAGCCGCCGAGCGGCGAGCCGCGATAGCCGGAGATGAAGCCCGCGGTGTTGAGGCCGTTGGCGCGGTCGCGCCGGATCTGGGCCATGGGCAGGCGCACCAGCGCCTGGATGCCCGTGGTGAAAACGTGTCCGGTTTGCTGGGTGTATTTCTGATCGAGACTGATCGGACCCTGGTTGATGCCCATGCTGTCCTCTTCCGCCCTTCTTGGCCTTTGGCCACTTAAGCCGTTGCCTGCCCGTCATTTTTAGCTAGGGCGCGCCGACCATCTCCGCCACTCTATGTCGGAAATTTCACGCTCCGCATCACAAATCTGGAGCAAAGGGAGCGCCGGGTAAAAATAGCAATTTCGTGGCCTGAAACACGCTGGGCGTTTTCAATTTGTGTCACCATACCCCCGCCGTCGCGAAATGACGTGAGGCCCCTATACTGCGGGACGACGTCGATTGGTCGCAGGAGAGGCTTTCGATGCGGACGATTCTGGCTGGCTCGGCTCTCGTGGGTTTGGCGTTGTGCAGTGCAGTTGAAGGCGCAGCCCGCGCCGCCGAGCCCTCGCCGGAGCTGATCGCCTACGGCAAGACGCTGGTCGAAGCCGGCAACTGCGCGGGCTGCCACACCGCCGATCCGGCAAAGCCGTTCGCCGGCGGAAAGCGCATCGATACGCCCTTCGGTGCGATCTACGCGCCAAACCTGACGCCAGACCGCGACGTCGGGATCGGCGCCTGGACCGATGCCGACTTCACGCGCGCCTTGCGCTATGGCCTCGCGCCTGACGGTTCGAACTACTACCCGGCGTTTCCCTATCCCTATTTCACGCGGATGACGAAGGACGACACGCTGGCGATCCGGGCCTATCTGGGAACGCTGGCGCCCGTCGCCAACCGCAACAAGCCGCCGGAGCTGCGCTGGCCGTTCGGTTATCGCGGGCTGATGCGGGTGTGGAACTATATGTACTTTAAGCCCGGCCTGTTCGAGCCGGACCAGAGCCAGAGCGCCGCGTGGAACAGAGGCGGCTATCTCGTCACCGGTCTCGGCCATTGCGGCGCCTGCCACACGCCGAAGAACTATTTTGGCGCGGACAAGCAAGCGCAGGCGCTGTCCGGCAACGAGGTCGGCGGTTGGTATGCCCCAAGGCTCGACGGCGCCGCGCGCACCGGGCTGAAGTCGTGGAGCGCCGACGATATCACCGAATATCTGCAAAGCGGCCGCAACGCCAAAAGCCATGCCGGCGGGCCGATGGCGGAGGTGATCGTCAACTCGACCTCGAAGATGAGCGATGCCGACGTGCGTGCGATCGCGGTCTACCTGAAGAGCCTGCCGCCGGCGCGGCGCGAGACCATCGTGACGCCGGCTGACGTTGCCGAGATGAAGGCCGGCCAGGCGGTCTACGCAAAGCTCTGTGTCGCCTGCCACGAGGCCGACGGCACAGGCAGCCCACGGATCTATCCGCCGCTGCCCGGCAACGCCCTGCTGCAATCGGTCAATCCGTCCTCCACCTTGCGCATCATCCTCGATGGCGCCCACACCGTGACGACGGCGCGCGCGCCCAACACCGCCGAGATGCCGGCCTATGCCAAGCAATTGTCCGACGACGAGATCGCGGCAGTGACGAACTACATCCGCAATTCCTGGGGCAATGCGGGCCCAATGGTGACGCCGGCGCAGGTGGCAAAGGCGAGGAAGGAAGAGCCGTAAATCCGCGCCGTCGCCTTCTCTCGGTCATTGGCGAGCAATCCAAAGTCTTTCGCGGAGGGATTCTGGATTTGCTTCGCGGAGCCTGTCATCGGGCCGCGCTTCGCGCGTCGGCCTCTCGCAAGCGGAGCGAGGCGAAGAAAGCGCGCTATTTCTTTTCATCCCCGGTGAACACGAATTTCGGCATCTCCCATCTGTAGCGGACCGCGAGCAGACGGAAGCTGAGGCCGAGCACGAAGGTCAGGATCGTCCAGAGCTCGGCATTGAGATTGAGAGCGAAGGCGGTGGCGTAGAACAGCCCGGTCACGACCGAGACGCTGGCGTAGAGTTCGGATCGGAACAGGAGCGGCACGTCGTTGCAGAGCACGTCGCGCAGCACGCCGCCGGCGCAGCCTGTCACCATGCCCGAGACGATCACGATCGGCAGCGAGGCATCCATCTGCCAGCCGACATTGCAGCCGATCATGGTGAAGACGACGAGGCCGATGGCATCGAGAACGATGAAAGCGAGGTGCAGCCGATGCACCAGCCGCGCGATCAGGATCGTCAGCAGCGCTGCCCCGCCCGGCAGCGCGAGGTAGATCGGGTTGGCGACCCACACCAGCGGATAGTGACCGAGAAACAGGTCGCGCAGTGTGCCACCGCCAAGCGCGGTCACGCAGGCGAGAAGACAAACGCCGACATAGTCCATGCTCCGTCGACCGGCGGCCAGCGCGGCCGTCATGCCCTCCGCCGTCAAGGCGACCAACGCCAGAAGATGCAGGACGCCGTCCGTCGGCGGCAGGCTCCACATGGATTTGTTCTCCCTCTGTGGAACCTGGTCCACGGTTCCCGTAGACAAGGTCCTGATTCCCGCGGCGGGAGCAACATGCGACGAAAGCATAAAGCGCCGGGAACGGAATCTCGCATCCACGGGTTGTCCCGCGGCAATAACCCGAGGAGACCAATCGATGGCTGACGACCGTTTTCCCAACGATCCGTACCGCCCGAACCTCGCCGACGATGAGTATCTTCGCGCGGCGCGCCGGGATGCCGACCTTCAGGCCGATCCCGAGCTTGGCGAAGGCCCCGCCTCCAGCGGCAAGGTTGCGCTGTTCGCCGTTGCGATTGCGCTGGTGCTGGGTGCCGTGTTCTACGGCCTGAACAATACCAGCACGACCAACCAGGCCAGCAACGCGCCGACGTCGCAGACCGCGCAGACGCAGCCGACCAATCCGACCGCGCCTCCCGGCATGCGCGACGTGACGCCGCGCAACAACACCGGGCCGGGCGTGACCACGGGTGCAGCACCGAGCAAGCCGGCGCCCGATACGCAGACGCCGTCTGACGGCGCGAAGTAAAAGTAACACGATAGCTCGCCCGCTGACCTGGCGGGACCCAGCACTCCGAGACCGTCGTGGCCAAATCAAAAGCCGCGGCGTACTGGATGCCCGGCCCGTGCGCAATTGCGCACTAGGCGGGGCAGGACACCGAGAGGCTACGAGAGCGGCGGGACCCAAAAAGGTCCCGCCGCTTTTCCTTTGGGTCAGCTGAACATCTTGTTGAGCTCGCCGCCGGAATAGCCATTGCCGAGCTCGGTGAAGGTCCCCTGCTCCGCCATTTCCTTGGCCGCGCGCATGAAACCGCCCCAGGCGGCGCGGGCGAGCGATCCGCCGACGCTGATGCGACGCACGCCGAGATCGGCCGCCTGCTGCAACGACAGGCCGGAGCCGCCGACCAGGAGATTGAACGGTTTTGGATGCACCGCCTTCACCACCGCCGCAATGTCCTCGCGGCTCTTCAGGCCCGGCGCATAAAGGCAATCAGCGCCGGCGTCCGCGTAGGCGGTGAGCCGGTCGATGACGAGCTTGAGATCGGTCGCGCCCCAAAGATAAGCCTCGCAGCGGCCGACCAGCAGCGTGCCGCTGTCGCCGATCGCCTTGCGCGAGGCCTTGATCCGCTCGACCGCGAGCGCGCGGTCGTAGAGCGGCTTGGCCTTGTCACCGGTGGAATCCTCGATCGACAGGCCGGCAACGCCGGTGCGGACACAGCGCTCGACATTGTCAGCGACCTTGTCCGGCTCGACGGCAAAGCCGCCCTCGAAATCCGCATTCACGGGAATGTCGACGGCGGAGCTCAATGCTGCCAGATGCTGACAGACCTCCTCGACGCTGACGTGATTATCGGCCTTGCCGATGGTCCAGGCAAAGCCCGCGCTCGATGACGCAATCGCCTTGAAACCGAGATGCTGCAACGCCTTGGCGCTGCCGACGTCAACCGGATTGGGCAGGATGAAGCAGCCGCTCTCGTGCATCTTCCTGAACGTCGCGCGCTTGTCAGCGGTTGTCACGTGCATGTTTCTCTCCCTTATTGGCCGCGAAGACATAGGCGCGCATTCAGGGCAGCGCTAGTGCGCGCCCGGCAGCACTAGTGCGCGCCCGGCAGCGCAAGTGCGCGCCCGGGCAGCGCTAGTGTGCATCGTGCACGGCGCGGCTGTCCTTCGGCGCCTGCTCGCGATCATTCATGCCGTAGTCACGGATGACGCTGGCGATGCGCAAATGATAATCGGCGAAGATCTTCGCCCTGCCTGTGGCCTGGGTACGGCGATGCTCCATCGTGTTGCGCCAGGCTTGCACGGCCGCCTCATCCCGCCAGAACGATACCGACAGGATCTTGCCCTTCTCGGTCAGGCTCTCGAAGCGCTCGACCGAGATGAAGCCGTCGATGGTTTGCAGGATGGGCTTCAGATCGGCCGCGAGGTCGAAATAGTCCTGGCGGTGTTCCGGCTTCGGCCAGACTTCGAAGATCACGGCGATCATGGGCGTCTCCTGCTAACGATGTCCTGGCCTACAATACCACCTTGCGCAGGAAGGTGCGCTCTTCCGCGAGGATGAACTTGTTCTCCTCGGCGAAATGGAAGTTCGCCATGCCTTCGGCGTCCTGCCGCAGCCGCGCCCGATAGGCTTCATAGGCGGCCAGACTCTCGAAGGTGATCAGCGCGAAGGCGATGTTGTTGGTGCCCTCATGCGGCATGAAGTAGCCGATCAGGTCGCCGCCGCATTTCGGGATGATGGTGAGCCAGCGTTTCGAATATTCCTCGAATTGGGCGCGCTTGAATGGATCAAGCTGGTAGCGGATGAAGACGGTGATGGACATGATGGGCTCCTGTGTTTCCGTCGTCGTTGCGAGCGCAGCGATCACCAAAGTCAGCCCCTCACCCTGAGGAGCCGCGTGCGCGGCGTCTCGAAGGGCGAGGCCACCATCCGGGCCTTCCTCCTTCGAGACGCGCGCAAAGGCGCGCTCCTCAGGATGAGGGTTAAGTAGTGAGGATCGCTTCGCCGTCGTTCGCAATGACGATTTGGTGAAAACCTACCTCCTTGCCGGACGTTGATGCTTCGGCTACCATCGAAGCATGAAATCAGGTCCTGACATCGCCATGGTCGCCTCCCTGGTCGGCGATCCCGCGCGCGCCAACATGCTCACCGCGCTGATGAACGGCCGTGCGCTGACCGCGAGCGAATTGGCACAGGAGGCCGGCATCACGCCGCAGACTGCGAGCTCGCACCTGTCGAAGCTCGAGGCCGGCGGCCTCGTCGAGCCGGAGAAGCAGGGCCGGCATCGCTACTACCGCCTCACCGATGACGACGTCGCCGGCGTGCTCGAGGGCCTGGCGGGGCTTGCCGCGCGGACCGGCCACATGCGCGTGCGCACCGGGCCGAAGGATCCGGCGTTGCGGCGCGCGCGGATCTGCTACGACCATCTCGCCGGCGATCTCGGCGTGCAGATGCTCGACACCATGCGCGCGCGGCAGCTGGTCAGGCAGAAGAAGCAGGAGATCGAGCTGACGGCGGAGGGCGAGCGCTTCCTCGCCAAGCATTTGCAGATCTCGCCCGACATGCTGACCCATCCGCGCCGCCCGGTGTGCAAGGCCTGTCTCGACTGGAGCGAGCGGCGGCATCATCTCGCCGGCACACTGGGGGCGGCCATGATGCAGCGCTTCGCCGAACTCAAATGGGCCGCACGCGACGCCACGCCCGGAAGCCGCGTTGTGAATTTCACCCGCACCGGCGAGAAACAGTTCGCTGCGCTGTTCGGGAATGGCAAGGACTGATCACGAAGCTGCGTGACGGCACACAATGCCGTGTGAACTCCCATTGTTGTCATGGCCGGGCTTGACCCGGCCATCCATCACTTTATGCGCACTGTCGTCCCGGGGCGATGCGGTGCAGCGAACTCGGAACCTCGAGATTCCGGGGTCGCGTCGTCGACGCGCCCCGGAATGACGGCTCCAAACACGAGACCCCCAATGAACCGCTTCCTCCGGGCCGCGCTCTCTGCGCCGCCCTCCTCGCATTCCCGCTCACATCCGCCCGCGCCGCCGACACCGCGCCGCGCGAGCCCTATGGCGCCGCGCTCGAAGGCTTTGCCTATCCCTATCCCGTGCACCTCTTGCCGCTCGTCAATGACGGCGAGCAGCTCAGCATGGCCTATATGGACGTGTCTGCCGCGGAGCCGAACGGCCGCACCGTGGTGCTGCTGCACGGGCGTAATTTCCCGTCAAGCTACTGGGCCCCCGTGATCAAGATGCTGAGCGAGGCGGGTTATCGCGTGGTCGTGCCGGACCAGGTCGGCTTCGGCAAATCCTCCAAGCCGCAGGGTGAACTCCATTTCGACACGCTGGCGCGCAACACGATTGCGCTGCTCGATCATCTCAAGATCGACAGGGCCGAGATCGTCGCTCATTCGCTCGGCGGCATGCTCGGTGTGCGCCTCGCCCGCGCCTATCCCGACCGCATCGCCCATCTGGTGCTGACCGCGCCGATCGGACTGGAGGACTACCGCCTCTACGTGCCGCCGACGCCGACCGAGAAGATGATCCAGACCGAGGACAAGCTCACGGCGGACGGCTATCGCAAGCAGCTCCAGACCAACTATTCGATCAAGCTGCCGCCGGAGGCGATCACCCCGTTCATCGATGCCCGTTTCAACATCAAGGGCAGCCCCGATTATCCGCGCTGGCTGCGCGCCTTCGTCAGCTCCGGCCAGATGATCTATCGCGAGCCGGTGGCACACGAGATCCCGCTCATCACACTGCCCACGCTGTTTGTGATGGGCGCCGACGATCACAACGCGCCGGGACGAGTGAGCGCGCCGGAGGCGCTGCGCGCCAAGATGGGGCAGAATGCCGAACTCGCGAAAGCGTTCGCCGCAAAGATGCCGAATGCGCGGGCCGAGGTGATCCCGGACACCGGCCATCTCGTCTTCCTGGAGGCGCTGGAGAAGTATCGGGAGCTGGTGCTGGAGTTTCTTGGCCGCTAGTGCCGTCGCCATCGCGTGAAGCGGCATGCGGAGCAATGTTCATGCCGCATTCAGGTCATGATTGGCAGGCTTGGATCGCGATGTGTCGGCACGTCCCCGATTTAACGTGTCGAATCGTGTCTGTTGATTCATTGTTCGCCGCAAGCGCCATCCCCTAAGCCTCTCCCGAAGGACCAGAAGGAAGATCAAATGAAATACCTGTTCGCCGCCGTCATGCTCGCCAGCGCGGTCGTCGGTTTCAGCGAAGCGGCCAGCGCCGCCGGCGGCTGCGGCCCCGGCTGGTATCGTGGCCCCTATGGCGGCTGCCGTCCGATGCGCGGGGCAGTCGTTGTGCGCCCCGCGCCCGTAGTGGTCGCCCCGGCGCCGGTCGTCGTGGTGCCCCGCGCACGCGCGTGCCCCTATGGCTTCCGCTGGTACGCCGGCCGCTGCCGTCCGTTCTGATCCTTTCGCATTGCAAAATGGCCGCGCGGGACCGCCTGCGCGGCCAATTTCGTTTTGGCGCTAGTCGACGGTGTCCCTTGAGCGCGAGACGGGGACCGCCAGCGGCGATCCCCGGTCCAATTCGCGGTTGCCGCGGGCTTACCAGTAACGGCGGCGGTGCCAGCGCCGGCGACGCCAGCCCCAATGGCGGTGGCGCCAGCCCCAATGCCGGCCGCGCCCACGCCAGTGCACCTGCTCAGGTTTCGCCTGCCCGGCTTCTTCGCTGGTAGTGACTGCGGGATGAGCGTCTGAGTGACCTTGCGGCATGCGGGTGGGATCAGCGAGTGGCTGCGGTGACAGCGGCGCGGCCTGCACGGTCGCAGCGAAGGCGGCGGCTCCCGCCGTCACCCCCAGTGCAAGTTTCAAAAAATTTCGGCGCTCCATGACTTCTTCCTCTTGGATCATCGTGCCCGTGATGCCGAGTAAGTCTCGCGGTGACGACATGAACCGAAGCTGAATCATGCGTTCAGTTTCGATGAGAAGCGGACGGTATCGCCTGTCGCCTACGTCGCGAACTCCTGCGCCAGCACCAGCGTCTCGCGCGTGCGCCTCACTTCGGGCCAGTCGCGGTTGAAGTCGGCCGTCAGGCGCTTCAGCGCATCACCTTTCAGCATCGCCGCGAGCTTCGCCTCGTCATCGAACTGATACATGGCCTGATGCAGCGAGGGATCGTCCAGGCTCCAGAACCGCCAGGCCTTGGCTACGCCGAACGCCCTCACCGCATCGGGCAGATGTTCCGTCTCGTACCATCTGTCGAAGGCGGCGCGCTTGCTCGCGTCGGTGAGGGTGGCGCGGACGACGAAGAACGCTGATGGCATCGGGTTTCCTCCCATTGTTTGAGCGAAGACTAGCCGCTTCACTCGCCGGCGACAAAAACAGTTGTCACCGGTGTCGGAATGCGTGCCCTTTGCTCGTCCTTGGTCTGAGCCAAGATACGGAGAGACGACATGGCCGACCTCACGCTGACCACCTTCGACTGGGTTCCCGAGATGCCCAGGGGTTTCGTGCGCGACCTCCGTGTGCGCTGGGCGCTCGAAGAAGCCGCTTTGCCCTATCGCGTCGCGAGCGTGCCGTTCGAGGACCGCGGCGCCGCACATCTCGCGCACCAGCCCTTCGGCCAGGTGCCGTGGCTGACCGATGGCGACCTCTCGATCTTCGAGAGCGGCGCGATCCTGCTGCATCTCGGCGAGCGCAGCGACAAGCTGATGCCATCGGATCCGCGCCGCCGCAGCCAGGCGACGAAATGGGTGTTCGCCGCGCTCAATTCGGTGGAGATGGCGAGCCTGCCCTGGGCGATGCTGAACTTCATGGGCAATGCGGACGGCACGCCGGGATGGAAATTCCTAGACGGGTTCCTTACGGTTCGTCTCAAGCATCTCGAACCGGTGCTGGCCCGCCGCGAATGGTTGGCGGGGTCCTTCTCCGTCGCCGACATCCTGATGTCGGACGTGCTGCGCCCCGTCGACCGTTTCGAGGGACTTGCGAACCACCCGGCCTGTCGCGCTTACCTCGCCCGGGCCACGGCCCGCCCGGCCTTCCTCAAAGCCCGCGCGGACCAAATGGCGCATTTCGCCGCGGGGGATGCGGCCCGCCGAGCGTGACCTGCCGCACATCATTAACCCGGTGGTAAGCGTACGCTCATAGCCATCGGAACGAAGCAATTTGCCTCAAATTATTCGAGGCGAAAGGTGACCCATGGCCCGTATCGCGTATCTCAAAGAACAGATTGCCCGCGCCGAGCGCTTGGCAAAGGCGATCCTCGACCAGCAAACCGCGGAACGCCTTCAGGCCTTCGCAGCCGAATGCCGCGCGGAGTTGCAGGTGCTGACGCTCAGGACTGCGGCGTAGGGCGTGCGACGCGTCGCGTCACACCAGCTTCAGCGGCGTATCGGCAACGACGCGAAGATCGATGCTTCCGATCAGCGCCGAACGACGCGCCTCCGCAGCACTGATGGCCTCGTCCGTCTGCCGCAACGTGCTGACGTTCGAGCCGAGCGAGACGATCCCACCCAACACCAGAGCGATCGATCCGAGCGCGGCGGTCTGGCCTAATCCCAATAGACCGAGGATCGTGACGAGCAGCAGCGCGGTCCCGCCGCCGATGGCGATCTTGGACGCCAGAATGTATTTCCGGCACCGCTCGGCAATCTCGGCGAGCGCTTCGATCCGCGCCTCGATATCGGAGATCTCATCGATCGGATCGTCTTCGGTCATGCGAATTCAGAAGATATTGGTAACCCGCATCAGCGAAGCGAGATGCGGGGCTTAGGCAAAGATCCGGATGTCGCTGCGCGCATCCGGGCTGTGTGCGCTCACAACGGCAAATTGTCGTGCTTCTTCGCCGGCATTTCCGTCTTCTTGTCCTTCAGCATCGCCAGCGCCCGGGCGATCCGCTTTCTTGTCGAATGCGGCATGATGACGTCGTCGATGTAGCCGCGCTCGGCGGCGATGAACGGCGATAAGAACCGGTCTTCGTATTCCTTGGTTCGCGCCGCGATCTTGTCGGGGTCGCCGATGTCACTGCGGAAGATGATCTCGACCGCGCCCTTGGCGCCCATCACCGCGATCTGTGCGGTCGGCCAGGCGTAGTTCATGTCGGCGCCGATCTCCTTGGAGGCCATGACGTCGAAGGCACCACCATAGGCCTTGCGGGTGATGATGGTCACCAGCGGCACGGTGCATTGCGAATAGGCGAACAGCAGCTTGGCGCCGTGCTTGATCAGGCCGCCATATTCCTGCGCGGTGCCCGGCAGGAAGCCCGGCACGTCGACGAAGGTGACGATCGGGATGTTGAAGGCGTCGCAGAAGCGGACGAAGCGCGCCGCTTTCCGCGACGCATCAGAGTCGAGCACGCCGGCCAGCACCATCGGCTGGTTTGCGACGAAGCCAACGGTGCGGCCCGCGATGCGGCCAAAGCCTGTGACGATGTTCTTGGCGAAGGCCTCCGCGATCTCGAAGAAGTCGCCCTCGTCCACGACCTTCAGGATCAATTCCTTCATATCGTAGGGCTTGTTCGGATTGTCGGGGATCAGCGTGTCGAGCGACATGTCGATGCGGCCGATGTCGTCGAAGCTCGGCCATTCCGGCACGCCGTCGGTGTTGTTGGATGGCAGGAAGTCGATCAGACGGCGCATCTGGAGCAGCGTCTCGACGTCGTTCTCGAAGGCGCCATCCGCGATCGAGGAGCGCGTGGCGTGCACCGAGGCGCCGCCGAGCTCTTCGGCCGTGACGACCTCGTTCGTTACCGTCTTCACGACGTCGGGGCCGGTGACGAACATGTAGCTGGTGTTCTTCACCATGAAGATGAAGTCGGTCATTGCGGGTGAATAGACGTCGCCCCCGGCGCACGGGCCCATGATGACGGAGATCTGCGGGATCACGCCCGAGGCGAGCACGTTGCGGCGAAACACGTAGGAATAGCCGGCCAGCGCGGCGACTCCCTCCTGGATACGGGCGCCGCCGGCGTCATAGAGGCCGATGATCGGCGCCCGCGCCTTCATCGCCATGTCCTGCAGCTTCGTGATCTTCAGCGCGTGGGTCTCGGACAGCGAGCCGCCGAACACGGTGAAATCCTTGGCGAAGACGAAGGTCTTGCGGCCATTGACGGTGCCCCAGCCGGTGACGACGCCATCGCCCGGGATCTTGTTCTTCTCCATGCCGAACTCGGTGGAGCGATGCTCGACGAACATGTCGAATTCCTCGAACGATCCCTTGTCGAGCAGGAGCTCGATGCGCTCGCGCGCGGTCAGCTTGCCGCGGGCGTGCTGCGCCTCGATGCGCTTCTCCCCGCCGCCGAGCTTGGCACCGGCACGACGATCTTCAAGGGCGTCCAGGATGTGTTTCATTTGCTCCCGCCAGTTCTTAAGCCTTAAGCGATGCCGGGTTCTAACACGGCATTTTGCGGCCCGGAAAGCGCCTTTCGGCGCCGCAGGGCTGCCCTGCCGCAGCGTGAAAGCGCAAGGAATTACAAAGTTTTGCCTGGGAGGCGAGCATGGCCAGGGGCATCGCCAGGACAGGCCGGGTTCGGCTTCGCCCCTCTCGGCGGGAGCGCCCGATCCTGGCCGTCGCCCGCAAATTGCCGTCCAGCCCGGTTGACCAGGCCAGCCGATTCAGGCTTGCTCCGAACCCACGATCAGGCGCCAATGTTGCGTGAGCCGAGTTGGTACGGCGGCGGTCCTCATGTCTGGCGCAAGCATCGCGCAATGTCCACGATGATCGTCCCAGCGCGCGAGCCTGTTGTTGCACCCGATCAAAATCCTGAGAGGAGATCCGATGCCGAGGGCATTCCGCGTTGCTGTGGCGCTCTTTATATCGACTCTGTTCGCGGGCATTGGCGCCAACGCACAATCGCTTCCGAAAGAGGTCGCCACCCGCGCCGAGATCTACCCGATCCCCTCGCTCACCCTCTCCGACCAGCAATTCCTCAGTGGTGATGCGGCGGCCGGCAAGCCGGTGACGGTCGCGGGCGAACTGCGTGTCGCGCAAGGGACCGGAAAACTCCCCGTCGTGGTGCTGATGCACGGCTCGAGCGGCGTCGGCGCCACTACGGAAGCCTGGGTGCACGCGTTCAACGCTATGGGCATCTCCACCTTCGTGATCGACGGCTTTACAGGGCGCGGCCTGACGGTGGTCGGGCCGAACCAGGCCTTGCTGGGCCGACTCAATTTGATCGTGGACATCTACCGGTCGCTGGAGATTTTGGCGAAGCATCCCCGCGTCGATCCTGACCGCATCGTGCTGATGGGCTTTTCACGCGGCGGACAGGCGACGCTCTATGCGAGCCTCGAGCGCTTCAACAAGCTGTGGAATAAGTCAGGCATCCAGTTCGCGGCCTATATCCCGTTCTATCCGGATTGCTCGACGACCTATGTTGGCGATAGCGAAGTCGTCGCGCGACCGATCCGCATCTTCCACGGCGCGCCCGACGACTACAATCCCGTGAAAAGCTGCAGGGCTTTCGTCGAGCGGCTCAAGGCGGTCGGGCGACGTGGTGCTGACCGAATATCCTGACAGTGCACATGGGTTCGACAGCGGCCTGCTCGGCCTCAACACCGTCACTGTGTCCGCCAACGCGCAAACCGTGCGCAACTGCCATATCAAGGAAGGTGACGGCGGCGTGTTGATGAACGGCGATACCAACGCGCCCTTCTCCTACAAGGACGCCTGTGTCGAGCTCAACCCGCATGTCGGCGGCAATCCGAAGACAGCCGCCGAAGCGCGCAAGGCCGTGGAGGAGTTTTTGCAGGTGCTGTTCAAATTGGGGTGAGACTGTTTGCTCCGCCCCAGCTCTCGTAGGGTGGGCAAAGCGGAGCGTGCCCACCAATCACAGTCATGAGACGAAGGTGGGGCACGGCGCTGCGTGCCTTTGCCCACCCTACGGTACTGCAGTTTGTCGCGAGCTCCTCGCAATGGCGAGCCTTACGGCTCCCCTGGCTTGAACGGCTCCTCCTTGCCAGGCGGCACCGTCTCCTCGGCCATTGCCAGCAGCATCGCGACCATCACGTAATTGCCGGCAACTGCAGTGAGATCGACAATCTGCTGGTCGTTGAACACCTTCTTCGCGCGCGCATAAGTCTCGTCGGTGACTTTCTTGGTGGTGGTGAGCTCGGTGACGAAGTCGTAGACCACCGCCTCGTCATCGGCCATCTTCGACGGCCGCTTGTTGGCCTTCAGCTCCGCGATGATGTCGGCCGACAGCCCTGCCTTCGCCGCCAGCGGCGCGTGCGCGTACCATTCCACCTGCGACCGCCATTGACGCCCGATGATCAGGATCGCGAACTCGTTGAGCTTGACCGGGACCGAGGTCTCCCAGCGCAGATAGTGGAACAGGTCGAACAGGCGCTGGCCGAGCACGGGGCTGCGGATCATCGAATTGTAGGGTCCGCCGATGCCGACGCTCGACACCTTCATGATCTGCTCGCCGAGCGGCTTCTGCCTGGCGTCGAGCTGATCCATGGTGAGCTGCGGAAACCGTGGCTCCTTGCTGGTGGCGGGGCCGGCAAACATCGTGGCAGCGAACCAGCCGCTTGCTGCGGCAAGCGTGAGCGACGACAGCCAGAGCGGCGTTGCATTCATTTTCCATCCTCCCGGTTTTCTTTGGCGGGAGGATGCTAGTCGAGCGGCACCAGCGCGGTAGCGCTAGATCGCACCAATATCGGCAAGGCAGGCTTGCGTCAGCGTCATGCGGGCTTCGATGTGGCGTGGCTCGCGGCAGTCGATGTTGAGCGCGAACACGGTGTGCGCTTCGCCTTTCTCGGCCCAGCCCACCATCCAGCCGAGCGACGGCTCGCCGCGCTCAGCACCAAGCAGGCCGGACTTGGCGCGAATGACGCTTTCGCCCACCTTGGTCACCGGCAGGATGTCGCAGACGAGATCCTGGCTGCGCTTGCTGATCGGCAGCGCGCGCCGGCGCAGCCGGTCGACGAAGTCGATCTGCTCGACGGCATCGATGCGCAAGGCCCCGGTGAGCCAGAACTGGTCGATGCCGCCGCCGATGTCGCGGTTGCCGTAGTCGAACTCGTCAACATACTTTTGCATGCGCTGCTGGCCGATGCGGCGCGCGATCTCCTGATAGACCGGCACCGCACTGACTGCAATCGCAGTCCGCAGCGTGTGATCCTTGTTCCAGGCCTCGATCGGACGCTTCACGCCGTCCCAGGGAAACACGTCCTTGTCGGGGTCAGTGACCACACCGGTCTCGAGCGCAATCAACGAGTTTGGAATCTTGAAGGTCGAGGCCGGCAGCTTCCCCTCGCCCGAGCGCTCCTTGTCGCTGGCGACGATCAGATAGTCCTCGACCTTGTAGCCGACGAAGGTGCCCGATGTGCCGAGATCGGTGAAGCGTTTGGCCAAGCTGTCGCGGATTTCGTTGCGCGGCGGCGCGACGTGAGCGAGCGCGCGTGACGGCACGGTGGCGGCTGCGGCAAGCAGACCGAGGGTGGAACGACGGGTCAGCAAGAGCGGTATCCAATGATGATGAGAGTGGTCGCGACAATGCCGCCGATATCTGGTGAAACGATGACAGGTTATTTCTTGAGCACGATGTTTTTTCGGAAGACCGCTCCACACTTTGCGCTAACGCGGTCCTCCGGGGTCCGGATCATGCTCTACCGCCCGCGACCCGAAAGCCGCAGCACGAACACCAGCACTTCGGCGACGGCCTTGTAGAGGTCTGGAGGGATCTCCTCGCCGAGCTCGAGCTTGGAGAGCGCGCCGGCCAAGACCTCGTTCTCCTCGATCGGAATGTCATGGGCCTTGGCGATCTCGACGATCTTTTCACCGATCGTGCCCTTGCCCTTGGCGACGACGACGGGGGCGTTGGTGCCCTTCTCGTAGTGCAGGGCAATCGCAAGCTTGGAGGCGTCGCTCATGTGGCCCGATCCAGGAAATGTCCGGCGCGGGCCGGCGCCGGTTGCGGCGGGGTGCCCTCGCGCACCACGATATCACCGGGCTTGAGCTCGGCTCTCGTCAGTGCCTGGTTGAGTTCACCGATTCCGGCGCGGAGCTGCTGCGCCGTCGCCGGCCGCTCCGCCCACATCCGCACAAAAGTCTTGTCGCCGCTCAGCGTGATCAGCGCATGCACGGGACCTGCCGGCTCGACATTAAGTGAGAAGCGCGCGCGCCAGGCACGCGTGGCGGGATCGGCGGATTCGTTGCCGCCGTCGCGCGAGATCTCGAACTGCGCCATCGCGGTGCCCTGTTGGGTTGCGAAGGGAATTTCGAAACTCCATTGCGGCACGGCCGGGTCGATGCGGTGGCCGGAGGCATCGGCGCGATCAGGGAGCGAGGCGATCTGAAGCAATGTCTGCCGCGCGATCGCGGCATCGGTGTCGTCGAGCAGACGGTGCACGGTTGCAGCGAGCGGGGTATCGGGCGCGAGCGATGGCGAGGCGATGGGTTGGGGCACCGGCAATGCGCCGCGGAACGGTGGTGGCGCGGTCGCATGGGTGGCCACCTCGAAGATGTGGCCATCCGGTACGGCCTTGTTGGAGCCGGGCACGTTGCCGATGATCCGCGGCAGGTTCTGCGTCATCTCCTGCAAGAGGCTGGCGGCAAGGCCGGCCGTCACGGTTCGCGGCATCGCCATTTGTGGCGCCTTGGCAGCCATGTCGGCGAGGACCGCGGCCGCGAGATTAGCGCCGCGCGGATGTTGCGCCGTTTGGGCAATATCGGGGGCCGCTGACGACAATGCGGCCTGCGCGGCCTCACCTGCTGCCTGCGCCGGCGCGGCGTTGACCTGCGGTGTGCCCGTGGCGCTGGCAGGAATGGCGGCGCCTTGCGTCTGAGGCGAGGTTGTCCCGAGCGCGGCCAGCGTCTGGCGCAGCACGAGCAACGCCGCTTTCAAATCGGGCGTTGCGCCGGACGCCGGCGTGCGGCCGGCGGCCAGCGAGGCTTCGAGGAAGAGGCCAGACTTTTGGAAGGCAGTCTCGATATCGCCGCCGTCGAGCCCGGCGTTGAGCGGCGTCTGCTGCGCCAGCACGTCCAGCACGGCCTGCTTCAGCCCCGCCGGCAAATCGCTGCCGACGACGACCGCGGCGAGATTGGCGAATAGCGGCGCTTGGCTGCCCTGCCTGGTCACGGCCTCGGCGGACGCCGCAGTGACGGCAATCTGCTCCGCTGGCGTCAGCGTATTGCGCGCAGCGCTCGTCGACGGCGCAAGCGGCGGGCTATCCATCAGCGAGGCCGCAGCCGGCGTCAGCGTAATCTGATCGGACGCCGCCCCGTCTGCCCCGCCCACGACGACGGCGAGCCGGATGGTGCCGTCGTTCTGCGACACCGCGAGCTGGAGATTCTGCCCCGGCGACAACGCCACTTCCGACATCACGTCCATCGAAAGGTTGGCGATTGCGATCCGCACGAGATTGTCGGCGAGCACGCTGACCACTTTGGCGTCGACAACGCTGCCGGCCTGAAGCACGAGATCGGGCGTCGCCGCGTCAGCCACAGGGCTGGCGGCGCTGATCGGAACGATCGAGCTTATCGGCGTCGGCATCTCGAAGGGCCCAGGGAATGCTGGCGCCACCCTAAGGCCGCCTCGTAAACCTCTCGTTAAGGACCTTCCGGTGCTTGCGGCTTTACCGTCGCCAAGACCGTCACGGCGGCCTCGAAATCCCGCAGGCGCGTGGCGCGGCGAGCGGCCGCTTCCTCGTCCACGCCCCATTGGTCGATGTTCCAGTCCTCATCGACATGGGCGGCGGCCCAGACCTGCCCAGCATCGCGCACGCCATGGGCCAGGGCCAGCGCCAGCAGCGCCGAGCCGGTCAACGTTGTCACCATATGGAGCGCCGCGACCGACCAGGCATCCCCCGGCAGCGCGGCGCGCGCGGCCCTGACCGCCTCGTCCGGCTGCTTCACATGCATGATGCCTTCGGACAGGATGAAATGCGCGCCCAGCGTCTCTGCGGCCCAAAACAGCACGGGGTCCCAATGCGCGGCCTCGCGGGCAACCAGCCCTTCGGGGTGGCCGGCGCGATAGAACAACAGGTCGGTCTCGAAGTATTTTGCGAGGTCGTCGCTGACGAGATCGATCCGGTCGATCACACCCTCGACTACACTGTTGGCGATCCGCGTCAGTGGCATGGTCACGGGATCGATCGTCTCGCCCTGTGCCGCCCATTCGGCAGCAACCGCATCGGCGAGCTCGCGCGAGGGAATCAGCACCTGGCGGCCGGAGGGCGTGCGGATCGGCTTGCCGTCGAGGGCGATGGCGAAACCGCCCTCGGCCTCGACTGCGCCGGCATCCTTGTAGAAGCGCTTGCGCAGGGGCGCGCGCGCGGAGGCGCGCGCCGATTCCTGCGGATCCGACGCGGGTTGCCCCGCAGCTTCTTCGAACAATTCGCGCATGTGAGTCTTCGGTCCCGGTCGCTGAGTGCTAAGCTTTCAAAGATAAGGGCGGCGGGCGACAAAGCGAGCGGCAGGCATAAGGGAACTTGCGGGCATTGCGGCCCGTTCGCCGGGCTTTGGCTGGCCCCGGCGCCTAGCCCTACTCCTCCGGCGCGTTCTCGATCGGATCAAACCGGGTTGCGTCGAGCCCGAGCAGATTCCACGATTGCTGCATATGCGGCGGCAGTGGTGCCGTGGCGTCGATCACGCCGCCGCGCGGATGCGGAATGACGATCCGGCGTGCCAGGAGATGCAGACGGTTTTGCAAGCCACCCGGCAGCTGCCAGTTCTCGATGTTGAAATATTTGGGGTCGCCGACGATGGGATGGCCGATATGGGCCATGTGGGCGCGGAGCTGGTGGGTGCGTCCCGTCACCGGCTTCAGCGACACCCAGGTCAGCTTGTTGCCGGCGGTCTCGACCATCGCATAGTAGGTCACCGCGTGGCTTGCACCCTCATCGCCATGCTGGGCGATGCGCATGATAGTGTCGTCCTCGCCCTCCTCCTTCGCGAGAAAGGTCGAGATGCGGCCCTGCTTCGGCTTCGGCAGGCCCGGGACCAGCGCCCAATAGACCTTTCGCGCCGACCGCGAGCGGAACGCGCCGGTCAGATGCGAGGCGGCAAAGCGCGTCTTGGCGATCAGGAGACAGCCCGACGTCTCCCGGTCGATACGGTGCACGAGGCGCGGCTTCTGGCCTTTGGAATCGCGCATCACCTCCAGCATCTGGTCGATGTGCCGCGTCATGCCCGAGCCGCCCTGCACGGCAAGTCCGGCGGGCTTGTTGAGCACGAGCACGTCATCGTCCTCCCAGATCGTCATCTCCTTCAGCGCGGCCAGCGTCTTCTGCGCGGCTTCCGAGAGTGGGCCGGCGGCCTTCGGCGTGTCGAGCTTCAGCGGCGGAATGCGGACGCTCTGGCCCTCCTCCAGGCGGTCCTTGCTGTCGACGCGCTTGCCGTCGACGCGCAGCTCGCCTTTGCGCACGACGCGCTGGATGTGGGAGAACGACAGGCCGGGAAAGCGTGCTTCGAGAAAGCGGTCGACGCGCATGTTGTTCTCGTCGGCCGTGACGGTGACAGTCTGCACCTTGGTCGGCAGCAATGCCTCGACGGACTTTTCCGGCGCGGTCTTTTCCAGCGCAGCTTTGGGTGCGCGCCGCTCGGCGCGCTCGCCTGCAAAGCGCGGCGGCTTGCTCGCTGCCTTGCCGCCCGGCCGCGGCCCCGCTTTCTGCGCGCTGCGCGCCTTGAAGGGACGCGCGTCACCGCGCTCGTCGCGCGAACGGGGCTTTGGGTTCATTCTCTTGATGCGGCGGCTCATGGCTGCCTGCCTATCCCAAAAGAGCCCTTTCGTCACGACGAAATGGCGATTGGGCCTCAGCCACCCCGCTCCTTGCGCAGCTTGGCCCAGTAATCCAGCCGTGTTCTGATCTCGCGCTCGAAACCGCGCTCGGGCGGGTCATAAAAAGTCTGGCGGCCCAGGGCTTCCGGGAAATAATCCTGGCCGGAGAAGGCTTCCGGCGTGTCGTGGTCGTATTCGTAAGCTGCGCCGTAGCCTTCCGACTTCATCAGCTTGGTCGGGGAATTGAGGATGTGTTTTGGCGGCAGGAGCGAGCCGGCCTGTTTTGCCACCTGCATCGCCGTGCCGAAGGCAGTGTAGACCGCGTTCGATTTCGGCGCGGTGGCGAGATAGACCACGGCCTGCGCGATCGCGAGCTCCCCCTCGGGATGGCCGAGAAAGTCGAAGGCGTCCTTAGCCGCATTGGCGATGACGAGCGCCTGTGGATCGGCAAGCCCGATGTCCTCCACGGCCATGCGCACGACGCGGCGGGCCAGGAACAGCGGATCCTCGCCGGCATCGAGCATGCGCGCGAGGTAATAGAGCGCGGCATCGGGATCAGAGCCGCGCACCGATTTATGCAGCGCCGAGATCAGGTTGTAATGGCCATCGGCCGACTTGTCGTAGATCGGGGCGCGGCGCTGCAAAATCTCCTGCAGCTGCGCGGCGTCGAAAATCTCGTCCTTGCGCGCGGCGCGCCAGACTTCCTCGGCGAGCGTCAGCGAGGCACGTCCGTCGCCGTCGGCCATGCGCACCAGAACCGCGCGTGCCTCGGCATCGAGCGGCAGCTTCTTGCCCTCGACCGCCTCGGCATGGGCGAACAGCTTTTCGATCGCGGCAGCATCGAGCGAGCGAAACACCAGGACGCGCGCGCGAGAGAGCAACGCCGCGTTGAGCTCGAACGACGGATTCTCGGTGGTGGCGCCGACCAGGACCACCGTGCCGTCTTCCATCACAGGCAGAAACGAATCCTGCTGGGCACGATTAAATCGATGCACCTCATCGACGAACAGCAGCGTGCCCTTGCCCGTCTCGCGGCGGGCGCGCGCGGCATCGAAGGCCTTCTTCAAATCGGCGACACCGGAGAACACCGCGGAAATCTGCTCGAAATGCAGGTCGGTTGCATCCGCCAGCAGCCGCGCCACCGTGGTCTTGCCGGTACCCGGCGGCCCCCAGAAGATGAGCGAGCCGAGCGTGCGCGTCTCCAGCATGCGCGTCAGCGCACCGTCCGGACCGAGGATGTGGTCCTGGCCCACAACCTCCGACAGCGCGCGCGGACGCAGCCGGTCCGGCAGCGGATGTGGAGCGTCGTGATCGAGCCCCGCCGCGGCGAAGAGAGTTGGCGTCTCCTGTGGTCGCTTCGAACTCATCCGCCTAGCGTGACGTTGATCTGCTGGCCGCCGCGCACCAGCGTGATGCGCCAGATCCGCGACCGCTCGCCGGCAGCCTTCTCGAGGTCCCCGGTCTTGCTGATCTTTTGGTTGTTGACGGCCAGGATGATGTCGCCTTTCTGAAAACCGACATTTGCGGCCGCGGTATCGCCGCCGATATCGGTGATCACGACGCCTTCGGTGTCGGCATCCAGATGCAATTCGTCGGCGAGCGCCGGCGTGATGGTCGAGACTTTCGCGCCCTGGAATGGCGAGCGCGCGGTCACGACGAGCTCGTTGCGGCCGGTGTCGGGGGCAGTCTCCAGCGCCACCGTCAGCTTGACCGGCTTGCTGCCGCGCTGCACGTCGATCTGCGCGGTACCGCCCAGCGGACGGGTTGCGAAGCGGTAGTCGAAGGCATTGGGATCGTCCACGATCTGGCCGTCGATCCCGGTGATGAGGTCGGAGGATTTCAGGCCGGCCTTCGCCGCGGGGCCATTCGGCACCACGCTTGCGACCAGCGCGCCGGTCGGCGAACGCAAGCCGAGGCTTTCGGCGATCTCGGGCGTCACCGCCTGCAATTTTGCCCCCAGCCACGGCCGCTTCACTGCCTTGCCGCCACTCTTGGCGGAAGCGACGACGACGCGCACCATGTTGGCGGGAATGGCAAAGCCGATACCTTGCGAGCCGCCGGAGCGCGAATAGATCGCAGTGTTGATGCCGGCGAGCTTGCCGCTCATGTCGACCAGCGCGCCGCCGGAATTGCCGGGATTGATCGCCGCATCGGTCTGGATGAAGAACTGGTAATCGGTGATGCCGACCTGCGTGCGCGCCAGCGCCGAGATGATGCCGTGGGTCACGGTCTGGCCGACGCCGAAGGGATTGCCGATGGCGAGGACGACGTCACCGACCAGCAATTCGTCGGAATTGGTGAAGTCCAGGGTCGGGAATTTCTCCTTGGAGTCCTTCAGGCGGAGCACGGCGAGATCGGTGCGGGAATCCTTCAGCAGGATCTCGGCCTCGAATTCGCGCTTGTCCGACAATGACACTTTCACCTGGTCCGCGCCCTCGATGACGTGGACGTTGGTGACGACGAGGCCGGAGGCATCGACGATGACTCCGGAGCCGAGCGAACGCTGCATCTGCTCGGGCTGCTGGCCCGGCACGCCGAAGAAACGGCGGAAGATCGGGTCGTCGAGCAGCGGATTGCGGTTCTGCACCACCTTGGCGGCATAGACGTTGACGACGGCCGGCTGCACACGCTGCACGATCGGTGCATAGGACAGCCGCAGCTCGGCCGGCGACGATGGCACCCGACGGTCCTGCGCAGCAGTCGGATTGAAGTGGGCTGAAAACGCTATGCACAGGGCCGCGACGACGGCGCTCCAGGTCGATCGAAACATTCCTACCTCTTGGAAAAGACGCCGGAATATAGGCGCGTTCGCCCGCCAATAGAAGGGCGCCGGGCGGCAATATTCGGCCTCTTCCCCGTGGTGTCCGAGATGCAAGCACAGCGTACTAAGCGGCAATTTGCCAGAGTGATGGATTGGCATGATGCGCGTCATCCACCATTGTAGTGTCGAGCGGATTCGGTTGCGGCGAATTGGCATCAGTGGGAACCGCGCAACCGGGCGCAGCGTCGCGGGGCAGTCATCGATCACACCTAGGCTCCGCCAGCGACTTGGGGAAGTTCGTCAAACGATGGAGTCATGACATGAGCAGAACAAGGATTGCGGCCACGGCGATCGGTCTCGCCGGCGCGCTGGCGGCCTCGCAGGCCCAAGCCCAGACCCAAACGGTAAGCAGCAGCGAGCAGGAGATCGCGCTGTTGAAGCAGCAGCTGAAGATGCTGGAGCAGAAGCTCGACAAGCTCCAGAGCCAGACCGCGGCGAACACGGCGGCTACGGCGAAGGCCAGAGCCGAAGCGAAGGCTGAAGCCAAGGCCGAGGCGCGCTCGGAGGCAAAGGCCGTCGTTGCCAACGCCAATGCGGCAATCCCCGTCAAAGGACCGGCGCCGGCCTCCGGTGTGGTCGTGACGATGCCGAACAACCGGCCAACTGTCTGCACCGCCGACCAGGCCAATTGCGTCGCCATCACCAGCCGCCTGCACTGGGATGTCGGTGGTTATGACTATCGTCCAAACACCGCGGCGACCGTGCCGCAGAAGCTCGACAGCGGCCAGAACGTTCGCCGCGCGCGCATCGGCCTGACCGGCAAGTTCTTCAACGACTGGAACTTCGCGCTGGTCTACGACTTCGGCGGCTCGTCCGATGGATTTGGCGGCGCGGCGCCGGGATCCCTTCCGGGCGGTGGCGTCTCCGGGGTCGAGAACGCCTATCTCAGCTACACCGGCTTGAAGCCGTTCGGCGGACGGATGGCGATCGAGGCCGGCATCATGGACCTGCCCTACACCATGGACGAGGCGACGAGCTCCAACGACATCATGTTCATGGAGCGCGCCTCGCCCGGCGTGATCGCCACCAACATCGCGGCCGGCGACTTCCGCTCCGCAGCCGGTGCGCGCTGGTTCAACGACCAGCTCTGGATCGGCGGCTATGTCACGGGACCGTCGACCGGTGCGATCCACTCCGCGTCGAGCGCGGCACCACCCGGTACCAGCGAGCAATATGGCGCCGTGGCGCGCGTGGCCGGCAATCCGATCAGCGGCAAGGACTATTCGGTGCATATCGGCGCCGACGCGCAATGGCTGATCCAGCCGCCGCGCAACCTGATCGCCAACACGCAGACGGTCACGCTCAGCGACCGTCCGGAATTGCGTCTCGACCCGACCACGCTGATCTCCACCGGCGCTATCGCCAATGCCTCAGGCGCGCAGGTCTACAGCGTCGAGGCAGCGGCGACGTACGGCCCGTTCATCGTTCAGGGTGAGTACTTTTGGTACAATGTCGATCGCACAGCCAATACCGGCGTGCCGCTGGTCGGCGCACCGAGCCTGAAATTCCAGGGCGGCTATGCCCAGGCCGGATACGTGCTGACGGGCGAAGGCCGGACCTACAATGCGGCGAACGCGGCTTATAGCGGCGTCAAGCCGGCGCACCCGTTCTCGCTCGACGGTGGCGGCTGGGGCGCCTGGGAGATCGCGGGACGTTTCTCCACCATCGATCTCAACGACCAGCTGGCAACCGCCAACGGCGTCGCCGGCGGACGGCAGACGGTCTACACGCTCGCGCTCAACTGGTACGTCAACGGCAACGTCCGCTTCATGCTCGACTACCTGCACGGAACTGTGTCACGGCAGGCCTCGCCGATCTCGACCGCCGATGTCGGCTCGAAGTTCGACGCCGTCGCGATGCGCACACAGTTCGCGTTCTGAGGCAATCTCATCCGGGAGCAGAACGATCCGCTCCCGGATGTTTACGCCGCGCGCTTCGGCTTCTTCACCACGACCGGCGGCGGCGCACAGGACAGCCGCTGCTGGTGGCTCTCGCCCCAGGCCTTCAGGATGTCGATGACTGGCTTGAGGCTCTCGCCGAGTTCGGAGAGGCAATACTCCACGCGCGGCGGCACCTCCGCATAGACCTTCCGAATCACGAGCTTGTCCTCCTCCAGCGCGCGAAGCTGCTTGGTCAGCATGCGCTGGGTGATGCCGGGCATCCGGCGGCGCAATTCGCCGAAGCGCTGGGTGCCGCTCTGGAGGTGGTAGAGGATGACACCCTTCCACTTGCCGTCGATCAGATCCAGCGTCGCCTCGACCGAGCAGCCGGGGCGCCGGGCAAAATTGCGCCGTTTCATGCGTGTTTTCCCGATAGTATCCAAACAGGGACTATATCCCCAAATTTACAGTACTTGCCAAATCGGGGCCAGAGCGACAGTTAGGGCGGCGGGCGAACAGAAGCCATCTGATGGAGACAAGCCATGAAGGCCGTCGGCTACAAGAAATCGCTTCCGATCGAGGACGCGGATTCACTCATTGATTTCGAGACCGCAAAACCCGAGCCCGGAGGGCGCGACATCCGCGTCGCCGTGAAGGCGATTTCGGCCAACCCGGTCGACTACAAGGTGCGCAAGCGCGCCACCCCGTCCGAGGGCGAGATCAAGATCCTCGGCTATGACGCGGCGGGCGTCGTCGATGCCATCGGTCCCGACGTCACGCTGTTCAAGCCAGGTGATGAAGTGTTTTACGCTGGTTCTATTCTGCGTCAGGGCACCAACTCGGAATACCACCTGGTTGAGGAGCGCATCGTCGGCAACAAGCCGAAGAGCCTGTCGTTCGCGCAAGCGGCCGCCCTTCCCCTCACCTCCATCACCGCATGGGAGCTTCTGTTCGACCGTCTCGGCGCAGTACCCGGCAAGAGCGTCGATCCGCGCACACTGCTGATCACTGGTGGCGCCGGTGGCGTCGGCTCGATTCTGATCCAGCTCGCCCGCCGCCTCACTGGCCTCACGGTGCTCGCGACCGCGACGCGGCCGGAGTCGCAAAAATGGTGCCTCGATCTCGGCGCCCATGCGGTGATCGACCACGGCAAGCCGATGAAGGAGCAGATCGAGAGCTTGAGGCTGCCGCCGGTCGCGTTGGTCGCAAGCCTCACCTTCACTGACCAGCACTACAAGGCGATCGCTGAGTTCATGGCACCGCAGGGCAAGTTCGGCCTGATCGACGATCCGCAGGAATTCGCCATGAGCACATTCAAGGGCAAGGCGATCTCGGTGCACTGGGAGTCGATGTTCACGCGTTCCTCGTTCCAGACCCCCGACATGATCGCGCAGCATCATCTGCTCAATGACGTCGCCGACCTCATCGACAAGGGCGTGTTGCGCACCACGCTCGACCAGACCTTCGGCACCATCAATGCGGCCAACCTCAAGCGCGCGCACGCGCTGCTCGAAAGCGGCAAGTCACGCGGCAAGATCGTGCTGGAGGGGTGGTAGCGGCTCCGGCGTCGGTGCGTAGGGTGGGTTAGCCGAAGGCGTAACCCACCCTACGTTTCCGCCACGCCTTCGACGAACATCAGCCGCCGCTCCAGCGCCGTCTGCCGCACTCTTAGCGCTTCGGCATATTCCGTTGAAGCGTACCATTCCTTCAGCCTCGCCATCGACGGAAATTCGACGATGACGATAGCCTTCGGTGGAAGATTACCTTCGGCCAGTTCAGCCTTGCCGCCGCGGACCAGATAACGCCCGCCGTATTGCGCAATCGTCTTCGCGGCCAGCGTACGATAGGCTTCAAATTCATCGGGATCGCGCATCTCGACTTCGGAAATCACATAGGCTGTCATGCCGGCCTCACGCAATGGTGTTGACGATGCCGCCTTCCGCCCGCAACGCCGCACCGTTGGTCGCGGATGCTTCCTTGGACGCGACATAGACCACCATGTTGGCGATCTCGTCGACGCTGGCGAAGCGTTGCAGCAGCGAACTCGGGCGATGCTGCCTGACAAAATTGGCGGCGGCCTCTTCCACCGACTGTCCGTTCTGCCCAGCGAGATCCTTAACGAAGGTCTCGACGCCCTCGGACATGGTCGGGCCGGGCAGCACGGAATTAACTGTGACGCCGGTGCCGCGAGTGAGCTGCGCGAGGCCCCGCGCGACCGAGAGCTGGGCCGTCTTACTCATGCCGTAGTGAATCATCTCGACGGGAATGTTGAGTCCGGACTCCGAGGAGATGAAGACGATGCGGCCCCAATTGCGCTTCAACATGCCTTTCATATACGCCCGCGACAGACGGACGCCGCTCATCACGTTGACTTCGAAGAAGCGACTCCAGTCCTCGTCGGGAATCTCGAAAAACTCCTTCGGCTCGAAGATGCCGGCATTGTTGATGAGGATGTCGATCTCGGGAAGCGCCGCCACGAGCGCCTCGCAGCCTGCCGCCGTTGAGACGTCGGCGGCGATGCCACGGATCTTGGCGCCGGTCTCTTCCAGCTTGCGGACGGCGGCATCGACCTTGTTCCGGCCGCGGCCGTTGATCACGACGCTGGCGCCCGAAGCGGCAAGGCCCTTGGCGATGGCGCGGCCGATGCCGGCAGTGGAGCCGGTCACCAGCGCGGTTTTTCCCGAAAGGTCGATGTTCATGCGTTATCTCCATTGAGGTTGGTGGAGATATGTGCCCCGCGTGCCATCGCAATCACCGCTCACCGACGCGTGAGTACCAACGGCCACAACACGGGAATCTTAGGGCGCGCAAAGCGAAAGCGTGCCATCATTCAGAGTGCTCGCGAAGCTTTCTGCAGCGTTCGGTGCGAAACGCACGGTCGCCGAATTCTGCAGATCCGGGTCGGGCGTCTTCCAAACTTCGGAAGAGACATCCACATGCACAAGCCACGTTCCGCGGCTATCGTAGGGCTTGCTGCTGATCCTCCGATGGCTTTGATCGAGCTCCTTCGGATTCCCGCTGCTCCAAAAAAGCGAAGCTCCACCCTTCCGGCGCTCGAAGCACGGCACGGAAAAAAAGCGGCGCCCGAGGGCGCCGCTTTCAAATTTCGTACTGCCGAAAGGCTTACGCCGCCTCGGCTTCCTTTTCCTGCACCGGACCAGAATCCTGGCCCTTGGCATCGACGTCGCGATCGACGAACTCGATTACGGCCATCGGGGCGTTGTCGCCGTAGCGGAAGCCGGCCTTGATGATGCGGGTGTAGCCGCCCTGGCGGTCCTTGTAGCGGGTCGCGAGCGTATCGAAGAGCTTCTTGACCATGTCGAGGTCGCGCAGCTCCGCGATCGCCTGGCGGCGCAGCGACAGGCCGCCCTTCTTGCCGAGGGTGACGAGCTTCTCGACGATCGGGCGGAGCTCCTTGGCCTTGGGCAGCGTGGTGACGATCTGCTCGTGCTTGATCAGCGCAGCCGCCATGTTAGCGAACATCGCCTTGCGATGCTCGGCCGTGCGGTTGAGCTTCCGATGAACCTTGCCGTGACGCATGTGTTTATTCCTTACGTATGAACTGCCGCGACGGTTCGTCGGACAAGTTGCTCAGGTGGGCTTCCTGCGTTCGCCCATGAAAATCGTGGCCGGATGTCTCCGGCCACGACGGTGAAGTCGATCAGTAGTGATCCTCGAAGCGCTTGGCGAGCTCGTCGATGTTCTCCGGCGGCCAGCCCGGCACTTCCATGCCGAGGTGCAGCCCCATCTGGGCCAGCACTTCCTTGATCTCGTTCAGCGACTTGCGGCCGAAGTTCGGGGTGCGGAGCATTTCCGCTTCGCTCTTCTGCACGAGATCGCCGATGTAGACGATGTTGTCGTTCTTCAAGCAGTTGGCCGAACGCACCGAGAGCTCGAGCTCGTCCACCTTCTTGAGGAAAGCCGGGTTGAAGGCGAGGTCCGGGATGATCTCCTGGGCAACTTCCTTGCGCGGCTCTTCGAAATTGACGAACACGTTGAGCTGATCCTGGAGGATGCGCGCGGCGTAGGCCACGGAATCATCCGGCGAGATCGCACCGTTGGTCTCGATCGTCATGGTCAGCTTGTCGTAGTCGAGGATCTGACCCTCGCGGGTGTTCTCGACCTTGTAGGAGACCTTGCGGACCGGCGAGTACAGGCTGTCGACCGGGATCAGGCCGATCGGCGCGTCCTCGGGACGGTTGCGCTCGGCGGGCACGTAACCCTTGCCGGTCGAGACCGTGAACTCCATGCGGATCTCCGCACCCTCGTCGAGGGTGCAGATCTGGAGGTCCGGGTTGAGCACGGTGACGTCGCCGACGGTCTGGATATCGCCAGCGGTGACGACGCCCGGGCCCTGCTTCTTCACGACCATGCGCTTGGGGCCCTCGCCCTGCATCTTGATCGAGATGTCCTTGATGTTGAGCACGATGTCGGTGACGTCCTCACGGACGCCAGCGATCGAGGAGAACTCGTGCAGCACGCCGTCGATGTGCACCGACTGCACCGCCGCGCCCTGGAGCGAGGAGAGCAGGATGCGCCGCAGCGCGTTGCCGAGGGTCTGGCCGAAGCCGCGCTCGAGCGGCTCGGCGACGATGGTCGCGAAACGGTTCGAGTCGCTGCCAGGCGTAACCTGGAGCTTGTTCGGTCGAATCAGTTCTTGCCAATTTTTCTGGATCGTCACTGTTTCACCCATACAGGCCAGTCAATTTGAAAAACTCAAATACTGGCGTTGGAGAAAGGCCGCGGATGATTCCCGCGGCTTCGCAAAAAAAACATCGCGAGCGCCGACGCGCTCGCAATTTCGTATTAAACGCGCCGACGCTTCCGGGGACGGCAACCGTTGTGCGGGATCGTGGTCACGTCGCGGATCGAGGTGACGGTGAAGCCCGCGGCCTGGAGCGCGCGGAGCGCCGATTCGCGGCCCGAACCGGGACCGGCCACTTCGACTTCCAGCGTGCGCATACCGTGCTCCTGCGCCTTCTTGGACACGTCCTCGGCTGCAACCTGCGCGGCATACGGGGTCGACTTGCGCGAGCCCTTGAAGCCCATCGTGCCGGCGGAAGACCAGGCAATCGTGTTGCCCTGCGCATCCGTGATGGTGATGGTCGTGTTGTTGAACGACGAGTTCACATGCGCGACGCCGGAGGCGATGTTCTTGCGCTCACGACGGCGAACGCGGGTGGCTTCCTTGCCCATTGAGTCCCTTTCCTGACGATCTCAAACGCCGCCGTAATGCCAGCGGCTACACCTGTGGAACGAAAGGCGCGTGGCGAACGGGTCATCCCCCGTTCACCACACGCCGCGATTGGCTGCGAAAACTTACTTCTTCTTGCCGGCGATGGCCTTCGCCGGGCCCTTGCGCGTGCGCGCGTTGGTATGAGTGCGCTGACCGCGCACCGGCAGACCGCGACGATGACGCAGGCCGCGATAGCAGCCGAGGTCCATCAGACGCTTGATGTTGATACCGACCTCACGACGCAGATCGCCCTCGACGAGATAGTCGCGGTCGATCACTTCGCGGATCTGGAGCACTTCGGCGTCGCTGAGCTGATTGACGCGACGATCCGCGGGGATCTTCACCTTCTCCAGGATCTCACTGGCGATCTTCGGGCCGATGCCATGGATATACTGGAGCGCGATCAGCGCGCGCTTGTTGGTGGGAATGTTCACGCCGGCAATACGGGCCACGGCCTTCTCTCCTATCGCCGATCCTCGTCAGGATCGGGCTTTAAGTGCTTGTGTTCTCGGGCAGGTGTTCACAAACGCGAACACGACGCCCACCCCCGGTCTTCCTGGGGCCCGGCATCGTCTGAAACTATCCGACTTGGATGCGGGGCTTATTAGGGGATTCCGGGGGCGCTCGTCAACCGCTGCTAGCGTTTGGCTCGCTTTTTCGTGACCTTTTTTGCGGCCTTTTTGGCACCCTTCTTGACGGCCTTCTTGGCAGTCTTCCTGGTCGCCTTCTTTGCTGTCTTCCGGGTGGCCTTCCCGGCGCTCTTCAGGGCTTTCTTGGCGGCCTTTTTAGCGGAATTGGCCGCCTTTTTGGCCGTTTTTGCCGGCTTTTTGGCCGCTGTCTTCGCTGTCTTCGCCTTCTTGGCCGGCGCAGCCTTGGCCGCGCTGCGGGCATGCGTCTTGCCGTGGGTCTTGGGCTCGACCGCCCCGAGCGCCAGGAGCTGGCGGTGGATGGCACGGGTGACCTCGTCGATGGCCATCATGCCGTCGATGGTCGAGAGCTTCCGCCGCTCGGAATAGTAGTGAATCAGCGGTTCCGTCTGGCTGCGGTAGCTGGCGAGGCGCTTGGTCAGGACCTCCGGGGTGTCATCGACCCGGACCTCCTCCCCGCGCTCGCGCATCTGGGCGACGCGGGTCTCGACGCGGTTCAGGAGTGCGCTCTCGTTGACACGCAGCTCGATCACGGCATCGAGCTTGAGATGCTTGCGCTTGAGCAGCTCGTCCAGCGCCTCGGCCTGCGGCACGGTGCGTGGGAAACCGTCGAGGATGAAACCGTTCTTGGCATCCGGCTGGTCGATGCGGTCGGAGATGATTCCGACCACGACCTCGTCGGGCACGAGGCCGCCACTCGCCATGATCTCCTTGGCCTTCAGCCCGACCGGCGTTCCTGCCGCAACGGCCGCGCGCAGCATCTCGCCGGTCGAGAGCTGGACGATGCCATAGCGCTGCACCAGCAGCTGCGCCTGGGTCCCCTTGCCCGACCCCGGCGGTCCCAGAAGTATAATTCTCATCGGCGTACGCCCCCCGGATTGGTGAGCGATACGTCGCGCACCTGTGTTTGAAGATCAAGGACAGTGCAAACCATAATCGGCGCTGCACCGCTACCCACATCATAGGGGAGCGGATGGGCTGTCGCCAAGAAGGGCTTTGAAATCAGTGATTGTGCTGCTGTGAGAACAGCTCTGCCGATATGACCGAATGGCTGCTGCTGCCGTGCAGGCGCCGCGTGTTGCTGGCGGAGCGAATCGGCGGCGCAATCGCGCCGCCTTCGGGGGACGCTGCGCTTAGCGGCGGCGGCCGCGCAGCTTCGACTTGCGGATCAGGCCTTCGTACTGATGCGCCAGCAGATAGCCCTGCACCTGCGCCACGGTGTCCATGGTGACGCTGACGACGATCAGCAGCGAGGTGCCGCCGAAGTAGAACGGCACCGAGGCGTAGGAGATCAGGATCTCCGGAATCAAGCAGACGATCGCCAGATAAATCGCGCCGAGCACGGTGATGCGTGACAGCACGTAGTCGATATATTCGGCGGTGCGCTCGCCGGGACGGATGCCCGGAATGAAGCCGCCGTGCTTCTTCAGATTGTCCGCGGTCTCGGTCGGGTTGAACACGATCGCGGTGTAGAAGAAGGCGAAGAAAACGATCAGCGCCAGATACATGATCAGGAACAGCGGACGGCCGTGGCCGAGCTGGGTGGTGATCCACTGGAACCATTCCGGTCCGCTGCCGGCGTTGAAGTTCGCCACCGTGGTCGGCAGCAGCAGCAGCGAGGACGCGAAGATCGGCGGGATCACGCCCGAGGTGTTGAGCTTGAGCGGCAGATGTGAGGACTGGCCCTCGAACATCTTGTTGCCGACCTGACGCTTCGGATACTGGATCAGCAGGCGGCGCTGCGCGCGCTCCATGAACACGATGAAGGCGATCACGGCGACCGCCATGATGATGACGACCAGGATCAGACCGGTCGACATCGCACCCTGACGGCCGAGCTCGAGCATATTGGCGAGCGCCGCGGGCAGCTCGGCGACGATGCCGGCGAGAATGATCAGCGAGATGCCGTTGCCGATGCCGCGCGAGGTGATCTGCTCGCCGAGCCACATCAGGAACATGGTGCCGCCGGTCAGTGTGATCGCCGTGGACAGGCGGAAGAATAGGCCAGGCTCGCTGACGACGTTGCCGGCGCCCTCGAGGCCCACCGCGATGCCGTAGGACTGGAACGCGGCCAGGATGACGGTGAGATAGCGGGTGTACTGGTTCAGCGTCTTGCGGCCGGCCTCGCCTTCCTTCTTCAGCGCCTCAAGCTGCGGTGAGACGGTGGTCAGGAGCTGGATGATGATCGAGGCCGAGATATACGGCATGATGTTCAGGGCGAAGATCGCCATGCGGTGGATGCCACCGCCGGCGAACATGTTGAACATGCCGAGGATGCCGCCCGCCTGGGACCGGAACACCTGCTCCCAGATGTTGGGATCGATGCCGGGCAGCGGGATGTAGGTGCCGAGCCGATAAACGAGCAGCGCACCCAGAGTGAACCAGATGCGCTTCTTCAGTTCGTCGGCCTTGGCGAACGCGCCGAAATTGAGATTGGCTGCCAGTTGTTCCGCTGCAGAGACCATCTTGGACTTTCTCCCGCCGCCTGTTGCGCCGTCATGCCCGCGGCCGGGCTACTCTAAAGCGCGATGAGATCAGGATGCCTCACCGTCGCGCTCTAGATTGTCGTTTTCAGCATGATCTTCTCGGAAAACCGCTTCACACTTTGCGTTAACGCGGTCCTTCGGGTCCCGATCATGCTTTAGCGGACGCCGGACATTATCTGGGGCTCGGCTCCGATAAGTCCATCGTCCCGCATGCGTAAAGGCCCGCGAGGCGCGGGCCAATGACGCAGTTGTTACGCCGCCTCGCCTTCTTCCTTGGCAGGGGCGAGGATCTTCACCGAACCGCCGGCCTTCTCGACCGCCGCGATCGCGGTCTTGGAGGCGCCATGCGCTTCGATGTTGAGCTTGGACTTGAGCTCGCCGCGGCCGAGCAGCCGCAGACCGCCCTTGGCGCGGCGCAGCACGCCGCCCTTCACCAGCGCCTCGACGTTCACGACGCTGCCGGCGTCGATCTTCTTGGCATCGACTGCCTCCTGGAGCCGGTCGAGATTGATCTCGGCGAACTCGACGCGGAAGATGTTGTTGAAGCCGCGCTTGGGCAGACGGCGATGCATGGGCATCTGGCCGCCTTCGAAACCCTTGATGCGCACGCCCGAACGCGCGGTCTGGCCCTTGCCGCCGCGGCCCGACTGCTTGCCCTTGCCCGAACCGATGCCGCGGCCGACGCGCATACGCTTCTTGCGCGAGCCGGCGTTGTCGGCGATATCGCTGAGCTTCATCGCCCTTCTCCTTGTGTCTTGCGCACGATCTTCACCGAAAACCGGGTGCCCGCTTTTCGGGATCCTGCGCCGCTTCTTACTTCTCGTCGACGATGCGGACGAGATGGTGAACCTTCTCGATCATGCCGCGAACGGCCGGGGTATCCGGCAGTTCGCTGGTGCGCCCGATCTTGTTGAGCTTGAGCCCGATCAGCGTCGAGCGCTGCGAGTGATGGCGGCGGATCGCGCTGCCGGTCTGCTCGAGCTTGATCGTCTTTGCGGCCTTGGCCATGGGAGTCTACTCCGAAAAGCTTCCGTTAGTCGGCAGTCGCCTCGGCGTCACCGCCGATACGACGGGACTGGAGGGTGGACACCTTGATGTTGCGGCGGGCAGCAACCGAGCGCGGCGAATCCTGATGCTTCAGCGCGTCGAAGGTGGCGCGAACCATGTTGTACGGGTTCGACGAGCCGATCGACTTCGCCACCACGTCCTGGACGCCGAGCGTCTCGAACACGGCGCGCATCGGGCCACCGGCGATGATGCCGGTGCCGGCCGGGGCGGCACGCAGGTAGACACGGCCCGCGCCATGACGGCCGGCGATGTCGTGATGGAGCGTGCGGCCCTCGCGCAGCGACACGCGAGTCAGGTTGCGCTTGGCGGATTCGGTCGCCTTGCGGATCGCCTCAGGCACTTCGCGCGCCTTGCCGTGACCGAAGCCGGCGCGGCCCTTCTGATCGCCGATCACGACCAGCGCTGCGAAACCGAAGCGCTTGCCGCCCTTGACGACCTTGGCCACGCGGTTGATGTGGACGAGCTTGTCGACGAACTCGCTGTCGCGCTCCTCGCGCTCCCTGCGTTCACGTCCGCCGCCGCGTTGATCGCGTCCACCACGTTGTTCGCGTTCAGCTGCCATGGTTTTTCCAATCCTTCAGAGGCTTGCGCCTCAATCCTCAAATTCTGTTAGAAGCTCAGCCCACTCTCACGCGCGGCGTCGGCAAGAGCCTTGACGCGCCCGTGATAGAGATAGCTGCCGCGATCGAACACGACTTCCTTGACGCCCTTCTCGGCAGCGCGCTCCGCCAGCAGCTTGCCGACCGCCTTCGCCGCATCGATGTCGGCGCCGGTCTTGCCGCCGTCCCGCATCGACTTCTCGAGCGAAGAGGCAGAGGCCAGCGTCTCGCCCTTCAGGTCGTCGATGACCTGGGCGTAGATGTGCTTGGACGAGCGGAACACCGACAGGCGCGGACGGCCACCACCGGAGCGGCGCAGCTTCAGCCGCACACTCCGCTTGCGCCGGGCATTCGTAACCTTGGCTTTCGACATGACCGGCTCCGTTACTTCTTCTTGCCTTCCTTGCGGAAGATGAATTCGCCAACATACTTCACGCCTTTGCCCTTATAGGGCTCCGGCGGGCGATAGCCGCGGATCTCGGCTGCGACCTGGCCAACGCGCTGGACGTCGCTGCCGGTCACCGTGATCTCGGTCGGCTTCGGCACGGTGATCGTGATCCCTTCCGGGATCGGATAGATCACGTCGTGGCTGTAACCGAGCGCAAGCTGCAGGTTCTTGCCCTGCATCGCGGCGCGGTAGCCGACGCCGGTGATCTCGAGCTTCTTCTCGAAGCCCTTGGTGACGCCCTCGACGAGGTTCGCGACCTGAGCGCGAGCGGTGCCGTACAGCGCCCGCGCGCGATTGGTCTCGAACCGCGGCTTGACCTTGATCTCGCCGCTCTCGAGCTTCACCTCGACGTCGTCATGGACGACGAACTGAAGCTGGCCCTTCGGCCCCTTCATCTTGACGGTCTGCCCATCAACGGTCGCGGTAACGCCCGACGGAACCGCTACAGGCCTTTTGCCAACACGTGACATGGATCAAAAATCCTTCTCAGAACACCGTGAAGAGGACTTCGCCGCCCACATTCGCGTCGCGCGCGCTGTGGTCGGCCATAATCCCCTTCGGCGTCGACAACACCGAAATGCCGAGTCCGTTGTTGACCCGCGGCAGAGCCTTCACCGAGGCGTAGACACGACGCCCCGGCTTGGAGACCCGTTCGATCTCGCGGATGACGGGCTCGCCGTCGAAATACTTCAGCTCGATCTCGATCTCGCTGCGGCCCGAGGGATGCTCAAGCGTGGCGTAACCGCGGATGTAGCCCTCGGACTTCAGCACCTCGAGCACGTTCTCGCGCATCTTCGAGCCAGGCGTGGAGACCTTGGTCTTGGAGCGCATCTGCGCGTTGCGGATGCGGGTGATCAGATCGCTGATTGGATCGTGCGTAGACATCTAAACGACCCTCCTTACCAGCTCGACTTGACGAGGCCCGGGACCATGCCCTTGGAGCCAAGGTCGCGCAGCGCGATACGGGACAGCTTGTTCTTGCGGTAGTTCGAGCGGGGACGGCCCGACAGCTCGCAACGCAGACGGATGCGGGTCGCCGACGAGTTGCGCGGCATTTCCGCCAGCTTCAACGTCGCAGCGAAGCGCTCTTCCATCGGTAGCTTCTTGTCGGCGATGATCGCCTTCAACCGCTCGCGCTTGGCGGCGGCGTTCTTCACCATCCGCTTGCGCCGGTTGTTCTTCTCGACTGAACTCTTCTTTGCCATGCTTGGCTCCTGGGTATCCGCGTTTGAGAGGCTTTAGCTCAGCGTCTCACTGCCGGAACGGGAAATTGAAAGCGGTCAACAAGGCCCTCGCCTCTTCGTCGGTCTTGGCCGTGGTGCAGACGGTGATGTCCATACCGCGGGCTTCCGTGACCTTGTCGAAGTCGATCTCGGGGAAAATGATGTGCTCCTTGATGCCGAGCGAGTAGTTGCCGCGGCCGTCGAAGCTCTTCGGGTTCAGGCCGCGGAAGTCGCGGACGCGCGGCAGCGCGACCGTCACTAGGCGATCGATGAACTCGTACATGCGCGCCTTGCGCAGCGTGACCTTGCAGCCGATCGGCTGATTCTCACGCAGCTTGAAGGTCGCGATCGCGACGCGCGAATAGGTCACGATCGCCTTCTGGCCGGCGATCTGGGTCAGTTCGGCAGCGGCGGTCTCGGCCTTCTTGCGATCGTTGACGGAATCGCCAACGCCCATATTTAGCACGACCTTATCCAGACGCGGAACCTGCATGACGTTCTCGTAACCGAACTTCTCGGTCAGAGCCGTGCGGATCTTCGCATCATATTCCGCGCGCAGGCGCGGCGTGTAAGCGGCCTCAGCCATCGATCTCAGCTCCCGAGCTCTTGGCGATGCGGACCTTCTTGCCGTCCGCCAGAATCTTGAATCCGACGCGGGTCGGCTTTCCGTCCTTGCCGACATACGCGATGTTGGACAGTTGGATCGGCGCCTCTTTCGAGATGATGCCGCCCTCCTGGGCCTGCGTCTGCTTCTGGTGACGCTTGACCATGTTGATGCCGCGCACGAGCGCGGTCCCGGCGTCGGGGCGCACCTCGAACACCTCGCCGGTCCGGCCCTTGTCGCGACCGGTCAGCACGACGACCTTGTCGCCCTTGCGGATCTTCGCAGCCATCACAGCACCTCCGGCGCGAGCGAAATGATCTTCATGTGGTTCTTGGCGCGCAGCTCGCGCGGCACGGGCCCGAAGATGCGGGTCCCGACCGGCTCGGCCTGGTTGTTGATCAGGACGGCCGCGTTGCGGTCGAAGCGGATCACCGAACCGTCGGCGCGGCGGATGTCCTTGCGGACGCGCACCACGACGGCCTTCATCACGTCGCCCTTCTTCACCTTGCCACGCGGAATGGCTTCCTTGATCGAGACGACGATGATGTCGCCGATCGTGGCGTAGCGGCGCTTGGAGCCTCCGAGCACCTTGATACACATGACACGGCGTGCGCCAGAATTGTCGGCCACGTCGAGGTTGGTCTGCATCTGAATCATTGATGCACCTCGTCCTCTTCTCTTTGCGCCAGCCCAGCCGGCGCTCAACATTTCCCTGAAGTCGGTCGGCTAAAGCCAACAGATCAGGCGCTTTTCTTGTGCTCGCCCCGGATCACGACCCAGCGCTTCAACTTCGAAATCGGCTTCGATTCCTCGATCCACACCACGTCGCCCGGCTTGAACTGGTTGCTCTCGTCGTGCGCGTGATAGTTCTTCGAACGGCGGATCGTCTTCTTGTAGATCGGGTGCGTGAAGCGGCGGTCGACGCGCACCACGATGGTCTTGGCTTGCTTGTCGCTGACGACCACGCCCTGCAGAGTACGTTTCGGCATCTTCGTAAGCCTCTTACTTCTTCTTCGCGCGCGTCTGCGCGGCGACGGTCTTGATCCGGGCGATGTCGCGCCTAGCCTCGCGCAGGCGCGAGGTGTTCTCGAGCTGCCCAGTGGCGCGCTGGAAGCGCAGGTTAAAGCGCTCCTTCTTCAGGTTCAGGATGGCATCATCCTGCTGGTCGGGGCTCATCGCGCGGATGTCTTCGATCTTCATCTGGGCCATGGGCATTACTCCGCAATGCGCTCGACGAAGCGCGTCTTGATCGGCAGCTTGGCGGCCGCCAGGGTCAGCGCCTCGCGCGCGGTCTGGGTGTTGACGCCGTCGATCTCGAACAGCACCCGGCCCGGCTTGACGCGCGCGACCCACAGTTCCGGCGAACCCTTGCCGGAGCCCATGCGGACTTCGGCCGGCTTCTTCGACACCGGAACGTCGGGGAACACGCGGATCCAGACGCGGCCGGCGCGCTTCATGTGGCGGGTCAGCGCGCGGCGGGCGGCTTCGATCTGCCGCGCGGTGACGCGCTCAGGCTCGGTCGCCTTCAAGCCGTACTGGCCGAAGGCCAACGTCGCGCCCGAAGACGCAACGCCGTGGATGCGGCCCTTATGCGCCTTCCGGAACTTCGTTTTCTTAGGTTGCATCATGGCTTTAAGCCCTCAAATTCCTGTGCTGGCTCAGGCTGCAGCCGAATCGCGGCGCTGACGGCCACCACGATCACCACTGCCGCCCGTCTCGCCTTCGGCCATTCTCTTGTCCTGGGCCATCGGATCGTGCTCGAGGATCTCGCCCTTGAAGATCCAGACCTTGACGCCGCACGTGCCGAAGGTTGTGAACGCGGTCGCAACGCCGTAGTCGATGTCGGCGCGCAGCGTGTGCAGCGGCACGCGACCTTCGCGGTACCACTCCATGCGCGCGATTTCCGCACCGCCAAGGCGTCCCGAGCAGTTGATGCGGATGCCTTCCGCGCCGAGACGCATTGCCGATTGCACGGCGCGCTTCATGGCGCGGCGGAACGCCACGCGGCGCTCGAGCTGCTGCGCAATCGACTCGGCCACCAGCGTCGCGTCGAGCTCCGGCTTGCGGATCTCGACGATGTTGATGACGACGTCGGACGAGGTAATGTCCGCGACCTTCTTGCGCAGCTTGTCGATGTCGGCGCCCTTCTTGCCGATCACCACGCCCGGACGGGCCGAGTGGATGGTGACGCGACACTTCTTGTGCGGACGCTCGATCACGATGCGGGCGACGGCGGCCTGCTTGAGTTCCTTGTGCAGGATCTCGCGGATCTTGACGTCCTCGTGCAGCAGCTTGCCGTATTCCTGCTTGCCGGCGAACCAGCGAGAATCCCAGGTCCGGTTGATGCCGAGACGCAGACCGATCGGATTGATCTTTTGACCCATCGTGTTCTCCTGCGCCTTTAAGCGGCTGCTGCTTCGGCTTCGACCTGACGAACGATGATCGTCAGTTGCGAAAATGGTTTGTAGACACGGCCCGAGCGGCCACGGCCGCGGGCGGCGAAGCGCTTCATCACGAGGCCATTGCCGACGAAAGCCTGCGCCACGACGAGATCATCGACGTCGAGGTCGTGATTGTTCTCGGCATTGGCGATAGCCGATTCCAGGCACTTCTTCACATCGACCGCGATCCGCTTGCGCGAAAACTGCAGGTCAGCGAGCGCGGCAGACGCCTTCCGGCCGCGAATGAGCTGGGCGACCAGGTTGAGCTTCTGCGGGCTTACCCGCAGCATCCGGGCGACCGCCTTGGCCTCGTTGTCGGCGAGGCTCCGTTCGCGCTTAGGTTTGCTCATCGTTTAATCCTCAAGCCTTCTTGGCTTTCTTGTCGCCGGAGTGGCCATGGAAGGTCCGGGTCGGCGAGAACTCGCCGAACTTGTGACCGACCATTTCCTCGTTGACGGCCACCGGCACGTGCTTCTGACCGTTGTAGACGCCGAAGGTCAGGCCGACGAACTGCGGCAGGATCGTCGAGCGACGGCTCCAGATCTTGATGACGTCGTGACGGCCGGACGCGCGCGCGGCATCTGCCTTCTTGAGCAGAGAACCCTCGACGAACGGGCCTTTCCAGACTGAACGAACCATGTCCGGCGTTCCTTACTTCTTCCGCTTGTGGCGGCTTAGGAGGATGAATTTGTTGGTCGACTTGTTGGTGCGGGTCTTCTTGCCCTTGGTCGGCTTGCCCCACGGAGTGACCGGGTGGCGACCGCCCGAGGTACGACCTTCACCACCGCCGTGCGGATGGTCGATCGGGTTCATCGCGACACCGCGGTTGTGCGGCCGACGGCCCATCCAACGCTTGCGGCCGGCCTTGCCGATCGAGGTGTTCATGTGATCCGGGTTCGACACGGCGCCGATCGTGCCGCGGCAACGGCCGTGCACGAGGCGCTGCTCGCCCGAGTTCAGGCGGATGATGACGTAGTCTTGGTCGCGACCGACGAGCTGGGCGTAGGTGCCCGCGGAACGGGCGAGCTGGCCGCCCTTGCCGATCTTGACCTCGATGTTGTGGATGATCGTGCCGACCGGCATGTTGCCGAGAGGCATGACGTTGCCCGGCTTCACGTCGACATAGTTGCCGGCGACGATGGTGTCGCCAACGGCCAGGCGTTGCGGCGCCAGGATGTAGGCCTGCTCGCCGTCCTGATACTTGATCAGGGCGATGAATCCGGTGCGGTTCGGATCGTATTCGAGCCGCTCGACCGTCGCGGGCACGTCGATCTTCTCGCGCTTGAAGTCGACGGTGCGCAGCGTCTGCTTGTGACCGCCGCCGCGGAAGCGCACGGTGATGCGGCCGGTGTTGTTGCGACCGCCCGAGGACTTCTTGCCCTCGGTCAGCGCCTTCAGCGGCTTGCCCTTGTAAAGGGCCGAACGATCGACCATGACCAGCTGGCGCTGGCCCGGCGTCGTGGGATTGAATGTCTTCAGTGCCATCGTCGTACGACCTTACAGACCGGTGGTGACGTCGATCCGGTGACCCTCTTCGAGGGTCACGATCGCGCGCTTGGTGTTCGACTGCGAGCCGAGATTGCCGCGGAAGACCTTGGTCTTGCCCTTGCGGACCAGCGTGTTGACGCTCTTGACCTTGACGTCGAACAGCTTCTCGATCGCTTCCTTGATCTGCGGCTTGGTCGCCTTCGCGGCCACCTTGAACAGCACCTTGTTGTGCTCCGAGGCGATCGTCGCCTTTTCGGTCACGACCGGCGACAGGATCACGTCGTAGTGGCGAGGCTCAATGTTCTTCGTCATTTGAAGCGCGCCTCCAGCGCATCGATGGCGGCCTTGGTCAGAACGAGCTTCTGACGGCGCAGGATGTCATAGACGTTGATGCCCTGGATCGGCAGCACGTCCATGTTCGGGATGTTACGCGCGGCCGCGGCAAATCCGTTGTTGAGCTCGGCACCATCGATGATCAGCGCGTTGGTGAGTCCCAGGCCCGAGAAGTGACCGAGCAGCGCCTTGGTCTTGGCGGCTTCCAGCGCGGCCTTCTCGATCACGACGAGATCGCCGTCCTTGGCCTTGGCCGAGAGCGCATGCTTCAACGCGAGCGCGCGGACCTTCTTCGGCAGGTCGGTGGCGTGCGAGCGCACCACCGGGCCGAAGGCACGGCCGCCGCCACGGAACTGCGGCACGCGGGCCGAGCCGTGACGAGCACCGCCGGTGCCCTTCTGCTTGTACATCTTCTTGCCGGTGCGCCAGATCTCGGCGCGGCCCTTGGCCTTGTGCGTGCCGGCCTGGCGCTTGTTGAGCTGCCACTGCACGCAGCGCGCGATGATGTCCTCGCGCGGCTCGAGGCCGAAAATGGCGTCGGAAAGCTGGACCGAGCCGGCTTCCTTACCTTCGAGGGTCGTGACCTTCAATTCCATCTCACGCCTCCTGCGCAGCCGGGGCGACTTCCGCTTCGCCAGCAACCTTGAACTTGCCGGGCTTCGGAGCTTCCTTCGGCAGCGGCTTCTTGACGGCGTCGCGCACGCGGATCCAGCCGCCCTTGGAGCCGGGAACGGCGCCTTCGACGAGGATCAGGCCGCGCTCGACATCGGTCTGGACGACACGAAGATTGAGCGTGGTGATGCGATCGACACCCATGTGGCCGGGCATCTTCTTGTTCTTCCAGGTCTTGCCGGGGTCCTGACGGCCACCGGTCGAACCGATCGAGCGGTGCGAGATCGACACACCGTGCGTGGCGCGCAGACCGCCGAAGTTCCAGCGCTTCATACCGCCGGCAAAACCCTTACCGACGGAGGTGCCGGTCACGTCGACGAACTGGCCGACGACGAAGTGATCGGCCTGGATCTCGGCGCCGACCGGGATCATGGCATCCGCGGTGACGCGGAATTCCTCGACCCGGCGCTTCGGCTCGACCTTGGCGACGGCGAACTGACCGCGCTCGGCCTTGGGCATGTAAACGGTCTTGCGGCTGCCAGAACCGAGCTGGAGCGCGACGTAACCGTTCTTCTCTTCGGTGCGGTGGCCTACGACCTGGCAATTGCCGAGCTTCAGCACGGTCACGGGGATATGTTCGCCGGCCTCCGTGAAGACCCGCGTCATCCCGACCTTTTGTGCGATCACTCCGGAGCGCATCGGCTTGCTTCCTGTTCTTTCTGTCCGCTTGACGCGAACGGGATCCAAAATCTTAGAGCTTGATCTCGACGTCGACACCGGCGGCAAGGTCGAGCTTCATCAAAGCATCGACGGTCTGCGGGGTCGGATCGACGATGTCGAGCAGGCGCTTGTGAGTGCGCATCTCGAACTGTTCGCGGCTCTTCTTGTCGACGTGGGGCGAACGGTTGACGGTGAACTTCTCGATGCGGGTGGGCAGCGGAATGGGTCCGCGGACCTGCGCGCCGGTGCGCTTCGCCGTGTTCACGATCTCACGGGTCGACGTATCGAGGATACGATGGTCGAACGCCTTGAGACGGATACGAATGTTTTGGCCGTTCATTGCCGTGCTTTCTTTGAGTAGAGTGGCGAGTAGCGAGTAGCGAAATAGAACTCCCTATTCGCCACTCACCATTCCCTATTCGCTTGTTTACTCGATGATCGAGGCGACGACGCCGGCACCGACGGTGCGGCCGCCTTCGCGGATCGCGAAGCGGAGCTTCTCTTCCATCGCGATCGGCACGATCAGGTGCACTTCCATCGCGATGTTGTCGCCCGGCATCACCATCTCGGTGCCTTCCGGCAGGTGCACGACACCGGTCACGTCGGTGGTGCGGAAGTAGAACTGCGGACGGTAGTTGGTGAAGAACGGGGTGTGGCGACCGCCCTCTTCCTTGGTGAGGATGTAGGCCTCTGCCTTGAACTTGGTGTGCGGCTTGACCGAACCGGGCTTGGCCAGAACCTGGCCGCGCTCGACGTCCTCGCGCTTGGTGCCGCGGAGCAGCGCGCCGATGTTGTCGCCGGCCTGGCCCTGATCGAGCAGCTTGCGGAACATTTCGACGCCGGTGACGGTGGTCTTCTGGGTCGCGCGCAGACCGACGATCTCGATTTCCTCGCCGACCTTGACGACGCCGCGCTCGACACGGCCGGTCACGACGGTGCCGCGGCCCGAGATCGAGAACACGTCTTCAACCGGCATCAGGAACGGCTGGTCGATCGGACGCTCCGGCTGCGGGATGTACTCGTCGACGTTGCGCATCAGCTCGAGGATGGCGTCGTGGCCGAGCTTCTTGTCGGAATCTTCGAGAGCGGCCAGTGCCGAACCCTTGATGATCGGAATCTTGTCGCCGGGGAATTCGTACTTCGAGAGCAGCTCACGGACTTCGAGTTCGACGAGCTCGAGCAGCTCCGGATCGTCAACCATGTCGCACTTGTTGAGGAACACGACGAGCGCGGGCACGCCGACCTGACGGGCGAGCAGGATGTGCTCGCGGGTCTGCGGCATCGGGCCGTCAGCGGCCGACACGACCAGGATCGCACCGTCCATCTGGGCGGCGCCGGTGATCATGTTCTTGACGTAGTCGGCGTGGCCGGGGCAGTCGACGTGGGCGTAGTGGCGGTTCTTCGTCTCATACTCGACGTGGGCGGTCGAGATGGTGATACCGCGCGCCTTCTCTTCCGGCGCCTTGTCGATCTGGTCGTACGCGGTGAACGTCGCGCCGCCGGTCTCGGCGAGGATCTTGGTGATCGCCGCGGTCAGCGACGTCTTGCCATGGTCGACGTGACCGATGGTGCCGATGTTGCAGTGCGGCTTGTTACGTTCAAACTTTGCTTTGGCCATTTGACTCTCCGTTCAATCGTCAGCTTGAGACCGACGACAATCAGGCAAACTTCTTCTGGACTTCTGCCGACACGTTGGCCGGCGCTTCTGCGTAGTGGTCGAACTGCATGGTGAAGGTCGCGCGACCCTGGCTCATCGAGCGCAGATTGTTCACGTAACCGAACATGTTCATGAGCGGCACCATCGCATTGATGACGTTGGCGTTGCCGCGCATGTCCTGACCCTGGATCTGACCGCGCCGGGAGTTCAGGTCGCCGATGACCGAGCCGGTGTAGTCTTCCGGGGTCACCACTTCGACCTTCATGATCGGCTCGAGCAGGACGGACTTGCCCATCTGGAGCGCTTCGCGGAAGCAGGCGCGCGAGGCGATTTCGAAGGCGAGCGCCGACGAGTCGACGTCGTGATACTTGCCGTCGACGAGCGTCACCTTGACGTCGACCACGGGGAAGCCAGCGACCACGCCGGACGACAGCACGCTCTCCAGGCCCTTCTCGACGCCGGGGATGTATTCCTTCGGCACCGCGCCGCCGACGACCTTCGATTCGAACTCGAAGCCCTTGCCGGGCTCGTTCGGCTCGACGATGAACGACACGGCCGCGAACTGGCCGGTACCGCCGGTCTGCTTCTTGTGGGTGTAGCTGTGCTCCACCCGCTTGGTGATGCGCTCACGGAACGCCACCTGCGGCGCACCGATGTTGGCGTCGACCTTGTAGGTGCGCTTGAGGATGTCGACCTTGATGTCGAGATGAAGTTCGCCCATGCCCTTGAGGATGGTTTGGCCGGACTCGTGGTCGGTCGACACGCGGAAGGACGGATCCTCCGCGGCGAGCTTGGCCAGCGCCACGCCCAGCTTCTCCTGGTCGGCCTTGGACTTCGGCTCGATCGCGATCTCGATGACCGGCTCGGGGAATTCCATCTTCTCCAGAATCACCTGCTTGTCGGGATCGCACAGCGTGTCGCCGGTGCGCGCTTCCTTCAGGCCGGCCAGCGCGACGATGTCGCCGGCATAGGCTTCCTTGATGTCCTCGCGGTTGTTCGCATGCATCAACAGCATGCGCCCGATGCGCTCCTTCTTCTCGCGGGTCGAGTTCACGACGCCGGTGCCGCTCTGTAGAACGCCGGAGTAGATGCGGCAGAAGGTGATGGTGCCGACGAACGGGTCGTCCATGATCTTGAACGCGAGCAGCGCCAACGGCTCCTTGTCGTCCGCCTTGCGCACGACTTCGTTGCCCTTGTCGTCGGTGCCCTTGATCGCGGGCACGTCGAGCGGCGACGGCAGATAGTCGACGACGGCGTCGAGCAGCGGCTGCACGCCCTTGTTCTTGAAGGCCGAGCCGCACAGCACGGGATAGAACGCGCCGGTCAGCACCGCCTTGCGGATCAGCCGCTTCAACGTCGCCTCGTCCGGCTCCTTGCCGTCGAGATAAGCGGCCATGGCGTCGTCGTCGAGCTCGACGGCGGCTTCCACCATCTTCTCGCGGTATTCCTTGGCCTGATCGACGAGCTCTTCCGGAATATCGACATAGTCGAACTTCGCGCCGAGCGATTCATCGTTCCAGACGACGCCCCTCATCTTCACGAGGTCGACGAGACCCTTGAAGTTGTTCTCGGCACCGATCGGAAGCTGAATCGCGACGGGCTTGGCGCCGAGGCGATCGACGATGTCAGCCAGGCACTTGAAGAAGTCCGCACCGATCTTGTCCATCTTGTTGGCGAAGACGATGCGCGGAACCTTGTACTTGTCGCCCTGGCGCCAGACCGTCTCGGTCTGGGGCTCGACGCCCTGGTTCGAGTCGAGCACGCAGACGGCGCCGTCGAGCACGCGCAAGCTGCGCTCAACTTCGATGGTGAAGTCGACGTGGCCGGGCGTGTCGATGATGTTCAGGCGCTTGCCGTTCCAGAACGCGGTGGTCGCAGCCGAGGTGATCGTGATGCCACGCTCCTGCTCCTGCTCCATCCAGTCCATCGTCGCGGCACCTTCGTGCACTTCGCCGATCTTGTGGCTCTTGCCGGTGTAATAGAGGATGCGCTCGGTCGTCGTCGTCTTGCCGGCGTCGATATGCGCCATGATACCGAAATTACGGTAGTCCTCGATGGCATGTTGGCGGGGCATGGGTGTTCCTTGCGAGTCCGTTGGTTTCGCCGTTACCAGCGATAGTGCGAGAAGGCGCGGTTGGCTTCCGCCATGCGGTGCACGTCTTCGCGCTTCTTGACGGCGTTCCCCCGGTTGTTCGATGCGTCCAAAAGCTCCGCCGAGAGCCGCTCGGTCATCGTCTTCTCGTTGCGCTCGCGCGCGGCCGCGATCAGCCAGCGAATGCCGAGAGCCTGCCGGCGGGTCGAGCGAACCTCGACCGGAACCTGGTAGGTCGCGCCGCCGACGCGGCGGGAACGCACTTCGATCGTCGGCATGACGTTCTCGAGCGCCTGCTCGAACACGCCGAGCGGGTTCTGCTTGGTCTTGGTTTCGATGATACCGAACGCACCGTAGACGATGCCCTCGGCGACCGACTTCTTGCCGGCATACATCACCGAGTTCATGAACTTCGTGACGATGATGTTCCCGAACTTCGGATCGGGAAGGACTTCACGCTTTTCAGCAGAATGGCGACGAGACATGGACGAGGTTCCCGCTTACTTCGGACGCTTGGCGCCGTACTTCGAACGACGCTGCTTACGGTTTTTGACGCCCTGGGTATCCAGAACGCCGCGGAGGATGTGGTAGCGCACGCCGGGCAAGTCCTTGACGCGGCCGCCGCGGATCATGACCACCGAGTGCTCCTGGAGGTTATGACCTTCGCCGGGGATGTAGCCGATCACCTCGAAGCCGTTGGTCAGGCGCACCTTGGCGACCTTACGAAGCGCCGAGTTCGGCTTCTTCGGGGTCGTGGTGTAGACGCGGGTGCAAACACCACGCTTTTGCGGCGACTGCTGCAGCGCCGGCACCTTCTTGCGCGACTTCTGCACTTCCCGCGGTTGAGCGATCAGCTGGTTGATCGTCGGCATCCTGGCCTTACCCTTTGTTCTGCCGCGGCCCCTTTCGGGTCCGCTGTCTTGCCGCGGCCCGTTGCCGGGACCGCAAATTCTTTCGAGCTACCGGCCCGACGGAGCCGCCTTGCGCAGATCAATCCGCACAAAGCGAAATTGCGCCAACCGCTCCATCACCGAGCGGAAAGCGCTTCGACGCCACAGAGGACCGCAGTATTGGACCGGTCAGCACAATGCCGTGGCCCGCGCACTGAGGTCATGCATCCGAGTTCGATCTCATGAGAACGTGCTCAAGAGAACTAAAATCGCACTGGCATTGCCTAGCTATGATCGACAGCGTTTGAGCGGCATTCGTCGAGGTTGGTGCCCGCCTTAGCGATCCCCTGAGGGATCAAACGGGTGGCCCGTTCCGACGCTGGCGATGCTCACCGCCTGTCGTTAAGTGAGGCGCTTTCTATAAGTGAGAATCGATCAAGTCAAGGTGAAACGACAGTCACAAAGCGCTTCAGGCGCCTGCAGAAACAGCCTCTTGGCCACCTCACTGCCCCTGCCTCACATGGGAATGAAGCGCTCGATTTGCTAGGTCCGAAGACAATTATACCCGGACTAAATGTAGCTTTATTACCAAAGTGAGCGTGTTTTCCAGCCCACACCCCAATCCGCTGGCTCGTGGCAGGCTTTCCAGTCTTCCGTGGCGCGCCACGATGCCCAGTCTCGCCTGGATTTTCGGCTAGCGTTGGTCGATCCCCGATGGGCCGGCGCGCCCAATCCAAGGGCCGAAAATCTGCGGCTTCGCGTCGGCCGAACGCCACGCATCAGGGAATCAGCGACTCGGTGCCGGGGTCCGCGTTCTGGGCGAGGAGACATGGATCGCGCACGGCGATTGCTTTGCAGCCGAACGACCCCGGTCACTCCTCCTCGTCGTCCTCATCATCATCGAGGTCTTCATCCTCGTCAACATCGTCGCTGTCGCCGTCGGCGTGAGCCACCGCGCCATGGGGCTGGTGGACCTGATCGTTCCACAGCTTGCGATAGGTGCCGTTGCTGGCGAGCAGCTCGGCATGGGAGCCGCGCTCAATCGCCTTGCCCCCTGATATCACGATGATCTCGTCCATCTCGACCACCGAGGTCAGGCGGTGGGTCGACCAGATCATGGTGCGGCCCTTGGCGACCTTCAGCAGCGTGCGGTTGATCGCGGCTTCCGTGGTCTGGTCGAGCGCCGAGGTGGCTTCGTCCAGCAGCAGCACCGACGGATTGCGGATGATCGCGCGCGCGATCGCGATGCGCTGGCGCTGGCCGCCCGAAAGCGTATCGCCGCGCTCGCCCACCGGGGTGTCGTATCGCTGCGGCAGGCCCATGATGTAGCGGTGGATCTCGGCCTTTTTGGCCGCCTCCTCCACCTCTTCATCGGTCGCACCCTCCTTGCCGAGCCGGATGTTCTCGCGGATCGACATGTTGAACAGCATGTTCTCCTGAAACACTACCGCCATGCTCCGGCGCAGCGAATCCAGCGTCACCTTGCGGACGTCGACGCCGTCGATGGTGAGGCGGCCTTCGTCGGGCACGTAGAGCCGCAGGATCAGATTGAGCAGCGTGCTCTTGCCGGAGCCGGAGGGACCGACGATGGCAATGCGCTTGCCGGCATTGAGCTTAAGGCTGAGATTGTCCAGCACCGGCGTCTGGCTGCCTTCGTATTGGAACGTCACACGGTCGAAGGTGATGTCGTGGGTGATGCGTGGCAGGTCGGGCGCGCCAGGGCGATCGGCGCCGCGCGTCGGTTCGTCCAGCAATTCCTGGATGTGCCGGATCGCGGCGGCCGAGGAGATCGACACCGGAATGAAATGCATCACATGGGCGATGTTGTAGGAGACCTCCCAGAACGCGCTCTCGAAGGTGACGAAGGTGCCGATGGTGATCTGGCCCTTGGTCGCCAGATATGCGCCGATCGCGAGCACGACCAGGTGCAGGAGCAGCACCGAGATGGTGACCGTCCGCTCCACCATGGTCGACAGGAACGCGGCGGAGGCGATCTTGTTGCGCGTCTCGTCGTTGCGGAAGGTGAAGAAGCCGAACATCTTGCGCTGCAGGCTGAACGCCTTGATCACGGCCTGGGCCGCCACGTTCTCCTGCACCATGCCGAGCAGCGCACTCTCGTTGAGCTTCTGCTCGTAATTGGCCTGCACTGCCTTCGGAGTGAGGATGCGCGGACCGATCAGCGTGATCGGGAACACCAGCAGCGCGACCGCCGCGAGCTGCCAGTTCAGGAACACCATCAGGATGATGCCGGCGATCAGCTCCAGGAACGGCAGCGCTGCGCTATTGGCAAAGGTCTTGACCGAACCTTCGAAGGCCGAGAGATCGACGGAAAAGCGCGACAGGATCTCGCCGCGCCGGGTGCGGCCGAAATAGGCCGCCGGCAGATCCTGGACGTGCTCGAACAGGCGTTTGCGCACGTCGGAAATGATGCAGGCAGCGAGCCGCGCGTCCCAGCGCTCGTACCAGACCGCGACGATCGAGGTGAAGATGCCGGCGACCGCGAGCACGCCGAGGATCTTGTAGAGGGCCTGGAAGTCCTCCTCGCCGAGCGCGTCGTCGATGAGGTACTTCAGGCTGAGCGGCATGATGACGTTGAACAGGGTCTCGACCAAGACGCCGAACGCCACGAATGACAGCATCCGCTTGTAGTTGGTCAGATAGGGCCTGACGAACCCGACAATGGTGGCGAGCGCACCGGCAGCCTCGCGCGCAGTAAAGACGACGAGATCCTCGTCCTCATCGTCCTCATCGAGCTCCAGCTCATGCTTCCCCTTGCCTTCGTCATCCTCATGGTCCTCGAGGTCCGGCTTGGCGCTGGAGGCGAGCCTGTCGTCGCGCTCGGCCGCCTCTTCCACGGCGGGCTTCTGTTTGTCGGGCGAGAGGGGCTTGGACGCCATGAAACCAACCGATGCTGACGGCCGGCATGACCGCAGAGAAAGCAGGAATAGCGGCAACCGCTATTGCACCGATTCTATGCGATCAAGATGAATTCGGCAAACAATTGGCAAATTCGGGGGGGCCGCGGCTTGCTAGTCGTCGTCCTCGTCCTCGACCTTGTCGAAGAAGGAATAGCGCAAGCTGTCAGCGTCGGCATACCACTGGCCCGGCCCCTTGTTGGCGGCGAGCGTGGCCTCCCAGAGCGCATCGGTGCAGTCCTTGCGGTGCATCGACAGATCGAAGCCGTTGCCGAAGAACAGTTCGGACCATTCCCACCAGGTGCCGAGCTTCTTGACCCCGCGCAGCAGGTCGTAGCGGTCGATCAGTGCCGGCGCCATGTCCGAGGTGATCGAGCCGAACACGACGCCGGTCTTGACCACACGATTCAGCTCGCGGATCGCGCGGGCCACCTGTTTCGGGGAAACGTGGCAGAGGCTGGTCTCGAACACGAAGTCGAACGCACCGTCCTTGAACGGCATGTCTGTGATCGAGCCGAGCTTGTTGAACTTCTTCAGTGCCTTCGGCGTCTTGGCATGAATGGCGCGGTTGTTCTCGATTCCCCATGCATCGATGCCGCGATCGCGCAGTGCACCGACCAGTTCGCCGCTGGCGGAGCCCGCGACCAGCAGCTTGGCGCCCCTCGGCTCGCCCCAGACGATGCCGACCAGCTTGGTGAGATAATCGGGATCGGTGAAGTGGCGCCACGCCTCGTGATAGGGACCGAGGCCGCGATAGTTCTCGAAATAATTGCGGTCGATCTTGTCGGAGCGCGGCTTGTCCTCCTGCGCGCGCTCGCGGCGCAGCCGCATCATCTCCGTCAGGATGATGTCGGTCGCCGCATCCGAGGAGTCGAGCAGACCGTTCAACGTCGAGTCGAACAGATAGTCGCCGACCACGACGATACCGGGATGCTCCTTCGGCTCGGGCCGGTGATTGGTCATCACGTCGCGCACCGGCAGACCGCCCGGCAGCGCGTTCACCGACGACAGCCAGCGGTGGATCTTGCCTTCCATAAAATGCGAACGCGCGTTGCCGAGGAATGCCGGCAGCGATTTCAGCGCCGCGTCGATCAGCTCCTGGTCCGACAGATTGGCAAAGGCCAGCGCGTCAGAGCCGGCAATGAGCCAGTTCAAGACGCCATGCTTGCCGACGTCGTGGCGCGCGCCCTCATTGTAGACGCAGCAGCCGCCGAAGGCCTCCGACATGAACCAGGCGCCGGAAATCTTCTGGCCCCAGAACGGCTCGTCGAACAGGATCGAGACGCGCAGGTAATGCGCGGGGCGGTCGAAGTATGAGACGTGCTTGACCATCGACTTGCGCAGCTGCTCGCCTTCCCAGCCGACGGTGGCGAGCCAGGAATGCGGCAGGCACATCAGCACGAGATCGAAATCGCGCGTCTCGGGCCCCCTGCCGTTCATCATCTTGAGCTGGTAGCGACCGGTCGGCGCCTTGCCGACGGTGAGCACCCGGTGGTTGAGTTGGATGTCGGCATTGACTTCCGACTGGAGGCACTCGATCAGTTGCTCGTTGCCGTTCTGGATGGAATAGAGGCCGATATAGCCGTCGACGTCCATCAGATAGTTCTTGAGCGCATTGAGGCCGTTGGTGTTGTGGCTCTCGGTCGCAATGTCCGAGCGCGCCATGACCTTGAAGAAGCGCTTTGCCGTCTCGTCCTCGACCTCCTCGTCGAGGACCTGCTCGGCGGTCTTGTAGGCCCAGGGGTTCTCGTTGTCGTGCGCGCCGACGCCCTCGTAATATTCGATCGGCGACATCACCTCGGTACAGCGCTTGCGGAATGCCTCGATCGCGGCCGCGGTCTTGGCGCCATATTTGCGGCGCATGCCCGCGACGTCGTTGAGGAGCTCGCCGCCGAACTGGACCTGCTCGGCATCCATCGGAATGGTCTGAAGCCCGAAATGCTGGATCAGTTCGCGCAGCGGATCGGGGCCGGTCATCGAGTAGTCGTAGATCTCGGCCACGCCGGCCTCGTACATCGCGGGCGCAGAATCGAATTTGCGCGTGACGATCTTGCCGCCGAGCCGATCGGATGCCTCGAAGATGGTGACGCGGCAGAGGTCGCCGAGCTTGCGCTTCAGATACCAAGCGCTCATCAGCCCGCCGGGGCCGCCGCCTACGATTGCAAGATCAAGCATGTGAGTTCCGTGGTCTCCGGCCCTGCCCCCGACACGGGACCACCGGCCTAAGCTCTCCTAGCAGAAGCGCTTTTGCGGCTGAAGGAAAGATGAACAAGAGCTGATCCCGCATCGCAATAAACATGGAAAGCAGCAAAAAGGCCGGCAAAAGCCGGCCTTTTCATTGTCCTCGGTATTCCTACGGATGAAGCATCATTCCGCCGGCGGCAGCGCCATCGGCTCCGCTTCCGGGGCGGGCGACACGACGGCCGCCTGCTTCTCGCGCTCGTCCAGGATCAGCTTGTCGCGCTTCATGGCGACTTCGCGGATCTTGGCCATGGAGGCGCCGGTGCCTGCCGGGATCAGCCGGCCGACGATGACGTTCTCCTTGAGGCCTTCGAGCGGATCGATCTTGCCGTTGACCGCCGCTTCCGTGAGGACGCGGGTGGTCTCCTGGAACGAGGCCGCCGAGAAGAACGAGCGGGTCTGGAGGCTGGCCTTGGTGATGCCGAGCAGAACCGGCGTTCCCGTGGCGGGCTTCTTGCCCTCTTCCCTGGCCTTCTCGTTCAGCGCGTCGAACTCGATCTTGTCGACCTGCTCGCCCGAGATCATGTCCGTGTCGCCCTGGTCGGTGACTTCCACCTTCTGGAGCATCTGGCGAACAATCACCTCGATGTGCTTGTCGTTGATGAGCACGCCCTGGAGCCGGTAGACCTCCTGGATCTCGTTGACCAGATAGGCCGCGAGTTCCTCGATGCCCTTGATCGCCAGAATGTCGTGCGGCGCCGGGTTGCCTTCCACGATGAAGTCGCCCTTTTCGACGACGTCGCCGTCCTGAAGGTGGATGTGCTTGCCCTTCGGGATCAGGTACTCGCGCGGCTCCTCGGTCTTGTCCATCGGCTCGATCGAGATGCGACGCTTGTTCTTGTAGTCGCGGCCGAACCGGATGGTGCCCGCGATCTCGGCGATGATCGCCGCATCCTTCGGACGCCGTGCCTCGAACAGCTCCGCCACCCGCGGCAGACCGCCGGTGATGTCGCGCGTCTTGGCGCTTTCGGTCGAGATACGGGCGAGGATGTCGCCCGGCTGAACCTTGGCTCCGATGTCGACCGAGAGAATGGCGTCGACCGACAGCATGTAGCGGGCATCGCCGCCACGGGCGAGCTTGAGCACCTTGCCGTCCTTGCCCTTGACCACGATGGCCGGACGCAGGTCCGAACCGCCGCGGGTCGAACGCCAGTCGATGACCACGCGCTTGGCGATGCCGGTGGCCTCGTCCAGCGTTTCCGAGATCGACTGCCCTTCGACCAGATCCTCGAAGCCGATGGTGCCCTCGACCTCGGTGAGGAGCGGACGGGTATAGGGATCCCACTCGACGATGCGCTGGCCGCGCTTGACGTTGTCGCCCTCGTCGACGTGCAGGCGCGAGCCGTACTGGATACGGTGCGTCGCACGCTCGGTACCGTCGGCATCGACGATCGCCACCACCATGTTGCGCACCATCGCGATCAGGTGACCTTCGCTGTTGCGGGCGATGGCCTTGTTCCTGATCATGATCTTGCCGTCGAAGTTGGCTTCGACGAAGGACTGCTCGTTGAGCTGCGCCGCACCGCCAATGTGGAAGGTGCGCATGGTGAGCTGGGTGCCCGGCTCGCCGATGGACTGCGCCGCGATGACGCCGACCGCTTCGCCGTGATTGACCGGCGTGCCGCGGGCGAGGTCGCGGCCGTAGCACTTGCCGCAGATGCCGTTGACGAGCTCGCAAGTCAGTGCCGAGCGGATCTTCACCTCCTGCACGCCACCCTGCTGGATGGCATCCAGATGGCTCTCTTCCATCAGCGTGTCGCGCTTGATGATCACCTTGCCCGAGCTGTCACGCACGTCTTCGCAGGCCGTGCGTCCGAGGATGCGCGAACCAAGCGAGGCGACCACGGTGCCGGCATCGACGATGGCACGCATCTTGATGCCGAGCTTGGTGCCGCAATCGCTCTGCGTGATGATGCAGTCCTGCGCCACGTCGACCAGACGACGGGTCAGGTAGCCGGAATTCGCGGTCTTCAACGCGGTGTCCGCGAGGCCCTTGCGGGCGCCGTGGGTCGAGTTGAAGTACTCGAGCACCGAGAGGCCTTCCTTGAAGTTCGAGATGATCGGCGTCTCGATGATCTCACCCGACGGCTTGGCCATCAGGCCGCGCATGCCGGCGAGCTGACGCATCTGGGCCGGCGAACCGCGGGCACCGGAGTGAGCCATCATGTAGATCGAGTTGATGTCGGCGTCGGCTCCGCTCGCCGTCTTCTTGGTGGCGGAGATCTCCTTCATCATCGCCTTGGCGATTTCTTCCGTGGCCTTCGACCAGGCGTCGACGACCTTGTTGTACTTCTCGCCATGAGTGATCAGGCCGTCGTTGTACTGCTGCTCGAAATCCTTCGCCAGCGTACGGGTGGTATCGACGATCTTCCACTTGCCGTGCGGCACGACCATGTCGTCCTTGCCGAACGAGATGCCGGCCTTGAACGCGTTGTAGAAGCCGAGCGCCATGATGCGGTCGCAGAAGATCACCGTCTCCTTCTGGCCGCAATGACGGTAGACCTGGTCGATCACGCCCGAGATCTCGCGCTTGGTCATCAGCTTGTTGATGATCTCGTACGAGATCCGCGGATTCTTCGGCAGCAGATTGCCCAGCATCACGCGGCCGGCGGTGGTCTCGATCCAGCGCCTGGAGACCTTGCCGGTCTCGTCCATGCCTTCCCACCGGTACTTGATCTTGGTGTGGAGGTGGATGACCTTCGCGTGTAGCGCGTGCTCGAGCTCGGCCATGTCGCCGAAGACCTTGCCCTCGCCGGGCAGGCCTTCGCGCATGATCGAGACGTAGTACAGACCCAGCACGATGTCCTGCGACGGCACGATGATCGGCTGGCCGTTCGCCGGATGCAGGATGTTGTTGGTCGACATCATCAGCACGCGCGCTTCCAGCTGCGCTTCGAGCGACAGCGGAACGTGCACGGCCATCTGGTCGCCGTCGAAGTCGGCGTTGAACGCGGAGCAGACCAGCGGGTGCAACTGGATCGCCTTGCCCTCGATCAGCACGGGCTCGAACGCCTGGATGCCGAGGCGGTGCAGCGTCGGTGCGCGGTTGAGCAGCACCGGATGCTCGCGGATCACCTCGTCCAGGATGTCCCAGACCTCGGGCCGCTCCTTCTCGACCAGCTTCTTGGCCTGCTTCACGGTGGTGGACAGACCCTTGGCGTCAAGCCGCGAATAGATGAACGGCTTGAACAGCTCGAGCGCCATCTTCTTCGGCAGGCCGCACTGATGCAGACGCAGCTCGGGACCGACCACGATCACCGAACGACCCGAATAGTCGACGCGCTTACCGAGCAGGTTCTGACGGAAGCGGCCCTGCTTGCCCTTGAGCATGTCGGCGAGCGACTTCAGCGGGCGCTTGTTGGCACCGGTGATGACGCGGCCGCGGCGGCCGTTGTCGAACAGCGCATCGACCGCTTCCTGAAGCATGCGCTTCTCGTTGCGGATGATGATGTCGGGCGCGCGCAGCTCCATCAGCCGCTTCAAGCGGTTGTTGCGGTTGATGACGCGGCGGTAGAGGTCGTTGAGGTCCGAGGTCGCAAAGCGGCCGCCGTCCAGCGGCACCAGCGGACGCAGGTCCGGCGGGATCACCGGGACCACGGTCATGATCATCCATTCCGGCTTGTTGCCGGAGTGGCGGAACGCTTCCACGATCTTCAGGCGCTTGGCCAGCTTCTTGTGCTTGATGTCGGAGTCGGTCTCCTGCATCTCGAGGCGCAACGAGGCCTCGAGCTTCTCGAGGTCCATGCCCTTGAGCAGCTCACGGATCGCTTCCGCGCCGATCATGGCGGTGAAGGAATCCTGGCCGTACTCGTCCTGCGCCTTCAGATACTCGTCTTCCGACAAGAGCTGACGGTCCTTCAGCGCGGTGAGGCCCGGCTCCAGCACGACGTAATATTCGAAGTAGAGGATCCGCTCGAGATCCTTCAGCGTCATGTCCAGCAGGAGGCCGATGCGCGAGGGCAGCGACTTCAGGAACCAGATGTGGGCGACGGGGGCTGCGAGCTCGATATGGCCCATGCGCTCGCGCCGGACGCGCGACAGCGTGACCTCGACCGAGCACTTCTCGCAGATGATGCCCTTGTACTTCATGCGCTTGTACTTGCCGCACAAGCACTCGTAGTCCTTGATCGGCCCGAAGATGCGGGCGCAGAACAGGCCATCGCGCTCGGGCTTGAAGGTACGGTAGTTAATGGTCTCCGGCTTCTTGATCTCGCCGTAGGACCAGGACAGAATCTTCTCTGGAGACGCGATCGAGATCCGGATCTGGTCGAAGACCTGAGCCGGCGTCGTCGGGTTGAAGAGATTCATAATTTCTTGGTTCATCGTCTTCTCCTCGCGTGCCGGTCGCCTCCGGCCGCAAATTCGAAAATCACTTAGCGGGGCGCCCTGCCCTCAAGGCCTCAGGCGGGGCGCCAATGCCCGGCCGCGAAGGCCGGGCACGACAGGTCGAATTACTCGGCCGCTTCCGACGTCGGCGCCGGTCCCATCTTGGAGTTGTGCAGGTCGACGTTGAGGCCGAGCGAGCGCATTTCCTTGACCAGCACGTTGAACGATTCCGGAATACCGGCCTCGAACGTGTCGTCGCCGCGCACGATCGCCTCGTACACCTTGGTGCGGCCGGCGACGTCGTCCGACTTCACCGTCAGCATCTCCTGGAGCGTGTACGCCGCGCCGTAAGCCTCGAGCGCCCACACCTCCATTTCGCCGAAGCGCTGGCCGCCGAACTGCGCCTTGCCGCCCAGTGGCTGCTGGGTGACGAGCGAGTACGGACCGATCGAACGCGCGTGGATCTTGTCGTCGACGAGATGGTGCAGCTTGAGCATGTAGATGTAGCCGACCGTCACCTTGCGATCGAACGGATCGCCGGTACGGCCGTCATAGACGGTCGACTGCCCCGAAGCGTCGAGACCGGCGAGCTTCAGCATCTCCTCGATGTCGGCTTCCTTGGCGCCGTCGAACACCGGCGTCGCAATCGGCACGCCGCGGCTCAGATTGTGGCCGAGCTCGATCAGTTCGCTGTCGTTGAGCGACTTGATCGTCTCGTCCTCGCCATAGACCTTCTTCAAGGTTTCCTTCAGCGGCTTGATGTCCTGCTTCGACAGGTAAGCATCGACCGTCTGGCCGATCCGCTTGCCAAGGCCGGCACAGGCCCAGCCGAGATGGGTCTCGAGAATCTGTCCGACGTTCATGCGCGAGGGCACGCCCAGCGGATTGAGCACGATGTCGGCATGCGTGCCGTCTTCGAGGAACGGCATGTCCTCGATCGGCACGATCTTGGACACCACGCCCTTGTTGCCGTGGCGGCCGGCCATCTTGTCGCCGGGCTGGATCTTGCGCTTCACCGCGACGAAGACCTTGACCATCTTCATCACGCCGGGCGGCAATTCGTCGCCGCGCTGAAGCTTCTCGACCTTGTCGAGGAAGCGCTGTTCCAGCCCCTTCTTCGACTCGTCGTACTGCTTCCGCATGGCCTCGATCTCGGCCATCAGCTTGTCGTTCGGCGAAGCGAACAGCCACCACTGCGACTTCGGGTACTCCTCGAGCACCGCACGGGTGATCTTGGTGTCCTTCTTGAAGCCCTTCGGACCGGCGATGCCCTGCCGCCCTTCGAGCAGCTCGGCAAGACGGTTGTAGACGTTGCGGTCGAGGATCGCCTGCTCGTCGTCGCGGTCCTTGGCCAGACGCTCGATCTCTTCCCGCTCGATCGCCAGCGCACGCTCGTCCTTGTCGACGCCGTGACGGTTGAACACGCGCACTTCGACGATGGTGCCCTGCACGCCCGGAGGAACGCGCAGCGAGGTGTCGCGAACGTCGGAAGCCTTCTCGCCGAAGATGGCGCGCAGGAGCTTCTCTTCCGGCGTCATCGGGCTTTCGCCCTTGGGCGTGATCTTGCCCACCAGGATGTCGCCGGCGCGCACTTCCGCACCAATGTAGACGATACCGGCTTCGTCGAGGTTCTTCAGCGCTTCTTCCGAGACGTTCGGAATGTCGCGGGTGATTTCCTCGGGCCCGAGCTTGGTGTCGCGGGCCATCACCTCGAACTCCTCGATGTGGATCGAGGTGAAGACGTCTTCCTTCACGATCCGTTCGGAGAGCAGGATCGAGTCTTCGAAGTTGTAGCCGTTCCACGGCATGAACGCGACCAGCACGTTGCGCCCCAGAGCGAGCTCGCCGAGATCGGTCGAGGGACCGTCGGCGATGATGTCGCCCTTCTTGACGACGTCGCCGACCTTCACCAGCGGACGCTGGTTGATGCAGGTCGACTGGTTGGAGCGCTGATACTTCATCAGCCGGTAGATATCGACGCCCGACTTGGTCGGATCGAGATCTTCGGTGGCGCGGATGACGACGCGGGTCGCGTCGATCTGGTCGATCACGCCCGAACGGCGCGCCGCGATCGCGGCACCCGAGTCACGCGCAACCACGCCTTCCATGCCGGTGCCGACGAACGGCGCCTCGGCGCGAACCAGCGGCACCGCCTGACGCTGCATGTTCGAGCCCATCAGCGCGCGGTTGGCGTCGTCGTTCTCGAGGAACGGGATCAGCGCCGCGGCCACCGAAACGAGCTGCTTCGGCGACACGTCCATGTAGTCGACCTTGTCAGGCGTCACCGGCAAGACTTCGCCGGCGTGACGGCAGACCACGAGGTCTTCGGTGAAGCGGCCCTTCGGGTCGAGCGGCACGTTGGCCTGCGCGACCGTGTAGCGGCCCTCCTCCATCGCCGAGAGGTACACGACCTCGTCGGTGACTCGGCCGTCCTTGACCTTGCGGTACGGCGTCTCGACGAAGCCGTACTTGTTCACGCGCGCGAAGGTCGCGAGCGAGTTGATCAGGCCGATGTTCGGGCCTTCCGGCGTCTCGATCGGGCAGATGCGGCCGTAATGCGTCGGATGCACGTCGCGCACCTCGAAGCCGGCACGCTCGCGGGTCAGACCGCCCGGTCCGAGCGCCGACAGGCGTCGCTTGTGGGTGATCTCGCTGAGCGGGTTGGTCTGGTCCATGAACTGCGAGAGCTGCGAGGAGCCGAAGAACTCGCGCACGGCGGCGGCCGCCGGCTTGGCGTTGATCAGGTCCTGCGGCATCACCGTGTCGATGTCGACCGAGGACATGCGCTCCTTGATCGCGCGCTCCATGCGCAGGAGGCCGATGCGGTACTGGTTCTCCATGAGCTCGCCGACCGAACGCACGCGGCGGTTGCCGAGATGGTCGATGTCGTCGATCTCGCCCTTGCCGTCGCGCAAATCCACCAGCGTCTTGATGACGGAGAGGATGTCTTCCTTGCGCAGGGTACGCTGAGTATCGGGCGCATCGAGGTCGAGGCGCATGTTCATCTTGACGCGGCCGACCGCGGAGAGGTCGTACCGCTCGGCGTCGAAGAACAGCGACTGGAACATGGCCTGCGCCGATTCCAGCGTCGGCGGCTCGCCCGGACGCATCACACGGTAGATGTCGAACAGCGCGTCCTCACGCGTCATGTTCTTGTCGGCCGAGAGCGTGTTGCGAATGTAGGGGCCGACATTGACGTGGTCGATGTCGAGCAGCGGCAGCTCCTTGTAGCCCTGCTCGTTGAGCGCCTTCATCAGCTTGTCGGTGATTTCCTCGCCGGCTTCAGCGTGGATCTCGCCCGTCTTCGGATTGACGAGGTCTTCGGCGACGTAGTTGCCGACCAGTTCCTCATCGGCCATGCGCAGCGCCTTCAGCCCCTTCTCTTGGAACTGGCGGGCGGCACGGACGGTGAGCTTCTTGCCGGCCTCGAGCACGACCTTGCCGGTATCCGCGTCGATCAGATCGTTGACGGTCGAGTAGCCGCGGAAGCGATTGGCGTCGAACGGAACGCGCCAGCCTTCCTTGGTCCGCTTGTAGAGGATCTTCTTGTAGAACGTGGACAGGATCGCCTCGCCGTCGAGGCCGAGCGCGAACATCAGCGACGTCACCGGAATCTTGCGGCGACGGTCGATACGCGCATAGACGATGTCCTTGGCGTCGAACTCGATGTCGAGCCAGGAGCCGCGGTACGGGATCACGCGGGCGGCGAACAGCAGCTTGCCCGAGGAATGGGTCTTGCCCTTGTCGTGGTCGAAGAACACGCCGGGCGAACGGTGCATCTGCGAGACGATGACGCGCTCGGTGCCGTTGACGATGAAGGTGCCGTTCATCGTCATGAGCGGGATGTCGCCCATGTAGACGTCCTGCTCCTTGATGTCCTTCACCGACTTCGCGCCGGTCTCCTCGTCGATATCGAATACGATGAGGCGCAGCGTTACCTTGAGCGGAGCCGCGAAGGTCATGCCGCGCTGGCGGCACTCGTCGACGTCGTATTTCGGCTGCTCGAACTCGTAGCGGACGAATTCCAGCATCGAGGTGCCCGAGAAGTCGGAGATCGGAAACACCGAGCGGAACACCGCCTGCAGACCCTCGTCAAGACGGCCGCCCGGCGGTTCGTCGACCATCAGGAACTGGTCATACGACGCCTTCTGAACCTCGATGAGGTTCGGCATCTCGGCGACTTCCTTGATGTGTCCGAAGAACTTGCGAACGCGTTTGCGACCGGTGAATGTCTGCTGCGCCATCGTGGCCTCTCATTTCGTCGCCCGCTTGGGCGCGCCGTCCGGAACGCGGCTGCCGCCGCTCCCGGGTTGAATTTTTCGAACCCGTCTTGGGGGCCAAAAGCTCAGTTCAGGCGGGAATGTCCTGAATCTGTTCTTCAGACCTTCAAAACGCAAAACGACGCGCGGGGCGCAGAAGCGCGCCCGCCCGTCACAACGATTGTCTTCACGGACTGCAAAAGCCCGAAATAGCCTGCTCTCCCAACGGCTTACAGGGAAATCCGGCATCCCTGCCCACCGCGCTTTCGTGCTGCCGACCCGATATGGGGCGACAATAGTGGAGATTCGAGGGGTAAACCCTCAAATCCCCACACTTTTTCGTGTTCGGCCTGCGTCGGGACGTTCCGTCGCACGCCTTTTGCATCCGGCTCACCCCTTCGATGAGGAGCGGACCAAGACCCCGGGTCGCGCTGATGCTCGCCCGGGACCTCACCAGCAAGCTGCGCTTACTTGAGCTCGACCTTGGCGCCAGCCTTCTCGATCTGCGCCTTGATCTTCTCGGCTTCTTCCTTGTTCACGCCTTCCTTCAGCGGCTTGGGAGCACCCTCGACGAGGTCCTTTGCTTCCTTCAGGCCGAGACCGGTGATGGCGCGGACTTCCTTGATGACCTCGATCTTCTTGTCGCCAGCGCTGGCGAGAACGACCGTGAACTCGGTCTTCTCTTCCGCCGGAGCGGCAGCGGCGCCGCCAGCGGCCGGGCCGGCCACGGCGACAGCCGCGGCAGCCGAAACACCCCACTTCTCTTCGAGGAGCTTCGCGAGTTCGGCAGCTTCGAGCACGGTGAGGCTCGAGAGGTCGTCAACGATCTTCTGCAAGTCAGCCATTGTTCAGTTTCCTTACGTGTAAGTCTGGTTCGGGTTTGAGTTTTGCGAAGGGTGTCAGGCCGCTTCGCCCTTTGAGGCATGAGCCTGGATGACGCGCGCGAGCTTGCCCGCGGGCGCGTTGGCGAGCTGAGCGAGCTTGGTCGCCGGGGCCACGATGAGGCCGACGATCTTGCCGCGCAGTTCGTCAAGCGACGGCAGCGAGGCAAGCGCCTTCACCCCGTCGACATTCAGGACGGTCTTGCCCATCGAGCCGCCGACGATGACGAACTTTTCGTTCGCCTTGGCGAATTCGATGGCGACCTTTGGCGCCGCTACCGGATCGTTGGAAGTCGCGATCACGGTCGGCCCCTTCAGCATGGGGCCGATGGCAACGACGTCAGTGCCTTCAAGAGCAATTTTGGCGAGACGGTTCTTCGAGACCTTCACCGAGGCGCCAGCCTGCTTCATCTGCGTGCGCAGCTTCTGCATCTGGGCAACGGTGAGGCCGGAATATTGAGCAACGATCGCGACGCTCGTGGTCTTGAAGACCTCGTTGAGCTGTTCGACCGCTTCCTTTTTTGCCGCTCGTTCCACAGCAAGCTCTCTCCGGTTGGCGGTCATCGCGAGAAGCGGGACCGCCGGGTTGCACCCATCGTCCCGCCCAAACCTGAACCTCCGGGCCAAACCCATCGGACACGCCGGGCAAGACGACAATTCAAAGCCTGCCCTCCGGGAGCCCATGAGGCCCACGGCGTGTCGAGGTCCGAACCAGACCCCGTTTCGCGAAGCCAGTTTTGAAGCTGGGGCGCGAAGTGAAATCCGGTCTTCACCCGTCTATGCAGGCCATGCGATTAAGCCGTTGAGAAATCGAAATTCCCCGCGGACGCCTGCAGTCTTGGACAGGACAAGGTCAGCCGGCGAACCGTCCGACCTCTGTCCGCATTCCACCAAATGACGGGCTCTCTTTCCTTGTCCGGAAAATCCTTACGGACGTCCTGGAAAGGAATGATCTCCTGTCGTGTCGGGTTTTCGGAATGCGAGCACGAACGCGCCAGCCGAGGCCGGCACGTCCGGAAGCGGTTCTTTAACCGCTCGGAGCCGGCTTGCCAAGAGCAAAATTCGCACCAGTTCCAAGCCGCTGCCGCAAGCGTTTGACCAATTAGGGCAGAGAAGGATCGATTCAGGCCTTTTTGACCTCATAGGGCAGCGGCCTGCCATCGAAAAACGCGGTCAGGTTGGCCAGCACGCAATTCTGCATGGCGACGTGCGATTCGAGGGTATGGCCGCCGAGATGGGGGGCGAGCACCACATTGGGCAGCGCGGTTAGCGCGTCGGGCGCGTGCGGTTCCCTCTCATAGACGTCGAGGCCGGCGCCGGCGATGGTCTTGTCGGTCAGCGCCGCGACCAGGGCCTTCTCGTCGATGACCGAGCCGCGGGAGATGTTGATGACATACCCGTCCGCGCCAAGGCGCCTCAGGATGTCGGCGCTGACGACGTGCTGGGTCTCGGCCCCTGCCCGGACCGCAATCATCAGCACGCTGCACCAGTCGGCGAGTCCTTCCAGCGACGGGAAATATTGATACGGCAAATCGTATTTGGTGCGGCTGAAATAGCCGACTTCGCTCTCGAAAGCGGCGCAGCGCGCCGCGATCTTGCGGCCGATCTCACCCATGCCGTAGACGCCGATGCGGCGGCCGGGCATGCCCGTCTGTGGCCGCATCATCGGCGAGGGTTTTGACGCCGCCCAATCGCCGCTGCGGACATATTGGTCGGCAGCCAGGATCCGCCGCGTCGTCGCCAGCATCAGGGTCATCGCAATATCGGCGACCGAAGCTGCGTTGGCACCCGGACTGTGGCCGACCGCAACGTTGCGCGCGGCGGCCGCCTCCAAGTCGACGCCGTCATAGCCGGTGCCGTAGCAGACGATCGCACCGAGCTTGGGAAACAGGTCCATCGCCTCCGCTCCCAGCGGGGTGCCGCCTGCCGTCAGTACCGCGCGGATGCCGCCGAGCTCGTCGGCCGAAAACACCTCGCGCGCGGGCTTGCCGCCAGTGTCGAGCAGTTCGAAGCGCTCGGCGAAAAGCACCATCATCGTCTTGGGAAAGCGGGAGTAGATCAGGACCTTGTCAGCCATTGTTCTTGTTTCCCGTGAACGCGGTCACAAACGACGAGGGGCGGAATCGGTTGCCCAATTCCGCCCCTCGCCTCATGCAATTTGCAAATCTCAGCCGAGGCAAGCCTTAGCCGAGGATGGTGCCCGGCTCGACCTTCACGCCGGGGCCCATCGTCGAGGACACCGCAACGCGCTGGATGTAGGTGCCCTTGGAGCCGGCCGGCTTCGCCTTGGAGACGGCGTCTGCCAGGGCCTTGATGTTCTCAACCAGCTTCTCCTCGGAGAACGACGCCTTGCCGACGCCGGCCTGCAGGATGCCGGCCTTCTCGACACGGAACTCGACCGAGCCACCCTTGGCACCCTTCACCGCGCCGGTGACATCCATGGTCACCGTGCCGATCTTCGGGTTCGGCATCAGGCCGCGCGGGCCGAGCACCTTACCGAGGCGGCCGACCAGCGGCATCATGTCGGGGGTGGCGATGCAGCGGTCGAAATCGATCGAGCCGTTCTGCACCTTCTCGACCAGGTCCTCGGCGCCGACGACGTCAGCACCCGCCGCCTTTGCCTCGTCGGCCTTGGCGCCACGGGCGAACACGCCGACGCGGAGCGTACGGCCGGTGCCGTTCGGCAGGGTCACGACGCCGCGAACCATCTGGTCGGCGTGACGCGGATCGACGCCGAGATTGATCGCGACCTCGATGGTCTCGTCGAACTTCGCCTTGGCGCGTTCCTTGACCATCTTGATCGCGTCCGCGAGCGGGTAAAGCTTTTCGCGATCAATGCCTTCGCGGGCTTTGTTCAAACGCTTTCCGATTGCCATGACCGCTTACCCCGCAACTTCCAGACCCATCGAACGGGCGGAGCCCTCGACCATCTTCATGGCCGATTCGATGCTGTCGCAATTCAAGTCCTTCATCTTCTTCTCGGCGATCTCGCGCACCTGCGCCTTGGTCACCTTGCCCGCCTTGTCACGGCCCGGTGCTTTCGAGCCGGACTGAATCTTGGCGGCCTGCTTGAGGAAGTAGGACATCGGCGGCGTCTTCATCTCGAAAGTGAAGGAACGGTCCGCATAGATGGTAATGACCACCGGGATTGGGGTGTTCTTCTCTTCCTTCTGGGTCTGCGCGTTGAACGCCTTGCAGAACTCCATGATGTTGAGACCGCGCTGACCGAGCGCGGGACCGATCGGGGGCGAAGGATTCGCCGCACCGGCCGGGACCTGAAGCTTCAGGTATCCGGTCACTTTCTTTGCCATGTATCACTCCTGTTGTGCCGGCATGTCCGCCGGCGGTTTCAGGTTCGTGGTCTGGGTCGGATGCGGCTGGCAACCGCCCTCTCCCTCCCACGGCCTCTTGCTGCGCAAGACCGAAGTCTCACGCCTACCCGGTCAGACCTTCTCGACCTGACCGAATTCCAGTTCGACCGGCGTGGCGCGGCCGAAGATCGACACCGCGACCTTCACGCGCGAGCGCGCCTCGTCGATTTCCTCGACCACACCCGAGAACGAGGCGAACGGGCCGTCGGCCACGCGCACGTTCTCGCCGATTTCGAACGAGACCGACGCCTTCGGCCGTTCCACGCCCTCCTGCACCTGATGCAGGATGCGCATGGCCTCGGCTTCCGAGATCGGCATCGGCTTGTTCTCGGCGCCGAGGAATCCCGTCACCTTCGGCGTGTTCTTGATCAGATGGAACGCCTCGTCGGTCAGCTTCATCTTCACCAGCACATAGCCGGGGAAGAACTTGCGCTCGGCGTCGATCTTGCGGCCGCGGCGCACTTCCGTGACCTTCTCGGTCGGCACCAGTACCAGGTCGAACAGCTCCTCGAGCCCGCGCTGCTTGGCCTGCTCGCGGATCGATTCGGCGACCTTCTTCTCGAAGTTCGAATAGGCGTGGACGATGTACCAGCGCTTGTCGGACACTTGAGCGGTTGCTGTTGCCATCAGTGGATGCCCAGAAGGAAGGTGATGAGGTAACGGATGATCTGGTCGGCGGCGAAGAAGAAGACCGAGGCCACGGCAACCATGACGAACACCATGATGGTGGTGATCGTGGTCTCACGACGGGTCGGCCAGGTGACCTTGGCGGTCTCCGAGCGCACTTCCTGCAAGAACTTGAACGGGCTGACTGCCATCGTTTGATGTCCAACGTCCGTCGCAAGACGGCTACTGATTTCAAAGGGATCCGAACAGCCGCCTTTGGCCCAGCCCTCGTCTGAAGGATGAGCCGGAAACCGGGCTCGATTGTTCGGGGATTTCAAAGCCGCGCCGGAAATCCGCGTCTAACGGGCCGGCTGCGAGTGCGGGGTAAATACTGCGGATGGGGCCAAAGGTCAAGATATGGGGACGGCTTGCGCGGCAAGCGAGCGGATCGAGCCGCCTAATTGATTTTGCTGGCAGGAGTGGCAGGGCTCGAACCTGCGACCCCCGGTTTTGGAGACCGGTGCTCTACCAATTGAGCTACACTCCTACAGACCCCGCGTCGCCTTAGGATCAGGGCCGCTTTCAAGCACAGGGGACGGCCGGTTTGCAAGGGTGAACCGCGCCGGCTTCGCTTGTTTGTGCCGGGGTTTTGGGGCCACAGTCCATTCCAGATAATCAAGAGCAACCGGGAGCGCCCATGACCGCCACAGCCGCCCAACACGCCACGATCGCGCCGCAGACCCCGCCTCTGCCGGAAGCCCGCCCCGAGACGCTCGGGCTGTCGCGTCCCCGCCTCCAGGCCATGTCGGACGCCTTCAAGCGCGAGATCGACAGGGGAACCGTTCTCGGCGTCACCGTGCTGGTGGCCCGCCGCGGCCAAATCGGCTGGTTCGAGGCACTGGGACGGCAGAGCCCGACGGGCGCGGCGCCGATGGCGCGCGATTCGATCTTCCGGATCTTCTCGATGACCAAGCCGATTGTCTCGGTCGCTATCATGGCGCTGATCGAGGATGGCCATCTCCTTCTCAGCGACGCGGTCGCCAAGTTCATTCCGGAGTTCGCCGAGCAAAAGGTCGGCGTGGTCAGCGGCGGCCGGCTCAACCTGGTTCCGCCGAGGCGGCCGATGACGGTGCAGGACCTGCTCCGTCACACCTCGGGCCTGACCTACGAGCACCAGGGCGACGGCCCGGTGCACAAGCTCTACCAGGAGTCCCGCGTCCGCAGCCGCAAGATCACCAATGCCGAGCACGCCGCGCTGGTGGCGAGCTTTCCGTTGATCTGCCATCCCGGCGACGAGTTCAACTACAGCCGCTCCACCGACATCCTCGGCCGCATCGTCGAAGTCGTCAGCGGCAAGTCGCTCGGCGCGTACCTCGCCGAACGCGTCCTCGCGCCCTTGCAGATGGCCGAGACCGGCTTTGCGACGCCCGAGACCAATTCCGGCCGCCTCGCCGAACCGTTCGCGGCCGATCCCTGGACCGGCGACAAGGTCGCGCTCTTCAACATGCTCGAGCAGCCGGTGATGGAGTCCGGCGGTGGCGGGCTGGTCTCGACCACGATGGATTATGCGCGCTTCTGCCTGATGCTGCGCAACGGCGGCACGCTCGACGGCAACAGGATCATCGGCCGTAAGACGCTGGAGCTGATGGCGTCCGATCATCTCGGGCCGCATGTTGCAACAAATGGCACGCTGCTGTCGCCCGGCCACGGCTTCGGTCTCGGCTTTGCCGTGCGCCGCGAGGCCGGCATCGCGCCCTTCCCCGGCAGCGTCGGCCAGTATTTCTGGAGCGGCATTGCGGGCACGTTCTTCTGGATCGATCCGAAGGAGGATCTGTTCGCGGTGTTCATGAGCCAAGGCCCGGGCCAACGCGACTATACGCGTACGCTGGTGCGGGATCTGGTTTACGCGGCGGTGGAGTGACCCGAAGGGTCATTCCGGGGCGATGCAAAGCATCGAACTATGGTGCGCAATTGCGCACCTGAGAATCTCGCGATCCCGGGTTCACGCTTCGCGTGCCCCGGGATCACGCCAAAGCCTCAACTGATCGTCGCGCCGCCGTCGATCACCATGGTCTGCCCGGTCATGAAGTCGCCGGCCTTCGAGCCGAGGAACACCGCCGCGCCCGCGATCTCGTCTGGCATGCCGATGCGCAAGAGAGGCGAGCGCGAGGTCGAGGCTTTCAGATTCTCCGGATTGTCCCACAGCGCTTTCGCAAAGTCGGTCTTGATCAGGCCGGGCGCGATGCAGTTCACGCGGATATTGTGCTTGCCGTATTCGCAGGCGAGGTTGCGCGCGAGCTGCATGTCGGCGGCTTTCGAGATCGCGTAGGCACCGAGGATGGTCGAGCCCTTGAGGCCGCCGATCGACGAGACGATGATGATCGAGCCGTCCTTGCGCTCGATCATCTGCGGCACCACCATCGAGATCAGCCAATTGTTGGCGACGATGTTGTTGTCGAGGATTTTTCTGAACTGATCATCGGAGATGCCGGCGAGCGGACCGTAGTACGGGTTCGACGCCGCGTTGCAGACCAGCACGTCGATCTTGCCGAAAGCGCGGTTGCTCTCGTCGACGAGGTTTTGCAGATTCTCTTTCGAGGAGATGTTGGCGGCGATCGCGACCGCGGTGCCCTTGCCGAATCTATCGTTGATGCTATTGGCCACCTGCTCGCAAACGTCGGCCTTGCGCGAGGAGATCACCACCTTAGCGCCGTGCTCGGCCATACGCTCGGCGATCGCGAGCCCGATGCCGCGGGTCGAGCCGGTGATGACGGCAACTTTCCCCTTCATGTCGAACAAGGTCATGTTTCTCTCCCAGAGTATGATTTGACTTGGCTTTGAACCTTACGCCGCAGCCGCGCGGCCGGACAACGGCTCACGCAAGCTTCTTGACTTCCGGTCCCGCAGGCTGGTGCATCGCTGCGTGCGCAGCATCGGCGATCCACGGCTGCTGGTTCACCATCGGCAACCGCCAGACCGTGCGCTTGGGGCTTGCGAAATGATCGAGCCGCGTCACCGAGCAATTGTCGATATCGAATGCGAGCCCCTGCTCCGGCAAGCCGCCGAGCGCAAGGCCTACGGCCGCCTTGATGGTGCCACCATGCGCGACCGCGATGATGTCCTGCCCGGCCGCTTCCACATTGATCCGTTCGATGGTGCGCCGCGTGCGATTATAGAGGTCCATGAAACTTTCGCCGCCGGGCGCGGGCTCGTTGATGTCGGCGAACCAGCTGGCGCCGACGGGGCGGCTCGCGATGAACTCGGCGCGGTTCATGCCCTGCCAGCGGCCGAGATTCTGCTCGGCGAGATCCGCTTCCCATTTCATCGACGCAGGCCGTGGAAAGCCTGTTGCCCAGATCGCCTCGGCCGTCTGATGTGTGCGCATTAGATTGCTCGAATACCAGACTGCGTTGCGTGGCAGCACCTTGGCAACAGCGTTGAACACATAGGTGTCGCTGATGTCGCAGGCGATGTCGGACTGGCCGTAGATGTTGCCGCCGTCATCGCGCACCGGCGCGTGCCGGACCCACCACCACCGTGTCGTGACCACATTCGGCTTGTCTGCGCCTGCCATCGAAACCCTTCCATCCCGCGTGATGTCGCTGTACGTCAGTAGCGAACGTGTCTCAAGACACTTTGCCGTTTGAAATGTTGTTTGAAATTCCGTCGCGCGGCAAGGGCCGCGTGCGAGCCAAAGGGAGAAGCGCATGGGCCGCTTGCAAGGCAAATCCGTCATCATCACCGGCGCCGGCAGCGGCATCGGCCGCGCCGCTGCGCTGCTTTTCACCAGGGAAGGCGCAAAGCTCATCGCCGTCGATCGCACCGAAGCGGTGAAGGAGACCGTCGAGGAGATCAAGAACGCCGGTGGCATCGCGGAAGCCATGATCGCGGATGCCGGCTCCGAGACGGACGTCATCGCAATGATCGACAAGGCCGTGAAGGCGCATGGCCGGCTCGACGTGATCTGGGCCAATGCCGGCATCTCGGGCGGGCTCATCCCGCTCGCCGAGCAGACGGTGGAGCACTGGCAGGAGATTTTGCGCGTCAACCTCATCGGGCCGTTCCTCGCGGTGAAATACGCGATGCCGCACATGGTCAAGCAACAGTCCGGCGCGATCGTGCTGACGGCGTCCGTCGCCGGCCTCAAGGCCGGCGCCAGCGGACATCCCTATGCGGCGAGCAAGGCGGGCGTGATCAGCCTGGTGCAGACCACAGCCTATTCGCTCACCGGCACCGGCGTGCGCATCAACGCGGTGTGCCCCGGCCTGATCGAGACCGGCATGACCAAACCGATCTTCGACCGCGCCAAGGAGCGCGGCACTCAAGACAAGATCGGCCAGCTCAACCCGCTCAAGCGCCCCGGCCAGCCGCACGAGCTCGCGGCGATGGGACTGTTTTTGGCCAGCGACGAGGCCTCGTACGTGAATGGTCAGGCATTCCCCGTCGACGGCGGCCTGACGGCATCGATGCCGTATACGGGCAAGCCGGTTTAACTGAAGGTCTCGTGTCCCGGACGCGACGCAGCGCGCAAGCGATGTGGCGCAGAGCCGGGACCCAGCAGGCCACCGCACTAGCGGATGGGCCCCGGCTCGGCAGCGCACCGCTGAAGAAGCGCTGCGCTGCGTCCAGGGCACGAGCGGAGAGTTTTGTCGCGCGCCTGTATCAACATCGTCATTGCGAGCGCAGCGAAGCAATCCAGAATCTATCCGCGGATACATTTTTGGATTGCTTCGCTGCGCTCGCAATGACGGAGTGTGGGGTGATGGCATCGCGCTTTCAATTCGCTTTCAATTGCAGACACACCTTCGCATCTTCGCGGCTTGTTCGCCCGAGCTCTGCTTCGATGCCTTGCCCTCTCATGAAAGAGGGCGCAGGGAAGACCGGGAGCCGGTTGGCTCCCATGGGCCGCCATGCCAAGAGCAGATTGCGTGTGCTTCATGCATAGCGGACAACAGGGCAACCGGAGACATCCCGGCCTTCCCTGCGCGGATGGTTGGAACGGCTTATGGCGCGCTCTTGTGTCTGGGAAATCTGCCAGAATGTGCAAACGGGCGGTTCTCGCAAAACCGCCCGTTGCTGGATCTGAGCCCGGTCGCGCTCAAAGGCCGTGAGCCTGTCGGGGAGCGAGGGACAGATCCGGTGGTCTTCCTCAACCCGAACAGTTGCATGGGCTTCGAGCCCGGACCGAGCAAGGAAGGGATTGGATGATGGCACAAAACGATCTTGTTGTCGCCGGTATCGACGTGGCCAAGGACAAGGTGGATGTGTGTATTCGATCATTGTCGCAACGGCGGACGTTCGCGAGCACGGCAGAGGGACGGCGAATGCTGATCCGTTGGCTTCGCAAGTACAAGGTCACTAAAGCAGCGATGGAAGCGTCCGGCGGCTATGAGCGAGAGTGGGTCAAGGCGCTGCGCGAGGCCGATATCG
>NZ_JADPKE010000041.1:0-313548 GCF_023073795.1 Bradyrhizobium sp. 159 | reverse complement strand
GTCGAAGCCAAAGCTGCTCATCGTCGACGAACTCGGCTACTTGCCGCTTGAACCTGACGCGGCGCATCTGTTCTTCCAACTGGTCAGCCGGCGCTACGAAACCGGCGCCATGCTGATCACGTCGAACCGCAGCGTTGCCGAATGGGGCACAGTGTTCGCCGATCCCGTGGTCGCCACCGCGATCCTCGACCGGCTCCTGCACCACAGCCACGTGCTGACGATCCGAGGCGACAGCTATCGGCTCCGCGCCAAGCGCAAGAGCGGCCTCATCAAGACGCCCACCGCCGGTGACGGCCCTCCGGTCGGCTCGGCCTCCCTCCGGCCCGCCACCGGCGGAAACAACCTTCAACCGAGATCATAATCGCGATGGTGGGGGCAGTTCTTCATGACGCAAAGGGGGCAGTTCCGGATGGCGTTTGACAGGCGAGTGGCAGCATCACTCCACGAAGTCCGCTTATCGAGGCATGGCGGACAAGATTTGCTCACGTTGAGTTCTTCGCATTTTGGACCCTGAGCGGACGCACCAGCATCTTTTACCGCATGGCCGCGGACGGGGAGATCCAATGTCCCTGCTTCCGATTGCATCGGGTTGCGGTTCTGCCGCAATCGGGGATACAAAGTTACGGAGGGCTGCCTCCGTCCTGAATGGTGTGATCGCGAGCAATCCCTGTGCAGAGGTCCATCCCCCACCCGCAAATCTTGTTTATCGATGGCCTTCCTGGTTCCGGTAAGAGCATGGCCGCTGGGGCGCTGGGCGGTTCTGTCTCCAATAGTAGGGTTTTCGTCGAGAGCGCCCCAAACCATCCCTTGCTCGTCGGCAGGCCCGATCGAATGGGAGCAGCGTTCGCAGACATTCACAAGAGACACTCCGTGGGCTCGTTTGCCTCTGCAGCGCTCAGAAGGCTGGAGACCTTCCTGGAGAGCGTTGAGCATGATGTGCTGTACGTCTTTGAGAGCCATCCCATACAAAGCACGGTTCGGGTGCTTTTTCAGTTGGATGCGCCTCAAACGACCATCATCCGGTTTTGGTCAGATTTGCAGGATCGGCTGGCCGTCGTGCAACCTCGGCTGATCTACTTCCAGGAGCCCGATCCTTTGCAGGCCATAAAGGATGTCAGTCGAAAGCGAGGGCCAACTTGGGAGAGCTACTTTCTTGAAGCATTTCAGGAATCACCCTGGATGCAGGCGCGCTCCCTGTCCGACGCCGAAGGAGTGGATCGAATGGTTGTAGCGTATGCAGGTCTAATGGATGAGTTGGCAAATCTTTGGCGGTTTCCGAAATTAGAGCTCCCCGCGCGGCCGGAGGACTATGAAGCGCGCACGGACGTGCTGATCACGTGGGTCACCCGCCAGCCAACCGAGAACGGCAGCAGTGGCAGCCGCGCGCGTTCTCGATAATTATCCTTTGCTCGCTCCTGACCCGTGGCTGACCCCAGCTCAGAGCGCCCCGAGTTCTGCTTCCTGAAGGTGACCCGAACAGGGTGATGCGAGCGGTCCAAGGCAGCCTTTGACCCGAAGCTGACGTCACCTCGGCCATCGCTCGTTCTCTAACGTTCAGCTGCGAATATGCGCCACTCGCCCGGGATGCCCTTGAGGGATTGGTTACCGCGGTCGTTGAAGCGCAATCCAGAACCCGCTACCAGGTCTTTGACCGTGCTCGAGACCAAAACCTCGCTCCGACCGGCAAGCGCCGCAATCCGTGCGCCTATGTGAACAGCGATACCGCCAACATCGTCGCCGATCATTTCGCACTCGCCTGTATGAAGTCCAGCACGGACCTCTATGCCGAGCGGCTTGATCTCATCCGCGATGGCGCAAGCGCAGCGGACGCCACGCGCCGGGCCGTCAAAAGTTACGAGAAAGCCATCGCCGGTCGTCTTCACTTCGCGGCCACGGAAGCGGGCAAGCACGCGCCGGATCGTAGCATGATGGTCATCGAGCAGATTGCGCCAGCGCCGGTCGCCGAGGCTTGCAGCCTTCTCCGTCGAGCCAACAATATCGGTGAACAGAACGGTCGCCAGGACGCGATCCGCCTCGATGCGCGCCGGCGCGCCGGTGAGGAATTCTTCTATCGCGTCTGAGATCTTTTCTGCGCCGTCGCCAACGTAGAATATATGATCGACTCCCGGAAGCTCAACCAGCTTGGCACCCGGAATATTGGCGGCTACGTCGCGCCCACCGGCGATATCGACAACCTGATCTTCTGTGCGGTGAAGCACGAGCGTCGGTACCCTGACCGCTGGAAGGATGCCGCTGATGTCAATCTGGCTGTTCATACGCATCAGCGCGGTCACCGCGGCTGGGCTGGCACCGAGGCGTTCGTTGCGGCCCCACCATTGCTGGAATGCAGCGTCGTTGGCCCGCGATGGCGCAAATCGATGGATACTACCACCGGTGCCCCAGGCTTTCTCGACATACTCGAAGAAGCCTGCGAGGGCCTCCTCCGTCGGAAACCAATAAGAGAAGCGGGAAAAGCTGCCGTACAATACCAGCGCTCGGCAACGCTCGGGATAGCTCGCTGCAAACAACGCAGACAGGGGCGCGCCTTCCGAAATCCCGAGCAGCGCTGCCTGCTCCATACCGGTAGCATCCATGACCGCACGGAGGTCGTCCATGCGTACCTCGAGGCCGGGCAGCTCGGTGACGCGATCGGACCCGCCGGTACCGCGCTTGTCGAAGGTCACTACTCGGGCATAGCCACCCATGCGACTGAGGAACCGCGCAAAGTCGGGCTGGTCCCAGTAGTTCTCTACGTTCGACACAAATCCCGGAACGATCACCACATTAATCGGCCCCGCACCAAAGATCTGATAGGCGATGTGGACGTCGCCGCTTTTTGCGTATTGCGTAACCGGCTGCATGTCTGTCCCCGCTGGCTCGCCCGGTTTTCCCGCGCGAATTGCAAAACTGGCCTGACGAGGGAGAAACAGCAAGTGCCGTGATGTAAGGAACGCGCGTTTTCGCTACCGCGAGGCGGTCTGATCGGTGAGGCAGTGGCTTCAACTGGCCGCACTTGGCGGCCGACACGTCCACCCCTTCAGCCCATCGCTTACGAGCCCGGGTATCCGCTTTCAGGAGATGAGCCGAACAGGTTATTCGCTCCGCCGAAGGCAGTCTTTGACCCAAATGCGACATCAGTCTCCTTTCGCCACATCTAGCTGTGGGATAAAATTCATGGTCTGGACCGAGAGGCTGGCAATGAGAAGACGCGAGTTCATCACGTTGGCCGGGGCGGTTGCGTCGTTGTGGTGGCCACTTCTAGGGTTCGTGCCGATGATAAGATAACCAAGATCGTCGTGCTCGGAGATTCTCTCACTGCCGGAAGCGGTATCCCTGCTGGCCATCGTTTCACAGAGCAGCTTGAATTTGCACTGAGAGCCAAAGGACAATTGGCCGCTGTGATCAATGCTGGTGTGGGTGGCGACACGGCTGCAAGGGGGCTTGCTAGGTTGAACCGGTCAGTCCCCGATGATACCGACGCGGTCATTTTAGAACTTGGTGCGAATGACATGCTCCGGGGAGGCGATCCAACTGTCACTCGCACGGCGCTCGCGGAGATTCTACGTAACCTCGAAGCCCGGAGAATTGCAGTGCTTCTTTGCGGGGCGCGGACCCGCACCACCTTTCGAGACGAATACAAGAACGCATTTGCCGCGATGTTTTCTGGCCTTGCCAGTGAACACAATGTGCTGTTCTACCCGGCTTTCGACGATGCGTTTGTGGACGATGCTCAACTCAAGCTGTTGGACGGCCTGCATCCTAACGCAGCCGGGATCAAAGCGCTCGTCACGCGCATATTGCCGAATGTCGAAACCCTGATCGACCGGACGCGTCGTAAAGTCCGTTGATCTTGTCCAGCGAACACCTACCAATGTCGTCGACGACGTCCCACTCAGAGCCTGACCGCCGCGGAAGGCGACCAGCGCAGCAGGTGGGCCCCGACTGGAACGTCCGATCACCAAACAGGCGTTTACCGAAGCGGACGCAGAGCAGGTCTATTCGTCAGGGTCAATCGACCGCTCGCGCCGCCCAACATGGCGCAAGTGTTCGAGCGGTATATCGCAATATCTCTGACTGAAGAAATTGGTCAGGTATCGCACGGCAGATGTTGAGGTTTGCGGAAGACGAATGCCGCAAGCGTAGTCGTTCTCAGATGGATTTGAACCCCTCAGAGTTGCGGCGCGAGGCGCTGTCACTGCAGAGGGCCTCTGCATATCAATCGGTTCGTGAGGAGCTCGCCGTTTCAGCCAGCAATAAAACTTTGGGCGGAGGTCTACTGCGCTATCATTTCAGTAAGGAGCTGTGATGCTGATCCGCTGTTGGCCCGCGGGCGAAGTCGCGATAACCTCCGGCACATCCGCAGTTTGGCGCCAGACCGACTATCGGGAACACGCGCCCAACCCGACGCGAATGACCCGTTGCAGATTTTCTTTTTGCCTGCCAGGGTCTAAGGTCTTGTTTCATCGCCAAAGTGTCTCGATCAACATCGGGCGAGTTCAGCATAGGTACTGAATTGCTGGTTTGTTCCCACCGTGAGCGGGTGGCGTCCGTGTTGAGCCCGACGTTGTCCTAATCAGTTATGAGAGCCGCCTGAAGTTCGCTATTCAACCAAAAGCGACATGGGATAGTTTGCCTGCACATGAAAGAGATACTGGCCCATCTTGAACTGCTTCGCGTGCAAATCGCTGACTGCGAGCGCCTGCAACAGTCAGCAAAGAGCCCGCTTAGGCGCGACGTCTATACGCGGGTGCTCTCTCGTTACAAGGCCATCGCAACAGAATTAGAGCAAGCGATAGCGCGGCTGCCACCTGCTGCTGGGACGACCCGTCGTCGCCCGCAAAATCGACATGAGGAAAAGTAAGGCCGCTCAGTTGGCGATTCGTCCGCTTAGTGGCTTATGGGCGGACAATGGACTCCAGCCGGGTTCGTCGCCTTCTGTTCAATGCGAAACTATCGGGAAAGCTCCGGGTCATCATTTCCGAACTTCTCAAGCGCGGCAAACCACAAGGCAATGCGGCTCCATTAACGAGCCGGGCTCGGATGGCTTTTGCCTGACCGCGGTGTGGACCATAACCAATTTTGAAGCGGGATCGACCAAAGATGATTTGGCCTCGGATACCGAGCAGCGCGAACCTGCGCTGCTCTCCGGGAAGGATCCATAGTTGGTAGCCATATCCAAAATAAGCGGTCGCGACTTTCGCAGAGAGCTGTTTATCAGCGGGTTTGACCGTTGTTGCGTCCAAAATCCATTGCTGCGGGACCAACTGGCGACCTTCCTAAGTGCCGTCGTGGGCCAGCAGTCTGCCCGAAACGAGCATAGTCGCGCAAGGTTGCGTTGAAGCAGCAGAAAGCTATCTCCTGGCCGCCGCCATCGACGGCCCATGAAGCGTCAGCTTCGGGGCCGGCGAGCGTACCCGGTCGACCGGATGGCTCAACGCGGAAGACGTCGAGGTGTGACTCACAACCGGCTTTGAACGCGACCCACGCGCCCTTCTTCATGGCGAGCTCTCTGATCCACTCGGCGTCATAGCCACGGTCGGCAAGGAGCATTGACCCGACTTTCAAATGGGACAGCAGTTTTCGGCAAGTCGAACGTCGTGGGCCTCACCGGAGCTCAGCGCCAGTCGTACCGGCAGACCATTGCTATCGACCACCGCATGGATTTTGCTCGTCAAGCCGCCGCGTGACCTCCCCATCGATTGGCGCTGATTTAGTGTGATGCAGGCTCCATGCTGATGCACACGGACGATGGAGGTGTCGATCATCTGGACAGCGGCATCGTGGGCCGCGGCAAGTGCGTCTATGATGCGGCCCCAGACACCAGCCCGCCGCCAGCGAACAAAGCGGTTGTAGCAAGTGGTGTACGGACCAAACGCCTCCGGGAGATCACGCCAGGGCGCTCCGGATCGTAAGATTCAGAAAATTCCACCGATGACACGGCGGTCGTTTACCCGGGGAATGCCACGCGGCTTGTTCGGCAGCATCGGCCTGATGGTGGTCCATTCATGATCCGCGAGTTCGTAGCGCATGATTCAAGCCCCCAGTTATCAGAGGTTTGAATCACGGCAGCTCGGCCGGAAGCAACGCTCCTAGCCAATCCCCTGATAGGGCTTATCGGCAGAAGCGTATATCAACTGACCGACGAAGCCCGTTTCTCCTATGTAGCCCCTAAGACAGACGCAGCAGGTGAAACGCCGTTAACTTTTGCTGCGAGGAGGACATAGCCATGCTGCAGAAGCGAAGACGGATCAAGCATACCATGACCTTCGATGAGCGACTGGCCAAGTCGGCTGCGCAACTTAAAGAGCAAGCCCGGGGGATGCCGCCCGGTCGGGAGAAGGACGCTCTAGTAAAACGAGCGCGCCAGACAGACGTCGCAGTTCATATCAACGAATGGCTCACGTCACCAGGTTTGCGCCCACCGCGATAAATGACTGATCGTCGGCTTTACACAGTCGGCAACGACGGGCAATTCGTGGCATGCCGGGTCTTTTCGTGCGAAAATGACGACGACTCGATTGTATGGGCAAAGCAGTTGATTGACGGAGCCCCCGTCGAGCTTTGGAAATCTCGCTCGGTTCGTAATCAGGCTCGAGTATGGCTCGGACCCTCATTAAAGTAGCTTATCGTAATTCAATCGAACCGCTTCGTAGCATTCGCAGGCGCTTTCCCTCAGTCCCTCAACGTTGAGGATTTCGATGCGCCCTCGCGTGTACCTGATCATCCCGGCTTGTTGCAGCGTATGCGCGACCGGGCTGACGCTGGTTCTGTTCCTGCCCAGCATTTCCGCCAGAAATTCTTGGGTGAATGGCAGGGTGTCGCTTTCAGCCAGATCACGAGCCCGGAGCATCCAGCGGCAAAGCCGGGCTTGAGTGTCATGTGCGGCCATACATGCCGTCGACTGTTGAGCTTGTGCGAATACGGTCTGTTCATGCCGAACGAGCATGGCGATCAAAGCGCGGCTTTGAAATGCCGCGGTCTCCAATGCCTTGGCGCTACACTCCAAGGCGTTGCCAGGCAGCTGAATGATTGCGCGGTTCAGGGATATTTTCCCGTCGAGCGCGGCTCCCGCTCCGACAACGCCATCGCGGCCGACCATTGCGGCCTCGACTGACTGTCCCGTTGACAGGGGCACGACTAATGACACCACGCAGGTCAGCGGGAAGTATACGACAGGTACCGGATCGCCGGTATCAAACAAAATGCGCTGGTGCTCAAGTTTGACAGGCCGGAGGTGCGGCTTGAGGACTTCGAGGTCGGCAGCTGACAAGGCGCCGAGGATACGGTTTGATCCGATCATTGAAAGCTCTCGCGCAGTAAGGCGGGAGCATTTCAACTCTCAGTCACTGACGCCCAATATCGTGGCCAGCAATGTCTCCTTCTTACGCTCATTCGGGCGGCACGTCTGTAGTGCGATGGACATAGCGCGGGCTGTTTCACTGACGGGGCGGGACCGCTACGCCTTTATGAGGCTATCCAAATGGCTGTTTGGAAACGAACTCAGGAACCATTGTGCGCCGCTTTACTTAGCATTCGTGGCCCCAAAGACCACCGAAGAGGTCAAATGGCCACAGTTTTAGTCGTTGAGGATGAAGTTCTAATCAGGGATCTTGTGGCGGGAGACCTCCAAGAGGCTGGGTTTACCGTGGTCGTCGCAAAAAACGCTGATCATGCCATCGCCATTCTGGAAGCCCGCAAAGACATCCATTTGCTATTTACAGACATCGAAATGCCGGGTTCCATCAACGGGCTGAAGCTCGCCGCTGCTGTCCGGGACAGATGGCCTCCGGTGCATATCATCATAACTTCCGGGAAGTTGAGGCCGCTTGAAATTCCGGCAAACGCGCTTTTCATCGCAAAACCTTACCTCGGAAAGAATGTTGTTGTCGCGATGAGAACCTTTGAAAATATGTCCCACTAGCTGCCGTGGTCTACAGTCCTGCCACTTGACGCATGGGTCTCTGTCGCAGCGGATACTGCCATAGTCGCCTCACGCCCTTGGTTTATGGGTACACGTCTTAGCAAGACCGAAATTGACGATTGGATGAATGGAGAGCGTCGGATCGCGTGGCTCCGGCCTGGAACTGACTATTTACTTTAAGGTCTGGGGATCGATGCCCCGCCCTTGGCTATTATCGGTGACTGAGAGTTCTGAAAGCTCCCGCCCTCAACAATCGCGGTGAGCTATGTTTGAGAAGTGTGAAGAGATCGATCTGCGCATTGCGCGCTACAAGTACATAGCATCACGCATCAACGACCGAATTGCGGTCGATGGCATAGCTGAATTGATAGAAGCTGCGCTTGCCAAGAAGGCGGCTATCCATCGCGAACCGGAGGAACAGTAGGGCCGCCTTGAACCTAAACGCCAGCGCCCCGTTAGCGTCTACTGGAGGATTGCAGTTTCCAGTTCCACCGTAGCGCCACTGAGCATTATTCGGCTTGGTGGCGTTTTCGTTTAGTGGCGCATTTCTAAATTCAGGGCGGTTTATTTCGGCCAGTACCGATGGGAGCTGGCCTGTTTCCAACCTCGGTGGCCCAGTTTGATTTCAGCAGTGGCCTATTTTGGTTCGTCGCCATGGTGCCCAGCGATCACCGCCCAAACAGGCGGAGAAGGTTCGATCCCAGTTGCTCTCCCTCCGCCATTGGTCTCATCTCGTCAGCTTCCATCTCCCGTCTCCGGCCCGCTTCAGCACGGGATCGCTCACCCGCACATGCTCGGCGAGAAAATCAATGAACGCACGGACGCGTGCCGGGAGCGGCGCGGTGTGGCCGACATAGACGGCGTGGATGTCTTCGCGGTCGCCGGGATTGTGGCTTTGCAGCACCGGGACGAGGCGGCCCGATTCGATGTCGGGGCCGATGTGGAAGAGGGCGAGGCGCGCGAGGCCGACGCCGCCCAGCGCAAGGCGGCGCGCGGCTTCGCCGTCGCTGGCGCGCGCGACGGGCGGCGGCACCGCTTCTTCGGTGTGGTCGCCACGCTTGAATGGCCAGCCCCGGATACTGCGCGGAAACGTCCAACCGATGCCGCGGTGATCAGCTAGGTCGGCCGGCGTCCTCGGCGTGCCGCAACGTGCGAGATAGTTCGGCGCGCCGACCACGACCATGCGGCTGGTGCCGAGTTTTCGGGCGACGAGACGTGACGCACGCAACGGGCCGACCCGGATCGCGACGTCGGCGCGCTCCTGCATCAGGTCGATGACCGTATCCGTGAGCACGAGATCGAGCGTGACGTCGGGATGCTCTTCCAGGAACCGCGGGATCAGTGGCATCACATGCAGCATGCCGAATGGAATGTTGCTGTTCACCGTGAGGCGGCCGCGCGGGGCCGCACCGGAGGCCGCCTCGCGCTCGGCTTCCTCCATCTCTGCGAGGATGCGCACGGCCCGTTGGTAGAACGCCTGCCCTTCTTCGGTCAGGGTCAGCTTGCGTGTGGTGCGGTTGACGAGGCGCGAGCCGAGCCGTGCCTCCAGCCGTGAGATCAGCTTGCTCACGCCCGATGGCGTCAGGCGCAGTTTTCGACCGGCCTGGGTGAATCCGCCGAGGTCGACGACGCGGACGAAGACCTCCATCTCGGCGGAGCGGTTGGTGTCGAAACGGCCCATGTTGAATTCACGTCACAAATGATTGGATTGCGGCCATGCTAACGGTTTTGCCCACGCGCGGCTATCTGCGTGGCTCGTCTCATCCATCGGAGCCACGCATGCCTTCCGCCGTCCTTGCGCTCACCGCCGGTGCCTTTGGCATCGGCACCACCGAATTCATCATCATGGGCCTGTTGCTCCAGGTCGCCGCCGAGATGCACGTCTCGGTGCCCGTCGCGGGCCTGCTCATCTCCGGCTATGCGCTCGGCGTGTTCGTCGGCGCGCCCGTCCTGACGCTGGCGACGCGGCGAATGCCACGGAAAACCGTGCTGCTCGCGCTGATGGCGATCTTCACGCTCGGCAATGCGGCCTGCGCACTGGCACCGAACTACGAATTGCTGATGGCCGCGCGCGTGTTGACTTCCCTTGCCCATGGTACCTTCTTCGGCGTTGGCTCGGTGGTGGCGACCAGCCTCGTCGCCGAGGACAAGCGGGCCTCGGCGATTGCCACCATGTTCATCGGCCTTACGGTCGCGACATTGCTGGGCGTGCCCTTCGGCGCCTGGGTCGGCCTGATGCTCGGCTGGCGCGCGGCGTTCTGGGCCGTGACGGTCATCGGTGTGATCGCCTTTGCCGTGGTTGCCGCGCTGGTGCCCGGCCATGTCGGCAACGGCGACAAGCCGGTCTCGCTTGCCGACGAAGTCTCGGTGCTCGGCCGCCCGCAGGTGCTGCTCGGCCTTGCTATGACCGTGTTCGGCTTTGCCGGCCTGTTCGTCGTCTTCACCTATATCCAGCCGATCCTGACGCGCTTCACCGGTTTTTCGGAGGCCGCGGTCTCACCGATCCTGCTGGTGTTCGGCGTCGGCCTCGCGATCGGCAACGTCGCCGGCGGCAAGCTCGCCGACCGCGGGCTCGCCGGCGCGCTGATCGGGACGCTCGCTGCGCTCGCCATCGTGCTTCTTGGCCTTGCCGCCGCGCTGTCGCTCAAGATCGCCGCGGTCGTGCTGATCCTGCTGCTGGGCGTCGCCGCCTTTGCGACCGTCGCCCCGCTCCAGCTTCGCGTGCTGGAAGCGGCAGGCCCAGATGGCCGCACGCTCGCCTCCAGCCTCAACATCGCCGCGTTCAATCTCGGTAACGCTCTCGGCGCCTGGGCCGGCGGCGTCACCATCGATCGCGGACTCGGCCTTTCGGCGCTGCCTCTGGTCGCAGCCGGCATCACCGCTGTCGGTCTCCTGCTGGCGCTGTGGAGCCTCCGGCTCGACCGCGCCCAGGCCGCCGTTGCGGCTTGCCCCGCGGAATAGCGCAGCGGTGCGTTCGCGGACAATTCGCCGCGTCGCGCCATCGCGCCATGCAGAAAACGCACCTGTACACGTCCTTTGGCCATCCGTAACGTCTGCGGCGCAATTTCAGGAGATGCGACGTGGCGAAGGCGACGACCAAGAAGAAAACGGCTTCGAAGAAACCGGTAAAAACCTCCAGCAAGAAAAGCACAAGCCGCAAGGCCGTCGCTGCAAAGAAGGCAAAGAAAGCCACGCGGCTCAAGCCGGCCTCACCGCGCCGTCCCAAGGGGCCGGCTTGGCAATGGTCGGCGGTCGAGACCGCGGCTGCGATCCGCTCCGGTGCAATCTCCGCCGTCGAGACGGTCGAAGCGCATCTCGAACGCATGCACGCCGTCAATCCAAGGCTGAACGCCGTCGTCGTCGATCTCTCCGAAGAGGCGTTAAAAGCGGCGCATGCGGCCGACAGGCAGCGCGCAAAGGGCGGCGAGCTCGGCCTCCTGCATGGCGTGCCTGTAACCATCAAGGAAAATGTCGATTACGAAGGGCGGCCAAACTTCAACGGCGTTCCCGCTAACAAGGACCTCATCGCGCCGTCCGATTCCCCCGTGGTGCGCAACTTGAAAAAGGCCGGCGCGATCGTGATCGGGCTCACCAACACACCGGAATTCTCCTTCCGCGGCTTCACCGACAATCCTCTGCACGGGCTGACGCTGAACCCCTGGGATCCGAACGTCACCTGCGGCGGCTCCTCGGGCGGTGCGGGCTCGGCGGTGGCGGCCGGCATCGGCACCATCGCCCATGGCAACGACATCGGCGGATCGCTGCGCTGGCCGGCGCATTGCAACGGTGTTGTCACGATCAAGCCGACGCAGGGACGGATCCCCGCTTTCAACGGAAGCGCCATCGCCGAGCGTCCGATGCTGGCGCATCTGATGTCGGCGCAGGGGCCGCTCGCCCGTCACGTCGCCGACGTTCGTCTCGCGCTGGAGGTGATGAGCCAACGCGATCCGCGCGATCCCTGGTGGGTGCCGGCGCCGCTCGTCGGGCCGAAGCCAAAGGGGCCGATCAAGGTCGCGCTGGCCAAGATCCCCGATGACATGGACGTTGACCCGCAGGTTGCCGCGGCGCTGCGCCAGGCCGCGGATCATCTCGAGCGGTCCGGCTATCGCGTCAGCGAGGTCGAGGTGCCCGACATCAACGGCGTCTGGCAGACCTGGTGCGACATCATCACCAACGAGACCGTTGTGATGCAGGAAGCCAGCATGCTGAAGGTTACGTCCGAGGATTTTCACAAGGCCTGGGGCGGCATGAGGACCAAGGCCAACGTGCTCGATCTCAAAGCCTGGATGCAGGCGACGGCCGCGCGCAACGGCCACATCCGCGCCTGGCAATTGTTCTTCGACGAGTATCCGGTCGTGCTGGCGCCGACCACGGTGAAGCCGACGCCGGGCCCGCGCGAGGACACCGTCAGCCCCGAGCGCGTGCGCGAGATCTTCTGGGGCGAGATCCGCTTCATCTCCGCGATCAACGTGCTGGGCCTGCCTGGCGCGGTGGTGCCGGTGGCAGTGCATGACGGCAGGCCGATCGGCGTGCAGCTCATTGCCGGGCGCTATCGCGAGGATCTCGCGCTCGATGCCGCGGCCGCGATCGAGAAGCGCGCCGGCGTGCTCGCTCATCGACTGTGGGAGACGATGGCCTGAAGCTAGGCAGGTTGTCGACGGGTTGACGGTGCACCCTCTGCCCTTATGCGGTCCCCAAAACCCGTAAGGGAGAAGGGAAAAGCAACGCCGCGGGCGCGGCAACCTCGTCAATTCGTTAATCCAGTTTAACCCGAATTCTGGCCACCTCGCCAACAAGCGTTAGGGTTACTTCCTCGATCTCTAGGCGAATTATTGTCCGCTTTACCACCCCCCTCTAACAGGAGGATGGCGGACAACGCACGCGCCTCATACAGGCCGATAAGTGCGGCCCGCTCCACGCGGAGGTGGCACGATGCGCAACGAGACGATCGCTATTCACGCCGGCTACGAACCGGAAGCCACAACGCACGCCGTCGCCGTGCCGATTTACCAGACCGCAGCCTATGCCTTCGACAGCGCCGATCATGGCGCGGCGCTCTTCAATCTCGAGGCCGAGGGCTTTCGTTACAGCCGCATCGCCAATCCGACCAGCGCGGTGCTGGAGAAGCGCATCGCGCAGCTCGAAGGCGGCGTCGGCGCGCTTGCGGTTGCGACCGGCCAGGCGGCGCTGCATTTCGCCTTTGTCAATGTCGCCGATCACGGCGGCAACATCGTCTCGGTGCCGCAGCTCTACGGCACCACACACACGCTGCTCTCACACATCCTGCCGCGGCAGGGCATCACTGGCCGCTTCGCCGAGAGCGACCAGCCCGAGGCGATCGAGAAACTGATCGACGAGAATACCCGCGCCGTGTTCGCCGAGACCATCGGCAACCCCGCCGGCAATGTCTGCGACATCGAGGCGCTGGCGAAAATCGCGCATTCGCATGGCGTGCCGCTGATCGTCGACAACACGGTCGCAAGCCCGATTCTGCTCAAGCCGTTCGACTACGGTGCCGATATTGCCGTGCATTCCCTGACCAAGTTCCTCGGTGGCCACGGCACCACGCTTGGCGGCGCCATCGTCGATTCCGGAAACTTCCCCTGGGGGAAACACGCCGACCGATTCCCGGCTTACAACAAGCCGGATGCGTCCTATCACGGCCTCGTCTATGCCGAGCGCTTCGGCAGGACCGCCTACATCGAGCGCGCGCGCAGCGTCTATCAGCGCACCATGGGTTCGGTGCTCTCGCCTTTCAATGCCTTTCTGCTGCTCCAGGGCATCGAAACCGTGGCACTGCGCATGGAGCGCCACGTCGAGAACGCCCGCAAGGTCGCCGAATTCCTCCGTGGCGATTCGCGGGTGGCCTGGGTCAATTACACGGGGTTCCCGGACAGCCCCTATTATCCGCTGGTGCAGAAATATCTGAACGGCAACGCCTCTTCGCTGTTTACCTTCGGCATCAAGGGCGGCATGGAAGCCGGCAAGACCTTCTATGATGCGCTGAAGCTGATCACGCGGCTCGTTAATATCGGCGATGCCAAGTCGCTGGCCTGCCATCCGGCGTCGACGACGCACCGGCAGATGTCGGCAGAGCAGCAGCGCATAGCGGGCGTGCTGCCGGAGACGATCCGCCTGTCGATCGGCATCGAGCATTCCGCAGACATCATCGAGGATATCGATCAGGCGCTGGAAAAGGCCTGTCCGTCGTCGCGTCTGCAGGCCGCGGAGTAGGCGGCGGCGCCAATGACGATCTTGATCGACAGGGATCAAGTCATATCAAGCCCGGCACTGGTGCCGGCCGAAGGTGATCTCGCGCGTGATCGCGGCGCCGAGCTGACCATCGGGCTGATCAACAACATGCCGGACCCGGCGTTGAAGGCGACCGAGCGGCAGTTCATGAAGCTGCTCCAGGCGGCTGCAGGCTCGCGTCGCATCCGCTTCCACTGCTTCTCGCTTCCTTCGGTGAGGCGCTCGCCGGACGCCAAGTGGCATATCGAGAGCGAATATTCCGATCTTGCGGATCTCAGGCGCCGTAAATTCGACGGGCTGATCGTGACCGGCGCCGAGCCGGTCGCGCCCGAACTCGACCAGGAGCCGTACTGGCGCGACCTGACGGAGCTGATCGACTGGGCCAAGGTCAACACGCGCTCGACGATCTGGTCGTGCCTCGCCGCGCATGCGGCGGTGCTGCACCTCGACGGCATCGCGCGGCGGCGGCTGCCGAGCAAATGTCACGGCATCTTCGACTGCGAAGCCGTGACGCGCGATCCGCTGACGCGCGGTGCGCCTATGCCGCTCAAGGTCTCGCATTCGCGCCTGAACGAGATCGCCGAGAGCGAGCTCGTGGAAGCCGGGTACCGGGTGCTGACGCGCTCGGAAGAGGCCGGCGTCGACGTCTTTATCCGCCAATATGCCAGCCGCTTCGTGTTCTTCCAGGGCCATCCGGAATATGACGGGCTGTCGCTCCAGCGCGAATATCTGCGCGACGTCGGCCGCTATCTCGCCCGTGAGCGCGAGAATTATCCGAATTTGCCCGTGAGTTATTTTGACGCAGCGACAGAAGAGAAGCTGGCCCGCTTCGAGAAACAGGCACGGCACCAGCGCCATCCCGCGCTCACCAACGAATTGCCTGCGCTGAATTTGCGCGCCGATATCGCCGCCGGCACCGCAGCGGCAGCGTTATTCCGGAACTGGCTGCAATATCTCGGTACGGATGCCGACGTATCGGTCCCTGCGTGCTAGCCGAAGGGTGTTGGCTCCATGTTAGGATTACCCGAGCGTTAGGCTTGCCTCAACTAGCGCGCGAATGTTTCAGTAGCGAATATGGAATCACGGGAAACGCAGCGTGTGGTCGTCACTCCAGGGACGCGTGAGCAATCGGCTGGCTCGGCATTTCCGCGCCGCGCCGCACCGGTTGCCTGCGCGCGCCCCGATGGTGAGCTTCACCTTCGACGATGCTCCAGATAGCGCCGCAGGCGAGGGTGCCGAACTCCTCGAGAAACATGGCGGTCGCGGCACATTCTACCTCTCGGGCAGCCTGATCGATCAGCCGTCGGATCATTGGCAGGGCCTGTCGAATGACGCGATCGTGCGGCTTCACCGCGCCGGCCACGAGATTGCCTGCCACACCTTCTCGCACCAGAGCGCGGTCGATCTCGACGAAGCCGCCATGGAACGCGAGATCGAGCGCAACCGCGACCACTTCCGCAGCATTGATTCCTCGATCATGCTGGAGAACTTCGCCTATCCGTATGGTCTCGCCTCGGTTTGGCGCAAGCCGCAGCTTGCAAGAGCCTACCGTTCGGCGCGCGGCATCCTTCCCGGCGTCAATCACGGCGTCATCGACCTCCAGTTTCTGCGTGCTTCGCCCTTGATCGACCGCGACATCGATACGACAGGCATCGATCGCTATTTCGACGAGGCGGTCGCAAGCGGCGGATGGCTGATCTTGTACGGCCATGACGTCGCCGACAGGCCGAGCCCCTATGGTTGCACGCCGCATTTGATGTGCCATGCGCTGAAGGCGGCCGAGAAGCGCAGTGTACCGATCGTGACCGTCGCGGAGGCGCTGCGAAGGATCGGGGCATAGCGGCTGTTCTTCCCTTTTCCGTTGTGGAGAAGGTGGCGCGAAGCGCCGGATGAGGGGTATGTCGCCGCGAAACAAGTCTCATCGAATGCGCAGTCAGAGACCCCTCACTATGCGGCGAGCCACTCTCTCCCACAAGCGGAGAGGGGAACACTATACCCTGCCGCGCAAACGGTCTTGCCATGCCCGCTCGGTCGTGCGACTGGCGTTGACCGAAAGCTCAATGTCCTCACGCCCATGTCCTCTCCTTCCACCGCTCCGCTGTCCGCTCTGGCCAACGGCCGCGACGCGCTGTCGGTCTTGCATTCGGTGTTCGGCCTGCCGGGGTTCCGCGGCGCGCAGGGTGAGATCATCCGGCACGTGAGCGAAGGCGGCAATTGCCTTGTGCTGATGCCGACCGGCGGCGGCAAGTCGCTCTGCTATCAACTCCCCTCACTGCTGCGCGAAGGCTGCGGCATCGTGGTCTCGCCGCTGATCGCGCTGATGCGCGATCAGGTTGCGGGCCTGATCGAAGCAGGTGTCAACGCGGCCGCGCTGAACTCGTCGCTGACTCCGCACGAAGCTTCGGAGGTGGAGCGCCGCCTGATCGCGGGCGATCTCGACCTGCTCTATGTCGCGCCGGAACGGCTGGTGACGCCGCGCTGCCTGTCGATGCTGGCGCGGGCGAAGGTGGCGCTGTTCGCGATCGACGAGGCGCATTGCGTCTCGCAATGGGGCCACGACTTCCGGCCCGAATACGTCGGTCTGTCCATCATCGCCGAGCGCTTTCCCGATGTCCCACGCATCGCGCTGACCGCGACAGCCGACGATCTGACCCGCAAGGAAATCGTCGAGCGGCTTCAGCTTACCGGCTCCCCGCAATTTGTCTCCAGCTTCGACCGGCCCAACATCCGCTACGAGATCGTCGACAAGCGCAATGCGGTGTCGCAGCTGAAGGAGTTCATCCGCGAGCGCCACATGGGCGATGCCGGCGTGGTCTATTGCCTGTCCCGCAACCGCGTCGAGGAGGTCGCTGCCGCGCTTCAAGACGCAGGCATGGCCGCGCTGCCCTATCATGCCGGCCTCGACAGCAGCGTGCGCTCCCGGAATCAGGACCGCTTTCTCAACGAGGACGGCATCGTCATCGTCGCGACCATTGCGTTCGGCATGGGCATCGACAAGCCTGACGTGCGTTTCGTCGCCCATCTCGATCTGCCCAAAAGCATCGAAGCCTATTACCAGGAGACGGGGCGTGCCGGCCGTGACGGCAAGCCATCCGCCGCCTGGATGGCCTACGGCCTCTCCGACATCGTGCAGCAGCGCCGCATGATCGACGAGTCGAACGCTTCCGACGAATTCAAGCGGGTCTCGATCGGTAAGCTCGACGCGCTGGTCGGCCTTGCCGAGACGCCGCATTGCCGGCGCCGGCGGCTGCTCGCCTATTTCGGCGAGATCGTGATGGCCGAGAGTTGCGGCAATTGCGACAATTGCCTGATGCCGCCGAAAATGCGCGACGGCAAGGTGCTGGCGCAGAAGCTGTTGTCCTGCGTCTACCGCACCGGCCAGCGCTTCGGGGCAATGCATTTGATCGACGTGCTGGTCGGGCGCCTGACCGAGAAGGTGACGCAGTTCGGCCACGACAAGCTGTCGGTGTTCGGCATCGGCCGCGAGCTCAACGAAAAGCAGTGGCGCACGGTACTGCGGCAATTGGTGGCAATGGGGCATTTGCAGAGCGACAGCGAAGCATTCGGCGCGTTGAAGCTGACGGACTCTTCGCGCGGCGTGCTGCGCGGCGAAACGGAAGTGTGGCTGCGCGAGGAGGCGCCCGGCACCCGCATCCGTTCGAGCCGGGCCAAATCGCGCCGCGGCGACCTCGCGCCCGCGGCGAGCGCGCCGCAAGGCGACGTCGATCCCGAATTGCGCGCGCGGCTGCGCTCCTGGCGTTCCGACGTCGCCCGCGAGCGCGGCGTGCCCGCCTATGTCGTGCTGCACGATGCCACCATCGACGGCATCGTTCGGGCCTGGCCGACGACGCTGGATGAACTCCGCAACGTGCCCGGGATCGGTGACAAGAAGCTCGAGCATTACGGCGACGAGCTGTTGCAGATCGTCAGGGCGAGGTAGCGAGTAGTCTTCGCCCTACGCGATCCTGTGGCTCTCGGTGCCGGATCTGTGCTTATGCTTGTCCGGGACGACAGCCGTGTATGCGGCGAGATCTGCGCCACCTCACCCATTCCTGAACGCATAGGCATACCCGTTCAACGCGGGCGCGCCGCCGAGATGGGCGTACAGGATCTTCGCGCCCTGCTCGAAATAGCCCTTCTTCGCAAGGTCGATCAGGCCCTGCATCGACTTGCCCTCGTAGACGGGGTCGGTGATCATGCCTTCGAGCCGCGCGGTGAGGCGGATCGCTTCCTTGGTCTCTTCCGACGGCACGCCATAGGCGGGATAGGCATAGTCCTCGATCAGCACGACGTCGTCGGGGACGAGCTCCTTGCCGAGCTCGACGAGCTTTGCGGTGTTCTGCGCAATCTCGAGCACCTGGGCTTTCGTCTGGCTAGGCGTGAACGACGCATCGATTCCGATCACCTTGCGGGCGCGGTCGTCGGCGGCGAAGCCGACCAGCATGCCGGCATGGGTCGAGCCGGTGACGGTGCAGACGACGATGTAGTCGAATTTGAAGCCGAGCTCCTTCTCCTGCTTGCGCACTTCCTCGGCGAAGCCGACATAGCCGAGGCCGCCGAATTTGTGCACGGAGGCGCCAGCGGGAATCGCGTAAGGCTTGCCACCCGCCGCCTTCACCTCCTCGATCGCCTGCTCCCAACTCTTGCGGATGCCGATGTCGAAGCCGTCGTCGACCAGGCGCACGTCGGCACCCATGATGCGCGAGAGCATGATGTTGCCGACGCGGTCATAGACCGCGTCCTCGTGCGGTACCCAGGCTTCCTGCACCAGACGGCACTTCATGCCGAGCTTGGCGGCGACCGCCGCGATCATGCGGGTGTGGTTGGATTGCACGCCGCCGATCGATACCAGCGTGTCGGCGTTGGAGGCGATCGCATCGGGAATGATGTATTCGAGCTTGCGCAGCTTGTTGCCGCCATAGGCAAGGCCTGAATTGCAGTCCTCGCGCTTGGCGTAGACCTCGACTTGACCGCCGAGATATTTCGATAGCCGCTCAAGCTTCTCGATTGGCGTCGGACCGAAGGTGAGCGAATAGCGCGCGAATTTTTTCAGCATCATGGGTCATCCCGATTGGCATTGAGCTGGCCGCAGCGATTAGCACTTGCTACAAGAAAGGTGCTCTCAAATGCTGCGTCAATATTGCGCCGTTGCTTGCGAAAACGACATCAATTACCCTTACTTGTTCCGTAATGATGGATAGGAATGAGAGATTCTTCCATGCCTTCCCGTCTCGACCGTATCGACCTTAAGATATTGCGATTGCTTCAGAATAACGGCCGGCTCAGCAATGCCGAGCTGGCCGAAACCGTCGCGATCAGCCCCGCCACCTGCCATCGCCGCACCCAGCGCCTGTTCGAGGACGGCTTCATTGCGACCGTGCGCGCCATGGTGGCGCCGAAGAAGGTGGCCAAGGGCACGCTGGTGATGGTCGGCGTCGTGCTCGACCGCTCGACCCCGGAGAGTTTTGCCACTTTCGAGCAGGCGATTACAAAACTGAAATTCGTGCTTGATTGCCACCTCGTCGCCGGCGATTTCGACTACTTCCTCAAGATCCGTGTCGGCGACATGGAGGATTTCAATCGCATCCATGGCGAGCAGCTGATCGCGCTCCCCGGGGTGCGCCAGACCCGCACCTTCTTCGTGATGAAGGAAGTCGTCGACAACGCGCCGCTGGAGTTTTAAGCGCACCCGTCACAGCAACTTCACTTGCCCTGCGCGCGCATGCAGGCGAGCCTCGCATCTTCTCAAAGAGGAGATCGCAGCCGTGCGCCTTCCCATTCTCGATCCCCAGAATCTGGCCGACGAACAGAAGCCGCTTTATGACGACATGCGAGCCGGCATCAAGGACCATTTCAAGGGTTTTGTGAACATGCGCGACGACGGCGCGCTGCTGGGGCCGTGGAATCCCTGGCTGCGCGAGCCGCGCTTCGGTAAGCCGGTATGGGAGCTGGTCAAGGCGATCGCGTCGAACCCGCTGCTGCCGGCGCCGGTGCGCGAGGTCGCCATCCTCGTCACCGGCTCGCATTTCCGCTCCGGCTACGAGCTCTACGCCCACGTGCTGGTCGCCGAGCAGCGCGGCTTGTCCGACGAGAAGCTCGCGACCATCGTCGCCGGACAGCGGCCGGTCGATCTCACCAGGCAGGAGGCCGTCGCCTACGACATCGCGTCCGCGTTGGTCGGCGGCGGTGTTCTGCCGGAATTGACCTGGCGCGCCGCCGTGAAGGAGTTCGGCGAGCACGGCGCGGCCGAACTCTCCTATCTCGTCGGCGTCTACTGCATGGTCTCGGTCACGCTCAACACGTTCGACGTTCCGGTTCCGGAGTGAAGCCTGTTCCGGCAATCACTCCGCTGCCTTGCTTGCAGGCGGCGGGGGCGCGAAGGCGATGCAGCGATTGCGGCCCTCGGCCTTAGCCTGGTAGAGCGCGTGATCGGCCGCACTCATCAGTGTGTCGATGCCGGACATGCTGACGGTGGCCTCCGCGATGCCGATGCTCACGGTGACGCCGAACTGAACCTTTCCGGCGACGATCTGCGCGCTTATCACGTGTTTGCGGATGCGCTCGGCGACAATCCTCGCCCGGGACAGGCTGGTTTCGGGCAGAAGCACGGCGAACTCCTCGCCGCCGAGGCGGCCAACGATGTCCGACTTGCGTTTGCCGTCGAGGCACGCGGCCGCAACCGCCTTGATCGCGACGTCGCCCACCGCATGGCCATGGCGATCGTTGACCGACTTGAAATGGTCGATGTCAAGCATCAACACCGAGACGGAGCGATAGTAGCGCTGAAAGCGGCTCCATTCCGCACCGAGACAGTCGAGAAAGTGGCGGCGGTTGGAGAGGCCGGTGAGCGGATCGGTGGTGGCGAGCGTTTCCAGCAGCGCGGCTTTTTGCGTCAGATCGGTGATGTCGACATAGGTCAGCATGCGGCCGCCATTGGCCATCGTCGTACAATGGGCCCTGATGCGCCGGCCATCCGGCGTCTGCAGGTCGCGGACATGATCGCCGGCCTTGACCTCTTCGACGCGTCGCGCCGGAAATTTCGCGAGTTCGTTCGTCGGAAGATTGGGCGCGCTGGCGCGATGCAGGCGTCGCACCAGCGACGAATAGGTCGGTCGATTCGCGGCCTCCTCGTCGCTGACCTCCCAGAACCGCCGCATACGCCGGTTCATGAACGTAGCGTGCAGGTCGGAATCGAGAAGGAGGACTCCATCCTGAACATTCTCCAGCGCATCCCGCAGCAGCTTCAGCTCGTCGGAGGTGCGCACAATGTCAGTGACGGGCGTGTAGGTCAGCATGCGCCCGCCGTCGGGCAAAGGCGTGACCTGTACGCGCACCACATCGCCATTGGTCCGCCGTAGGTCGATAGGCGTCGGATCGCCCGCCTCGATCACACGGACGCGTTCCGCCACCAAGGCATCGAGCTCAGGATCCGGCACCTCATAGGCGCCGGTGTCACGTCCATGATGAAGCAGCGTGAGAATGGAAGGATTGCTGTCAGCAACCTCGTCTGGCAGGCGCCACATCTGACGAAACGACCGGTTGATCAGACGTGCCCTGAGGCTTGAGTCGAGCAGCACGATGCCCGTCGGCACATGATCGAGCGCGGCGCGCAGCGCCAGCATCTGGCCGCGCATCAGCGCGTCGGACGAGCGTTCCCGCTCCTCGCCACTCGGGCGCTCGACGCTGCCTGGCAGCTCGAAGGCGGCTCCGACCTGACGGTCCGATCGCCAGATCACGCGGCAGGCCAATATCTCGCGTCCCGCGACCCTGAGCTGGAATCGCTCGGGTACGCCGAGGCCGCTCTCCATCTCGAGCGTCGCAGCCTCCTCGGACAGCCGGCGCACGACGCAGTCAATCGACGACTGGCCGAAATTGAAGAAGATCTTGCCAGCAAGGAACGTCCGTTCCGGAAACAAGCGGGACATTCTCAGCCTCCAGGGCGAAACGAAAACCGGTCTCAGTATGGCGCAAGGTTCCTTGCGGCGATGTAACGCAATCAGTGTTTTCCGATGAAGGCTAACAACCCGTTGACGCGGGATGCTGCGCACCGGCGCAAAAACCCTTTTGTGATCAGGGCTCTGTGCCGGGTCACGTGCTGTCCTCCGGTTTGGGCCGGGATGCGATGTCCCGCGCGCCAGCTGGATGGAACGTGATCGGTCCGGCGGTATCTGCAATCGATGGACTACACCGATACGCGCAGTTACCCTGTCGTGATCGCACCGACACATTCGCCCGCCAGAGTGCAGGCTGGACAATGGGGAACGACAGCCATGAACACGTCACGCCGCATCGTGCTCGCCGGACTGGCGGGATTCGCCGTCGCGCCAACCGCCGCAGGAGCCGCCCCGGCGCCGGCAGTTGATGACGTGACGGTGGCCGAGGAACGATTCGCACGCATGATTGCGGCCGCACATGCGCCCGATCTCACTTGCGCGCGGCAGGCCGAGCGTTATGCGGACGCGCATTGGCCTGAGTATGTCGTGGCTGCCAGGGCCGTGCTCGGCGCGCGCGTGTGATTCACGCTGTTACTTCTCGACCGCGCGCCTGACCTGCTCGCCGATTTGCGACAGCACGAGCTGCGCCTGCGGCAGGATGGCGCCCATGGCGTGGAAATTGTGAATCATGCCGTCATGGCAAGTGTGCTCGACGACCACGCCCGCGGTCAGCAGCTTGCGCGCATAGGCGTTGCCTTCGTCACGCATCGGGTCGAATTCGGCGGTATGGATGATCGCCATCGGCAGGCCGGCGAGCCGTGTCGCGCGTAGCGGCGAAATGCGGGGATCGGCGGCATCCAAACCCTGAGGCAGATAGTCGGCGAGGTCGGCTTCCATGGTGGGGCGATCGATCAGGTGGCCCTCGGCGAACGCCTCGCGCGACGGCGAGATCTCCTCGAAATCCAGCACCGGGCAGATCAGGCATTGCGCGACGATGGAGAGGCCTGCGTTCTGCATCGCCTCCTGGCACACGATCGCAGCCAGCGTGGCGCCGGCGGAATCGCCGCCGACCACCAGCCGTTCCGCATCGATGCCGAGTGTTGGCGCTTCACGCGCGACCCACTCGGTGGCGGCGATCGCATCGTCGACGGCGGCAGGAAATTTGTGCTCGGGCGCGAGCCGGTAGTCGACCGAGACGAGGCGGCAGCCGGTCGCATGCGCCAGCGCCGCTGCGATGCGGTCGTGTGTGGCGATGCTGCCAGCGACGAGGCCGCCGCCGTGAAAGAATACGAATCCCGGCATGCGTTGACCGGCACTTGCGGGCGCATAGAGGCGATAGGGCAGCTCGCCGCCAGGACCCGGCAGCCTACCGTTGGACGTCGTCACATCCGGCGCATCAGCGCGCGCGAACTGCATCAGTTTCGCTAGCGACTGCCGCCGTGCCTCGACGCTCGGCCGGCTTCGTGTCGGCGGCGCGGCGGCAGCCATCATGGCCAACAAGCGTTTTGCGAGCGGATCGAGCGGCATGGATCTTTCATTCTCCGACAAGGGAAGAGGGTAACTATCTTCCCGCAGGGAATCATTTAGAAATTGCGACCAATAGTGGCGCTGTAGTGCGGCATCACGCCAGGGAGGCCGGTCATGGCCGAGATCAGGAAGCCCATCGAATATTCACCGAGCTGGACCTTCTTCGACGGCAAATGGCAGGACGGCAATGTGCCGATCATGGGCCCGCGCACGCATGCGGCTTGGCTCGGCTCTGTCGTGTTCGACGGCGCGCGTGCGTTCGAGGGTGTGGCGCCCGATCTCGACCGCCACGTCGCCCGCGCCAATCAATCGGCGGTCAACTTTGGCCTCAAGCCGGTGGTCGATACCGACACCTGGCTCACGCTCGCGCGCGAGGGCATTGCGCGCTTTGCGGCCAACGCCGAGCTCTACATCCGTCCGATGTATTGGGCGCAGCACGGTTCGGGCGGCGGCGTGCTGTTCGATCCCGAGACTACCAATTGGTGCCTGTGCATCTACGAGGCGCCGATGCCAAAACCCGTCGGCAACGCCATCACCCTGTCGCCGTTTCGCAGGCCGACCGCCGAATGCGCGCCGGTCGAGGCCAAGGCCGCCTGCCTCTATCCGAACAATTCGCGCGCGCTCGCTGAGGCCGCCTCGCGCGGCTTCCAGAACGCGTTGATGCTCGACATGCTCGGCAATGTCGCCGAGTTCGGCAATTCCAACGTGTTCATGGCCAACGACGGCGTGGTCTACACCCCCGTGCCCAACGGAACGTTCCTCAACGGCATCACGCGCCAGCGCGTCATCAACCTGCTTCGCGCCGACGGCGTCGCCGTGGTCGAGAAGACGCTGCGCTATGCCGACTTCCTCGCTGCTGACGAGATCTTCTCCACCGGCAATTTCGCCAAAGTCGCGCCGGTTGTCCGCATCGACGAGCGCGAACTGAAGCCGGGTCCGTTCTACGCCCGGGCGCGAAAACTCTATTGGGATTTTGCGCATGCGGTGAAGCTAGCGGCGTAGCTGCCATTACTCCGCTGTGATCGCCCGACTTGATCGGGCGATCCAGTATTCCAGAGACAGTTGTGACTCCTCGATAGGCGCGGCGTACTGGGCGGATTCAATCGGTCGTCGCAACACTCTAATGGCTTCGCTGAAACCGGCTGAACTGAAACGCCTGCGTCGAATGCCACGGCGTATGGTGGATATCGCTACGCGTTTCGATCAGCTCGAAGTCGGGGCCGAGTTCCGCCGCGAGGCTGACGCTGTCATGGCGTTGCACCGGCAGGCCGCTGCATTGCTCCGGGCCGTCGAGCGCGAACGTCGCGATGATGACGTAGCCGCCGGGCGCAAGTGCCGACCGCAGGCGCTCGACATAGGCGGCCCTGTCGCGGGATTCGGTCAGGAAGTGAAACGCCGCGCGATCGTGCCATAGATCGTAGGTCTTTGCTGAGCGCCATGTCGTGACATCGGCAACGATCCACTCAACCACTGAAGCGGCTGCGCCGAGTCGCTTCTGCGCGACGTCAAGCGCGTTTGCGGAGAGATCCAGCACGCCGACGTCGCGATGTCCGTCCTGCAACAGAGCATCGACTAGTCGCGATGCGCCGCCGCCAATGTCGATGATGGCGGCCTCGCGGTCCAGATTGGCTGCTCTGATCATCGCCAGCGAGGTCGCCGGGCTGTTCTGAAACCAGCTGACCTCGGCTTCGCCCTTGGTGGCGTAGACGTTGTCCCAATGCGCGCGTCGATCGGACATGTTGCGTCCTACGGTTCGCGGAGAGCCGGCTCAATGGAAAGACCTACTCGTCCTTCTTCGACATCCGCTCGAGGCGTTCCTGCATTTCCTTCATCTGCTGGCGCAGATCGTCGATGTTGCTGTCCTTCGGCGCCTCGGCATTTGCATCGGGCTCTGGCTCCGGGGTGGCCGCCGGACGGGGCGCGGCGAAGGGCTTGAACATCGAGAAGGTCTGCTGGAATAGCTCCATGTTGCGGCGGACCTGCTCCTCGAGCGGCGCAAACGGTGTGCCGGACAGCGTGTTGGCGATCTGCTTGCGGAACTTCTCCTGCTCCTGGGTCAGTGTCGCGATCGACTGTTCGAGATATTTCGGCACCACCATCTGCATGCTGTCGCCGTAGAAGCGGATGAGCTGGCGCAGAAAGGTGGTCGGGAGCAGGTTCTGGCCGGCCTTGTTCTCCTGCTCGAAGATGATCTGGGCGAGCACGGAGCGGGTGATGTCGTCGCCGGTCTTGGCGTCGTAGACCAGGAAATCTTCGCCGTCCTTGACCATGGCGGCGAGGTCCTCGAGCGTCACGTAAGTGCTCGTTCCGGTATTATAGAGCCGGCGGTTCGCGTATTTCTTGATCGTGGTGGGTTGGTCTGATTTCGCCATGGGCTCTCACTTGCAAGCGCGGAGAACGGGAACCTAGCGGGCTATGCCGCAGGGCGGGAAGAGTACGCAACGCAACAAAATAAGCATTTTCAAAGGGGTCACGCTACCGTTTTGTGCGGCACGGTTAATCGGACAGCAAAATCGTGCTTGCGAAAGCGCCAAGAACGCTATTTTGAATGCGCTGCGGCATGAATTCGGTCGCCGGCCGATTGACATGCCGCAATGACGTTAACAGGATGCCGATCGAGACTGGCGAGCCGTTTTCCCCAGCCCCGCCTGCCCCCATTCAACCTCAGGAGATGCCCATGTCAGACGATGTCGTCATCGTCAGCGCCGCCCGCACCCCGGTCGGAAGCTTCAACGGAGCGTTCGCGACCCTTCCCGCCCATGATCTCGGCGCCATCGCCATCAAGGCTGCACTGGAGCGCGCCGGCATCGAGCCCGGTCGGGTTTCGGAAGTCATCATGGGTCAGATCCTGACCGCAGCTCAGGGCCAGAACCCAGCCCGTCAAGCCTCGATCGCCGCCGGCATTCCCGTGGAGAGCCCGGCCTGGGGCGTCAACCAGCTCTGCGGCTCCGGCCTGCGCACGGTCGCCCTCGGCTACCAGGCGCTGCTCAACGGCGATTCCGAGATCGTGGTCGCTGGCGGACAGGAGTCCATGAGCATGGCCCCGCACGCCCAGCACCTGCGCGGCGGCGTCAAGATGGGCGGTCTCGAATTGGTCGACACCATGATCAAGGACGGCCTGTGGGATGCCTTCAACGGCTATCACATGGGCAACACCGCCGAAAACGTCGCGCGGCAATGGCAGATCACGCGCGCCCAACAGGACGAGTTCGCGGTCGCCTCGCAGCAGAAGGCCGAGGCCGCGCAGAAGGCCGGCAAGTTCAACGACGAGATCGTTCCCGTCACCATCAAGACCCGCAAGGGCGACGTCGTCGTCAGCGCCGACGAATATCCGCGCCATGGCGCGACGCTAGACGCGATGGCCAAGCTCAAGCCGGCTTTCGAGAAGGACGGCACGGTCACTGCGGGCTCTGCTTCGGGCATCAATGACGGCGCTGCCGCCGTGGTGCTCATGAGCGCAAAGCAGGCTGCCAAGGAAGGCAAGAAGCCGCTTGCCCGCATCGTGTCCTGGGCGCAGGCCGGCGTCGATCCGAAGATCATGGGCTCGGGCCCGATCCCGGCCTCGCGCGCCGCGCTGAAGAAGGCCGGCTGGAGTGTCGGCGATCTCGACCTGATCGAAGCCAACGAAGCCTTCGCGGCACAGGCCTGCGCCGTCAACAAGGACCTCGGCTGGGATACCTCGAAGGTCAACGTCAATGGCGGCGCGATCGCCATCGGTCATCCAGTCGGCGCGTCCGGCGCCCGCGTGCTGGTCACGCTGCTGCATGAAATGCAGAAGCGCGATTCGAAGAAGGGCCTTGCCACGCTGTGCATCGGCGGCGGCATGGGCATCGCGATGTGTCTGGCACGCGACTGAGAAGGACCTGACACGTACTTAACTTGCGCGTGCGCTGCACACGTCAATGAGTGCGTTGCACGCGATTAAAAAGGCGGCGGTTGCAAATCAAATATTCTTCGCAATTGCGCAGGCCTCGACTAAAGAGAAACGCCCGGCTCGATGCCGGGCGTTTTGTTCTTGATGTCCGTCAAACGTCCCGCATAATCCGCAGTTAAAAAACGATCGCGTCAGAAACGTCCGAAGAGTCCAAGGGAAGGAATACGACATGGCACGTGTTGCATTGGTCACGGGTGGTACGCGGGGCATCGGTGCTGCCATCAGCAAGGCGCTGAAGGCGGCGGGCTACAAGGTTGCGGCGAGCTATGCCGGCAACGATGCTGCGGCGGAGAAGTTCAAGGCCGAGACCGGCATCGCGGTCTACAAATGGGACGTCAGCAGTTTCGACGCCTGCGCCGAGGGCGTGAAGAAGGTCGAGGCCGATCTCGGCCCGATCGAGGTGCTGGTCAACAATGCGGGCATCACCCGCGACACTGCGTTCCACAAGATGACGCTCGAGCAGTGGAACGCTGTCATCAACACCAATCTCGGCTCGCTGTTCAACATGACGCGCCAGGTGATCGAGGGCATGCGTGCGCGCAAGTTCGGCCGCATCATCTCGATCTCGTCGATCAACGGCCAGAAGGGGCAGTTCGGGCAAGTCAACTATTCAGCGGCCAAAGCCGGCGACATCGGTTTCACCAAGGCGCTCGCGCTCGAGAACGCCAAGGGCGGCATCACCGTCAATGCGATCTGCCCCGGCTACATCAATACCGAAATGGTGCAGGCGGTGCCGAAGGACGTTTTGGAAAAGAGCGTGATTCCGCAGATCCCCGTCAACCGGCTCGGCGAGCCCGAGGAGATCGCGCGGGCGGTCGTGTTCCTGGCGGCGGACGAGGCCGGCTTCATCACCGGATCGACCATGACCATCAATGGCGGCCAGTATCAGGCCTGATATGGCCGCAGGCTATTGGGCCAAAAGCCTGTAGCTTCAGGCGCGACGAGGCGATAGTGAAGACGCAAATGCCCGGCTCCGCGCCGGGCATAAACGTCCTCAGAGCCCTTTGATCGATGACTCCCCGCACCGCGACGCTGATCGGATTGACCGCAATCCTGATGTGGTCGCTACTGTCAGTGATGACGGTGGCGACTGGAAAGATCCCGGCGTTCCAGCTCGCCGCAATGACCTTCGCGATCGGCGGCCTCGTCGGCCTGCTCACCTGGATCGGTCGCGGCGAGGCGGCAAGCAGCGTGCGCCAGCCGCTCGTCGTCTGGGTCGTCGGCGTCGGTGGCCTGTTCGGCTATCACGCCCTCTATTTCCTTGCCCTGCGCTTCGCCCCGCCGGCAGAAGCCGGCCTCTTGAATTATCTCTGGCCGCTGCTGATCGTGTTGTTCTCGTCCTTCCTGCCGGGCGAGCGGCTCGCCCTGCATCACATCGCCGGCGCCGTGCTCGGACTTGTCGGCACCGTGCTGCTGTTGGCCGGCAACACCTCGGGCTTCGCGTCGGGCGCGGTGCCGGGACTGGTCGCGGCCTTCATCGCCGCCTTCGTCTGGGCGAGCTATTCGGTGCTGTCGCGCCGGCTCAAGGCGGTTCCGACCGACGCGGTCGCGGGCTTCTGCCTCGCCACCGCCGCGCTTGCCGCGCTGATGCATGCTCTGCTCGAAACCACGGTCTGGCCGGAGACCGCGCTGCAATGGCTCTCCGTGGCCGCGCTCGGCATCGGTCCCGTCGGTGCTGCCTTCTACGCCTGGGACATCGGCATGAAGCGCGGCGACATCCGCGTGCTCGGCGCCGCCTCCTATGCGACGCCGCTATTGTCGACCGGCTTCCTCATCGCTGCCGGCTTTGCGAACGCCAGCACCAACATCGCCGTCGCCGCCATCCTGATCGCCGGTGGCGGCCTGATCGCGGCGAAGGACATGGTGCTGCGGAAGCGGTGAACGAGGCCTACGGCTCCCAGCCCGGCGGCGCGAGCTCGAAATTCGCGAACTCGAATGCGGGCGCGACGGTGCAGCCGACCAGCGTCCATTCGCCGGTCGTTTCCGCCATCTGCCAGGCATTCGCCGGCACGATCGCCTGCGGCCGCTCGCCGCTCACGAGATCCGTGCCGAGCTGCACCTCGTGCTGCGAGCAGCCGTCGTGCGCGATGCGCAGCATCAAGGGGCTGCCGGCGTAATAGTGCCAAACTTCGACCGCATCGATGCGATGCCAGTATGAGCGCTCGCCGCGCGCGAGCAGGAAATAGATCAAGGTCGAACGCGAGCGCCCGTTGCTATCCGTGGTCTGGTCGCGAAACGTCTCGCGGTAGTGCCCGCCTTCGGGATGGGGGCGAAGTTCGAGGCGGGCGATGATCTCGGCTGCAGTCGGCATCGATCCCCGTCAGGACTTGTGCTTTAGGATTTGTTCTTGCGCTCGCGTAGCTCGCCGAACACCTCGGCGGCATCCGCACCCTTCATGTGCAGCCTGGCTGCGACCGATGGCTCATCGGCGCGCAGGAACACGTTGGCCCGCTTCTCGTCGCCGAGCAGGGCGGGAATGGTCGGCTTGTTCTCGGCCCGCAGCCTCGCAACTTCCGCTGCGCGCGCCTGGAGCGCCGCGTTGTCCGGCTCGATGGTGAGCGCGAACTTGACGTTGGACGCCGTGTATTCGTGGCCGCAATAGAGCTTGAAGTCATCGGGCAGGGCCCGCAGCTTCAACAGCGAGTCCCACATCATCGGATAGGTGCCCTCGAACACGCGGCCGCAGCCGATCGAAAACAGCGTATCGGCGGCGAACACGGTCTTCTCATTGTCGAATACGTAGGAGATGTGGTCGAGCGTGTGGCCGGGCGTCTCCACGACGCGCGCCAGCAGGTTGCCGATCTTGACCACGTCGGCATTGGCGACACGCAAATCGACGTCGGCAATTCTCGTCGTCTTGTCGTGCGGCGCGACGACGCGGCAACTGAATTTCCGCTTGAGTTCGGCGACCCCGCCGACATGATCGCCATGATGATGGGTGATCAGGATGTCGGTGAGTTGCCAGCCCTCGCGCTCCAGCGCCTTGAGGATGGGACCTGCCTCCGGCGCGTCGATCGAGGCGGTCGCCTTGGTTTCCACATCGTGGATCAGATAACCGAAATTGTCGCTTAAACAGGTGAAAGTACGAATTTCGGCGGCCATGACATCTCCATCGCGCTCAGCCCCGCCAGACAAATATGGCGTTAACGTTGCGCAGGCAATGCAATATTCCGCGCGCGGCGGCGGCCTTGCGCATGTTACATTGCCGCCATGACCATCGACGTCGTCGACCTCCGCGAGTTCTATTCCCGCCGCCTCGGGATCGTGGCGCGACAAATGATCAACCGCGGCATCAGGCAACGCTGGCCGGGCGCGGCGGGTCAGCGCGTACTCGGCATCGGCTATCCCACGCCCTATCTCGGACTGTTCCGCGAGGACGCGGAGCGCTGCCTCGCGTTCATGCCGGCGGCCCAGGGGGTCCTGAAATGGCCGACGGGGCGGCCGGCGCTGGCCTCGCTGGTCGATGAATTCTCGCTGCCGCTTCCTGACGCCGCGGTCGACCGCATTCTCCTGGTCCACGCGCTGGAGATGTCGGACGACCCGGCTGCGCTGCTGCGCGAAGTCTGGCGCGTGCTGGCGCCGTCTGGTCGCGTCATTGCGGTGATCCCGAATCGGCGTGGGGTGTGGACGCGCACCGACAGCACGCCGTTCGGCCATGGCCGGCCCTATTCGCGCTCACAGATCACCGAGTTGCTGCGCCAGACCTGGTTCACGCCGACCGCCTGGGGCGAGGCGCTGTTCATGCCGCCTTATGCCGGCGGCTGGGTCTTGAAATCGGCGCAGATGTGGGAGCGCGCCGGCGCGGCGCTGTCACTGCCCTTTGCCGGCGTGCACATCGTCGAAGCCACCAAGCAGGTCTACCGCGCGCTTCCCGCCAAGCGCGAGCGGACACGGCTGATTCCCTCGTTGGCGAAGCCCGTCTTGGTGCCGTCCTCGACGACGGTAACCCGGAGCTGAAAACAAATCGTCCCGGCGGAGCCGGGACGACTCAGTTTACGAAACCAACCAGCTCATTCGCCGGGCGCGAGATCGTCGTTGGATGCCGCCGGCGCGGCTTCGCGCTCGGGACGGGGGCCATGCGGCCGGCGCCGCCGCCGCGGATAACGCTCGCTGCCGCCACCGCCCTCGAAACCGCCCTGGCCGCCATTCGCGCCGACATTCACTTGCGGCTGCGCGCCGGTGATGAAGGAGGGCAGGCGATCGACGTTGCCGGCATCGGCAATGACGGGCTGCGGCTGGTTCGGCGGTTGCGGCGGCTGGTATTGCGGTTGCGGACGATGGTCGCGTTCGCGGTGCTCGCGCGGCTGCTGCTGGTCGCGGTGATATGGCTGCTGGTTCTCGCGCTGCTGATCACGCTGGCCGTCGCGGTCGCGCATGAAAGGCTGCTGCGGCGGCTGCGGGACGAAGCCCGGCTCCTGGCCGAAGGCCGAGAAATTCTCGCCATCGTCCTCGCCATCGTCGTTGCTGGCGGTCGGCTCGTCACCGCGCGGCTGCTGCTGGTTCTGGCGGAACTGCTCCTGGGCGGCGGCGATCAGGCGGAAATAATGCTCGGCATGCTGGTAGTAGTTCTCGGCTGCAACGGGGTCGCCGGAGGAGCGCGCATCGCGCGCGAGCTGAAGATACTTTTCAGCGATGTGCGAAGCCGTGCCGCGGATCTTGATGTCGGGCCCGTTGGACTCGTAGACCCGGGTCATCGGGTTCTGGCCGCGGCGGTTGTTGTTGTTATTGTTGTTGCGGTTGCGCATCCGCTGCTTGTTCTGACCGTTTCTCATGTCCTGCCTTTAATTCCAGCCCTAAAGGTTGCACGCGTTACTGATTGCTAGGAGTGACCTGGTGACAGCGGTTCACGACTCTCACACGAACCGCGCGCAAGAGGGGCCTGAACCCTGCCGATGTTTGTCGACCGTCGCGTTCAACAAAGACGCGTTCCCCACCCGCCAGCATTCATTGCCAGCGAACCCATTCATATCGCCTGCCGAAACAAGCCCAGCTTTCTTGCGTAAGTCTTCAAGCGCAAATTCAGGCTTTCGTTCACGTTGCGGTCGGAGAGCAGCGCAGCTCCACTGGCCATCGCGCTCAACAGGACCTGCGGCTTGGAACCTATATCAGTAAAGCTCTCGCCCGAGAGCCCGGCTTTCGCCCGTAGGTCTACGGGGCCGGCACCGATGTGTTGACCGGAACGTAGTCGTTCCCACGGGATATTCCAAGAGGTTTTTACAGGCCATTCCGGCTTTTATGGGGGCATTTTTCGGGCCGAAACGGCCCGCGGAATACCCGCCAGATCGGCCTTGGGGGGCCTGTCCACCACTAACGCCGCAGCCAGCATCAAGGTTTCAATATTTCCGGCCTGGCCCTGTCCGGCCTCCACGATCAGCGCGCCGCCGGGGGCAAGACGTTCGCTCGCCTGCGGGATCAGGGCGCGATAGGCGTCGTATCCGTCATTGCCGCCGTCGAGCGCCAGATGTGGATCGTGCTCGCGCACCTCGATGCTCAATTTAGGGATTTCGGCGGATGGAATATAGGGTGGATTCGACACGATGAGATCGAAGGGACCCGAGAGCGCGGCGGCATAGGAGCAGGCGATGAAGGCGGCGCGGTCGGCAAGGCCGAGCGTTGTGGCATTGTCCCTGGCGGTTGTGAGCGCGGTCAGGCTGAGATCGGTGGCGACGCCGAAAGCGTCAGGGATCTCATGCAGCAGCGCCAGCAGGATCGCGCCGGATCCGGTGCCGATGTCGGCGATGCGAGGTGGATAAGCTGCCTTCTGCTCGCGAAGGATTTCGAGTGCAAGCTCGACCACGGTCTCGGTATCGGTACGCGGGACCAGGGTTGCTTCGGACAGGCGAAATGGCAGTCCCCAGAATTCGCGGGTCCCGAGGATGCGCGCCACCGGCTCGCCGGCGATGCGACGCTGTGCGTGCTGCGCGAGCCGCGACGCCTCGGCATCCGTGAGCGAGCGGGTGGCCTGCGCGATCAGGCCGGTGAGGTCGAGGCCGAGCACCGCACCGAGCAGGATGCGGGCATCGAGATCGGCTTCGTCGCGCTGCGCCGATCTCAATTGTGTGGCCAGCGTGCGCCGTGCACTCTCGATCGATTGTCCGGTGAAGGGATTGCTCACGCGTCAGGCCGCCGCGCCTTGCGCGGCGAGCTGTGCGGCCTGGTGCTCAGTGGTCAGAGCGTCAATCAGCTCGCCGAGTGCTTCCCCCGCGATCACCTGTGGCAGCTTGTAGAGCGTCAGATTGATGCGATGGTCGGTCACGCGCCCCTGCGGGAAGTTATAGGTGCGGATGCGCTCGCTGCGGTCGCCGGAGCCGACCTTCTCCTTGCGCTCGGCCGACCGCGCGGCGTCGACGCGCTGGCGCTCGGCGTCGTAGATGCGCGAGCGCAGGATGTTCATGGCGGAGGCGCGGTTCTTGTGCTGCGAGCGGCTGTCCTGCATCATCACCACGATGCCGGTCGGGATGTGGGTGATGCGGATCGCCGATTCGGTCTTGTTGACGTGCTGGCCGCCGGCGCCCTGCGCACGCATGGTCTCGATGCGCAGATCGTCGTTCTTGATGTCGACGTCGACGTCCTCGACCTCCGGCAGCACCGCGACCGTCGCCGCCGAGGTGTGAATACGTCCTTGCGTCTCGGTATCGGGCACGCGCTGCACCCGGTGCACGCCGGATTCGAATTTCAGCTTGGAGAACGCGCCGCGGCCCTGCACCTCCGCGATGATCTCCTTGTAGCCGCCAACGGTGCCTTCGCTGGCCGAGATCACCTCGACCTTCCAGCCCTGCAGGCTGGCGAAGCGCTCGTACATCCGGAACAGATCGCCGGCGAACAGCGAAGCCTCGTCGCCGCCGGTGCCGGCGCGGATTTCCAGCACGACGTTGCGGTCGTCCATGGCGTCTTTGGGCAGTAGCGCGACGCGGATCTTCTGGACCAGGTCCTCGATCCTGGCCATCAGCTCGTCGCGTTCGGCTTCCGCCATGCTGCGCATCTCGGCATCTGTCGCGGGATCGGCGATCAGGGCCTCGGTGTCGGCGAGCTCCTTGACCGCGGAACGATAGGTCTTCACCGCCTCGATCAGCGGCGTGATCTCGGCGAGCTCGCGGGTGATCTGCACATAACGGTCGGAGGCGAGCTGGCCGAGCGATTCGGCCTCGAGCGAGGCGTGATGTGCGAGCAGGACGTCGAGTTTGGCTTCGGGGAGTGACGACATCGGGTTCAGTCTCAAATGGGCGGGCGGAGGCGAGGTGAGCGGAAGCGGCGCCAGGCCCGCTACAACGCCAGGCCTTCGGCCTCGGCAAATTCCGTCAGCTTCTGCCGGATCGAGACGCTGCCCGCGGGCGCGTCCAGCAACGGGCCGAGCATGGCTTCGGCCTTCCTGGCGTCGAGGTCGAGCACCATGGCCTTGACTGGGCCGAGGGCGGTCGCCGAGAGCGAGAGCGAGCGATAGCCCAGTGCGATCAGCGCCAGCGCGCCGACCGGCTTCGAGGCCATTTCGCCGCAGAGCGAAAGCGACTTCTTGGCCGCATGGGACTTGCGTGCGATGTCGCGCAGCGCGCGCAAGATCGGCGCCGACATGGTGTCGAAGCGCTCGGACACTTTTGGGTTGCCGCGATCGACGGCGAACAGAAACTGGAACAGATCGTTCGAGCCGACCGAGATGAAGTCGACCTTCCTTAGGAGCTCGTCGAGCTGGTAGAGCAGGGCGGGCACCTCGACCATGGTGCCGATGTCGATCCGCTCCGGCAGCGTGTGGCCGTGCTGGCGCAAATATGTGAGTTCGCGCTCGACTAGCGCCTTGGCCGCATCGAATTCGGCGACTTCCGAGATCATCGGGAACATGATGCGCAGTGCGCGGCCGCCGCCGGCGCGCAGGAGCGCGCGGATTTGGCCGCGCAACAGGCCGGGACGATCGAGCCCGAGCCGGATCGCGCGCCAGCCGAGCGCGGGATTCTCCTCGACCACCGCTTCCATGTAGGGCAGCGCCTTGTCGCCGCCGATGTCGAGGGTGCGGAAGGTGACGGGCTTGCTGCCGGCCGCATCCAGCACGGTGCGATAGAGCGCGAGCTGGTCACTGGTGCGCGGCAGGCTCTGGCCGACCATGAATTGCAATTCGGTGCGGAACAGGCCGATGCCGGCGCTGCCGGTGTCCTCGATATGGGGCAGGTCGATGGCGAGACCTGCGTTGATCATGAGCTCGACCTTCTCGCCATCCTTGGTCACGCAAGGCCGGTCGCGCAGTGCGAGGTACTGCGCCTGGCGGCGGGCGCGGAAGCGCACGCGCTCGGCGAAGGCGGCCTCGATTTCCTGCGAGGGGCGCACGTAGATCGAGCCCGACGTGCCGTCGACGATGATGGCGTCGCCGGGATCGGCGATACCCGGCGCGTTCGGGACTTCGCCGACCGCAGGAATTCCGAGCGCGCGCGCCACGATCGAGACGTGGGAATTGGCGGTGCCTTCCTCCAGCACGATGCCGCGCAGGCGCTTGCGGTCGTAGTCGAGCAGCGCCGCCGGGCCCATCGCACGCGCGATGACGATGGCGTTGTCGGGCAATTGCTCGCGTGAGGGCGCGTGGTCCTGGCCAACCAGCTGCCGCATCAGGCGGTAGCCGAGATCTTCCAGGTCGTGCAGGCGGTCGCGCAGATATGGATCGGTCGAGCGCAGCATGCGCGCGCGGGTGTCGGACTGGACGCGCTCGACGGCGGCCTCCGCGGTGAGGCCGGTGGCGACCGCCTCATGCAGCTTGTGCGACCAGCCCTGGTCGTTGGCGAACATGCGATAGGCTTCCAGCACCTCGCGGTGCTCGCCGCCCTCCGCGACGTCGCCGCGCTCAAGCATGCGGTCGAGATCGGCGCGCAGCTTGGCGAGCGCGGTGTCGAGCCGCTTGATTTCCTTCGGCAGGTCCTCGGCGATGTAGTCCTTGATGACCACGCGCGGCTCGTGCAGCACGACATGGCCGAGCGCGATGCCTTCCGACAGGATGGCGCCGACCTTCTGCGCGGAATGGCGCGCGGCAGGCTCCTGGCCCGGCTGGGCCAGCGCGGATAGTTCGCCGGAGGCAATCAGCTCCGCCAGCACCATGGCGGTGGTCTGGAGCGCCTCGAGCTCCTCCTCGACATAGTTGCGCTTGGCACGGTTCTGCACCACCAGCACGCCGAGCGTGTTGCCGGCCCGCAGGATCGGGACGCCGAGGAAGGAGTGGTAGATTTCTTCGCCGGTCTCGGGGCGGAACGAGAAGGCCGGGTGGCTCTGCGCATCGCTTAGATTGAGCGGCGTCGCCTCGCTGGCGACGAGTCCGACCAGGCCCTCATGGGCGCTGAGCACCGTGTGATGCACCGCCTCGCGGTTGAGACCTTCGGTGGCGTAGAGCTCGAGCGTGTTGTCGACGCGCAGCACATAGACCGAGCAGACCTCGGCCACCATATTGGCGGCGATCAGCACCACGATCTTGTCCAGCCGCTCCTGGGCCGAAACCTGCTCCGCCATGGTTTCGCGGAGCCGTCTCAATAAGACGCGGGGACCTCCCGACGCGCTCCGCATGAACCGTCAATCTCCTCCGTCTGCCGAGCCCGAAAGGGCCGTCGGCGGCTGGCCCAGAAATCCAGAAAAGCAACAAAGCCTGCTCGTCCGGCGCCGGCCCAAGCTCAATCTAGTGAGCCTTGACGCTTTTGCCGAATCGACACCGCTTCAACTGGGGCACAGTTTTCGGCAGCCAACCCTGTTCGCCGTATAGCGAATTGGGGCTTGTTTTGCCAAGCAAAACGCCTGCCAAACGCGAATGTGTGGACGCCTTCGCGTTTGCTGCGACCGCTAAGAGAAAATTCGTCTAAGTCTGATCGAGGCCGTAGAGCGTGTGCAGGGTGCGCACCGCAAGCTCGGTATAGGCCGCATCGATCAAAACCGAGAATTTGATCTCGGAGGTTGTAATGGCCCGGATATTGATATTCCGTCTGGCGAGGGCCGAGAACGCCTGGGCGGCAACGCCGGCATGGCTGCGCATTCCGCTGCCGATCACCGAGATCTTGGCGACGTCGGTGGCAGTATCGAGCCGGGCATAGCCGATCTTGGCCTTGGCGGCGGTAATTGTGTCCTTGGCGCGGGTGTAGTCGGCGGCCGGCACCGTGAAGGTGAGGTCGGTGGTCTTGCCGTCTTCAGAAACGTTCTGAACGATCATGTCGACGTTGATGTTGGCGTCCGCCAGCGGGCCGAAGATCGAGGCCGCGACGCCCGGCTTGTCCTCGATCTGGCGCACCGAGATCTGGGCCTCGTCCTTGGAGAAGGCGATACCGGTGACGACGTGGCTTTCCATGATCTCCTCCTCGCTGCAGATCAGCGTGCCGGGCGGCTGGTTGGCATGCGGGTCGATGTCCTCGGGCTTATCGAAACTTGAGCGGACGAAAATCGGCATGTTGTGAACCATGCCGAGTTCCACCGAGCGGACCTGGAGCACTTTGGCGCCCTGGGAGGCCAGTTCCAGCATGTCTTCGAATGCGATCTTGTCGAGCCTCTTGGCCTTCGGCACGATTCGTGGATCGGTCGTGTAGACGCCGTCGACATCGGTGTAGATATCGCAACGGTCCGCCTTGACGGCGGCGGCGACCGCCACGGCCGAGGTGTCGGAGCCGCCACGGCCGAGCGTGGTGATGCGACCAGTCTCGGGGTTGATGCCCTGGAAGCCGGCGATCACCGCGACCTCCTTGCGCTCCCTAAAGCGCTTGATGATCTCGCTGCCGTCGATGTCCTCGATTCGAGCCGAGGCATGGGCGTCGCTCGTCTTGATCGGTATCTGCCAGCCCTGCCAGGAGCGGGCCTGGATGCCCATGCCCTGCAGCACGATGGCAAGCAGGCCGGACGTCACCTGTTCGCCAGAGGCCACGACGGCGTCGTACTCGCGCGCATCGTGCATGGGCGAGGCCTCGGTGCACCAGGCCACCAGCTCGTTGGTCTTGCCAGACATCGCCGAGACGACAACGGCCACTTCATGGCCGGCGTCGACCTCGCGCTTCACATGGCGCGCGACGTTGCGGATACGTTCGATGTTGGCGACGGATGTGCCGCCGAATTTCATCACGAGGCGGCTCATGACGACGCGTGCATTCCCTCATAAGGATCAGTATGGTGACCGCACCGGACGGGTGCCTCGCGGATACCGACCGCGCGTATACAGAGCGGCGGGGCCGGGGGCAAGCGGGTTCCTGCGGGGGGCAGGTGCGGGGCTAGTGGGTTAACACAGATCATGGCGCGTTATATCGACGAGATCCTGCAACCGGGCGAGCGGGTGCTGTATTCGACCAATGCGCATTGGATCTTCTATTTTCCGGCCATCGTGGCCTGGATCGTGGCGCTGGCGCTGCTGATCCTGTCGCGGCAGGTCACGGTTGACTGGCTCGTCTTGCTTTGCCTGGGAGCCGCGGGTCTCGTCGGCCTGGCGGCCTTGTATTGGACCATCAAGGGTTGGTTCCATCGCTTCACCACCGAGACCGACGTCACCAATCTCCGGGTCGTGCACAAGACCGGGTTCATCAAGCGCCGTACCTTCGAGATGGCGCTGGACAAGGTCGAGAGCGTCGACGTCGACCAGACGATTCTTGGACGGATTCTCAACTATGGCGACGTGACGATTCGCGGCGTTGGCGAGGGAATCGAGACGATCAAGACCATCGCCTCGCCGCTCGCCTTCCGTAGTTCGATCACCACGCGGTAGGACCGCGCGTAACCATGAGCATGCAGCAAAATACTTCCGCAGCCACCCCGCCGGGTTCGACCGTCGACGCCGCCGAGATCGCGAAATTCTCAAAACTCTCGGCGGAGTGGTGGGATCCCAAGGGCAAGATGGCGCCGCTGCACCGGATCAATCCGCTGCGGCTCGGCTACATCCGCGATGCCGCTTGCCGCAAGTTCGAGCGCAATGTGCGCAGTCTCAATTGCCTCGGCGGCCTGCGCGTGCTCGACATCGGCTGCGGCGCTGGCCTGCTCTGCGAGCCGCTGTCGCGCCTGGGGGCGCAGGTCATCGGCATCGACCCTTCGGCGAGCAACATCGCCGCCGCGAAGCTGCATGCCGACAAAAGCCATCTCGCGATCGACTACCGCTGCACCACCGTGGAGGAGATTGATCCGCGCGAGCGCTTCGACATCGTGCTGGCGATGGAGGTGGTCGAGCACGTCACCGACGTCGGCGTTTTCCTGAAGCGCTGCGCATCGATGCTGAAGCCGAACGGCCTGATGGTGGTCTCGACGCTGAACCGGAACTGGAAGAGCTTTGCGCTCGCGATCGTCGGCGCCGAATACGTCCTGCGCTGGCTGCCGCGCGGTACCCACGAGTGGAGCAAGTTCGTCACCCCCGACGAGCTCGCAAAATACCTGCTCGACAACCGCCTCGTCATCACCGAGCAGACCGGCGTGGTCTACAGCCCCTTTGCCGACAAATGGACCCTCTCCTCCGACATGGACGTGAACTACATGGTCGTGGCGGAAGGGATGGTGTAAGGCCGCGCTGCATCCCACTCATTTGGTGTCGTCCTGGCGTAGGCCGCCAAGGACCCATTATCCCAGGGAGAAGTTGTGGCGCGAGGTGGCAACTACGAGTCTTCGGAAAGCCACTCCCTGGGTCATGGGTCCTGGATCTGTGCTACGCTTGTCCAGGATGACCTGAGGGTGTGGCGAGAGCATCGCTCCTATGACGCAGGCATGATTGACCTGTTGTCGCGTCGCCGGCAGTTTGCACGAGCCGTCATATAGCCCGCCAACCCATCCCATGTTCACGATCGCCAGCCTCTGGATTCCCTTTACCGTCGTTGCCGCGCTCGGGCAGGTCGCGCGCAATGCGATGCAGCGGTCGCTGACGAAGCCGCTGGGGACCTGGGGCGCGACCAACATCCGCTTCCTGTTCGGCTTCCCGTTCTCGCTGCTGTTTCTCGCGGCGGTGCTGGTCCTCTCTGGCGATCATCTCAGCATGCCGCCGATCGCGTTCTGGCCGTGGCTCTTGCTCGGCGCACTCAGCCAGATCGTCGCCACCGGGCTGATGCTGCTCGCCATGAATGACCGCTCCTTCGTGGTGACGACGGCCTACCTCAAGACCGAAGCGATCCAGACCGCGATCTTCGGCTTCGTCTTCCTCGGCGATCACCTGACCTCGCTGAAGGTGCTCGCGATCGTGATCGCGACCGCCGGGGTCGTCATCACCGCGCTCCGGCCAGGCGGCGAGAAGAGCTTTGCCGAATTGAAGCCGACCATCACCGGCCTCGTCGCCGCGGCGGCCTTCGCACTCTCCGCAGTCGGCTTTCGCGGCGCGATCATCACGGTGCCGAACGTGTCGTTCGTGACGGCGTCGTCCTTCACGCTAGTGCTCGGCCTGTTCGTGCAGACGCTGGTGCTGACGATCTATCTGCTCTGGCGCGCGCCGAAGGTATTGCGGGGCATCCTGGGACTATGGCGGCCATCGATGCTTGCAGGCTTCACGGGTGCCTTCGCATCGCAATTCTGGTTCCTGGCGTTCGCGCTGACCGCGGCCGCCAATGTCCGCACGCTCGCTTTGATCGAGGTGCTGTTCGCGCAAGGCGTGGCGTATTACTCGTTCAAGCAGCCGATCGCGCCGCGCGAGCTTGCAGGCATCGCGTTGATCGTGATCGGGGTCGCTGTTCTGGTAGGGACTTAATTCCGATCTTCCGGCAGCACCGGTAACGGCGACACCTCGATGCCTTCGTCGATCAGTGACTTGGCTTCGTCGGGCGAGGCCTCGCCATAGATCGGACGATGCTCCTTGTCGCCGTAGTGCATGGCGCGGGCTTCGTTGGCAAAGCGCTCGCCGACATTGTCGGCGTTCTTGACGATGTGGTCGCGCAATTCCTTCAGCTTGGCGCGCAGCTCGCGCTCCTGCGCCATCAGCAGCGAGGTCGGTCCTGACGGCGCAGCCTCGGGTGCAGGCGTAGTGGACGCCGTGGGCTCCGGCGGCGGCGTAGCGCGCCCGCGGCCCTTCTTGCCGACGATGCGCGGGGCCATGATCGCCTTGTCGACCCTGGCCGAGCCGCAGATCGGACAAGTCACGAGCTTGCGCTTCACCTGGGAATCATAGGCCGACGAGCTTTGAAACCAGCTTTCGAAGGCATGGTTCCGGTCGCAGTGCAGTGCGTAGCGGATCATGCCGATCCCCGCACGAGATGCAGATGGTCCGGCCCGGCCTTGGCATCGGAGACGCCGAAGCGGCGGCCGTGCTGGAGCGAGGGGATCGCCCGGCGCGCCGTCTCGACCTTGGCCGGGTCGATCTTGGCCATGATGACGCCGGGCTCGACGCCACCCTCGGCGAGGATCTCGCCCCAGGGGTCGATGATAAGGGAGTGGCCGTAGGTCTCGCGCTTGTTCTCGTGTAGGCCGGCTTGCGCCGCGGCGAAGATGAAGCAGCCGGTCTCGATCGCGCGCGAACGCAGCAGCACGTGCCAATGCGCTTCCCCGGTCTTGCGGGTGAAGGCCGAGGGCACAGTGATGAAGGATGCGCCGCTCTCGGCCAGCGCGCGGTAGAGCGCAGGGAAACGGACATCGTAGCAGATCGTCAGACCGACGCGGCCCCAGGGGAGGTCGGAAATTACCGCCGTCTCGCCCGGCTGGTAATTGGCGGATTCGCGATAGCTCTCGCCGTCCGGCAGCTCGATGTCGAACATGTGGATCTTGTCGTAGCTCGCGAGCACGTTGCCCTCGGGCCCGATCAGAAAGGAGCGGTTGACCGCTTTCTCCGGCGAGAAACGCAGCGCCAGCGAGCCGACATGGATGTGGATCCCGAGTTCCGCTGCGAGCGCCCGATACGCCTTCAGAGAGGCGTCGTCCTCTTCGCTCTGAAGATGCTCGAACAATGCCTTACAGTTCAGCTGCATCATGTTGCTGACTTCGGGCGTCTGCACGTAGTCGGCGCCGTTTGCCGCAGCCTGCCGGATCAGCTTGGTAGCCTGCGCGAGGCTCGGTTCGGGCAAGAGGCCGGTGCGCATCTGCACCATGGCGGCGGTGAAGGTCCGATCCTCGCTCATGAGACGGCCTTGACGCTGTCGAGCATGCGGTCGAGCTTGCCTTCACGATCGAGCGCGTAGAGCTCGTCGCAACCGCCGACATGGGTTCCACCGATCCATATCTGCGGGAACGTCGAGCCTTCGCCGGCGCGGTCGTACATGTCCTGGCGCCAGGACGGGTTCTTGGCGACATCGAATTCCGTGAAGATCGCCTTTTTGCGGGTCAACAGCGACCTTGCCGCGGAACAATAGCCGCAGCCTGGCCGGGTGTAGATCTCGACAGCAGCAGTCATGGCGTCCAGCGCTTTCATGTCATGAATTCATTGAATTATATGGGACGGGGGCCGCTTTCGACAACCCGGGCAAAGACCAGCACGTCGACCTGGGCGGCCTTGGCGCGCAGCAGGGCCCGCGCGCAGGCATCCAGCGAGGCACCCGATGTCAGGACATCGTCGACCAGGACGATGCGACGGCCCTGAATCTCGGCTTGGCGGTCGGGGGATACCTGGAACGCGCCCTGCACATTGGTGGCGCGCTGGGCCCGCGACAGGCCGATCTTCTGCTCGGTGGCGCGCACCCGCCGCAACACTTCGCCCCGGACCTCGACCCCGCTCCGACGCGCGATGATGCGCGCCAGCGCGCCGGACTGGTTGTAGCGGCGCCGCCAGGCCCGCCGCCAATGCAGGGGGACGGGAATCAGCATGTCGGCGCCAGAGAGCAGCTCTGCGCCGGCGCGCGTCATCCAGCGGCCCATGGCGGGCGCCAAATCAGTGCGGTCCTGGTATTTCAGCGCATGGACCAGCGTGCGCGCAACATCGTCATAGCGCACCGCCGCGCGTGCCCGCATGTAAGCCGGTGGGTTCGCGATCGCCTCCATCGACAGCATGTCGGGACCGGGGTCATACACAAAGGGAATACCGAGCCGCGGGCAATAGGGCCGTTCAATGAACGACAGTCGCGCCCAGCAGGAAGCGCAAACGCCCTCGCCGTCGACCGGCTCGTGGCAGGACACGCACTGCGTCGGCAGTGCGATGTCGAGGGCGAGCCGTGCCGCGCGCGACAGCACCTGACAGCCAGTCGTCCACGCGGCACGCAGTGGTGCGGCGATGGATCGGGAGGGAGCGGTTTTGGCTTCCATTAGGGAAGGCTAGCGTTCCACGATCATCTGCTCAAGCCACCCTCTCGTGCCGCGGACGCAGCGCTCTTGCAGTGCGCTGCCGAGCCGGGGCCCAGAAGAGCCGCATGCGCAGCAGCGTGGGTCCCGGCTCTGCGGAGCGCCAATTCGTGCCGCACCGCGTTCGGGACACGAGACCGATTGCAATAGCCAGCATGATCGGCGTAACCAGCGGCATGGCCCAAATTCCGCAAACCCCGCCCGCTTTGTTCGACCGCGCCTTGCTGCATGCACGGCAGCAACGCGCACTTGCGCAAGGCCCGGTCACCTTCCTGCTCGATCGCGTGGCCGAGGATATGTCCGACCGGTTGGCCGCGGTGACGCGGGAATTTCATGCGGCGGTGGATCTATGGACACCCGGCGAGGGTCTCACGACGTTGCGGTCGTGCCTACGTTCGATCGAGCGGATTGCGTCGGGTGCGGCCGGCGAGGAGAAGCTGCTCTTCGAACCGGAGAGCCGCGACCTCATCATCTCGGCGCTGGCGCTGCAATTCGTCAACGACCTGCCGGGTGTGCTCGCGCAAATTCGTCGCGCCCTGAGGCCGGACGGGTTGCTGCTCGCCGCCATGATCGGCGGCGACAGCCTGACCGAGCTGCGTCAGGCGTTTGCGGCCGCCGAAGCCGAATGCGAAGGCGGCGTGTCGCCGCGCGTCGCGCCGTTCGCGGACTTGCGCGACATCGGCGCGCTGTTACAGCGCGCGGGCTTTGCGCTGCCGGTCACCGACGTCGACCGTGTGGTGGCACGCTATGGCAATGCGTTTGCTTTGATGCAGGATCTTCGCCGCATGGGTGCGGCCAATGTGCTGATCGAGCGTCGGCGCGTGCCGAGCCGTCGCACGACGCTGCTGCGGATGGCCGAGATCTATGCCGAACGCTTCGCCGATGCCGACGGCCGCGTCCGTGCGACGTTCGATATCATCTGGCTCTCCGGCTGGGCCCCGCATGCGAGCCAGCAGCAGCCGCTCAAGCCCGGCTCGGCCAAGGCGAGCCTCGCCGAGGCGGTGAAGAAGGCGAGAGAAATATAGGCTGTCTCTCCCGTCATGGCCGTGCTCGACACGGCCATCAACGTCATTCAGCTCGGCACGAAGATCGTGGATGCCTGAGACAGCTAGGCATGAGGCTGAGAGCGTGATGGCTCCCCGAGCTCACATCAGCAAGTCGATCAAATGCGGGATCAACGGGATGTCGGCGGGCGGCATCGGGTAATCGCGCAGTTTGTTGGCGCGGACCCAGGCCAGAGCCTGGCCTTCGCGCGCCGTAACCTGCCCCTCCCAGCGGCGGCAGATGTAGAGCGGCATCAACAGGTGAAAGGTCTCGTAGCCGTAGCTCGCAAAGGTCAGTGGGGCCAGGCACGGCTCGGCGACCGTGATGCCGAGCTCCTCGTGGAGCTCGCGAATCAGGCTCTGCTCGGGCCGCTCGCCGGGCTCGAGCTTGCCGCCCGGGAATTCCCAAAGGCCGGCCAGCGCCTTACCCTCGGGGCGTTGCGCGATCAGGACGCGCTTGTCGGCGTCGACCAGCGCGCAGGCCACCACCAGTGTGAGTTTGAGATCGGCCATGCCCATGTCGTTTGCTGAAGGATCGCTCGCAACGGTTCGTTAACCCCGCGTGGGGCCGCGTTCTCCGGCCTCCATAAGTCATATTTAATCGACGGTTCCTAGAGTGGAAACGCTGAAACCATTCCGGGTCCCGCTCCATGCGCGCTGCCATTGGCATCATCATCCGCCGATTCGTCCACGACCGGCGCGGCAATATCGCGGTGATCTTCGCACTCTGCTGCGTGCCGCTGATCACGGTGGTCGGCTGTGCGGTCGACTACTCTCGTGCGACGCAGATCCGCTCCAAGCTTCAGGGCGCGGCCGATGCGGCCAGCGTCGGCTCGGTGGCCAAGTCCTCGCCGGCCTTTGCCGCCGCGGGCACGATGACCTCGGACGGCCCGATTTCCGTCGGCGTTACCGATGCCCAGAACATTTTTGATGCCAACCGCGCCAACCTGACCGGCTACACGCTCAAGAACATCACGCCGACGGTGGTCAAGAGCGGCTCGACCGTCAAGTCCACGGTCTCATTCAGCGCCGAGCTGAACACCATGTTTCTCGGCGTGATCGGCAAGACCGCGCTGACCGTGAGCGGCACGTCGACCGCGACGGCCAGCATGCCGCTCTATATCGACTTCTACCTGCTACTCGACAACTCGCCTTCGATGGGCGTCGGCGCGACGCCCGGCGACGTGCAGACGATGGTCAACAACACGTCGGACAAGTGCGCGTTCGCCTGCCACGATCTCAAGGACAAGAACAATTATTACGACCTTGCCAGGAAGCTCGGCGTGACCACCCGGATCGACGTGCTTCGGAGTGCCACGCAGTCGCTGATGGACACGGCGAGCGCAACCGAAACCTATTCAAACCAGTTCAGGATGGCGATCTATGATTTCGGCGGCTCCGCAAGCACGCTCGGTCTGCGCAATCTGTTCTCGCTGTCGGCGTCGCTCTCCAGCGCGAAGTCGGCGGCCGGCAAGATCGACTTGATGTCGGTGAACGGTCAGAACGAGAACGGCGATCAGGACACGGCATTCACCGCGATATTTCCTGCGATCGACAAGGAGATCAGTTCACCCGGCCCCGGCACGTCATCCAGCCCGCTCAAATATCTGTTCTTCGTATCCGACGGGGTCGCTGACGAGAGCAACACCGCCTGCCTGAAGCCGCTCTCAGGCAGCACACGATGCCAGTCGCCGCTCGACCCGTTGCTGTGCAAGGCCATGAGGGATCGCGGGGTCAAGGTTGCGGTCTTGTACACGACGTATCTCGCGCTGCCCACCAACAGCTGGTACATGAAATGGATCAATCCATTTAATGCTGGCCCCTATGGGCCGTCGCCGAACAGCGAGATCGCGCAGAACATGCAGAGCTGCGCCTCGCCGGGCCTGTATTTCGAGGTCAGCCCGACGCAAGGCATCTCCGAAGCGATGAATGCGTTGTTCAAGAAGGCGGTCGCCGACGCGCGGATCTCCGGGTGAGATGAAGCAGACCTCCATCGCCGTCATCGTGAGACGGCCGCTTCTTCAGCGGCCCTCGCAGGGGAACGGCGGCCCAGTTCTCCCCGTGCGGCGGTAGCGCGGCCGTTCATCCGTCGAGGGAAGGCGTGCATCGCTGCGCGCTGCGCGCCTCGCACCTCAATGACGGAAGATTCAGGACCTGTAGTCGCCGTTGATCGCGACATATTCCTTGGTGAGGTCGCAGGTCATGACGCGGTCGCGGCCCTTGCCAAGGCCGAGCGAGACCTTGATCGCGATCTCCGGTGCCTTCATCGCCTCCGAGACCTGCGCTTCGTCATAGGACGGATCGCGCGCGCCGCTCTTGGCGACGCGAATGCCGTTGAAGGAGATCGAGAGCTTGTCGCGATCGGCCGGCTCGCCGGCCTTGCCGACCGCCATCACCACGCGGCCCCAGTTGGCGTCCTCGCCGGCGATCGCGGTCTTGACCAGCGGTGAGTTGGCGATCGACATCGCGATCTTGCGCGCCGAGGCCTTGGTCTTGGCGCCCTCGACGGTGATCTCGACCAGCTTGCGTGCGCCTTCGCCGTCGCGGGCCACCTGCTCGGACAGATTGGCGAGCACCTGGTTGAATGCCTTGACGAAGGCCTTCAGCCTGGGATCGCTGGCCCGGTCGATCTTCGGCGCACCATGTTTCGCGGCGGCGCCGGTCGCGAAGGCGAGCAGCGTGTCCGAGGTCGAGGTGTCGCCGTCGATCGTCACTGCATTGAAGGTGTCCTCGACGCCGCTCTTGAGCAGGGCTTGCAGCGCGGCGGGCGCGATCGGCGCGTCCGTGAAGATGAAGGACAGCATGGTCGCCATGTCGGGAGCGATCATGCCGGCGCCCTTGGCCATGCCGTTGATGGTGACCTTGGCCTTGCCGAGCTTGACGGTCGCGGTCGCGACCTTCGGGAAGGTGTCGGTGGTCATGATCGCCTTGGCCGCGGCGAGATAATCGTCCGGCTCGGCGGTCTCGGCGAGGCGGCCGAGCACGCCATCGAACTTGGTCGCGTCCAGTGGCTCGCCGATCACGCCGGTCGAGGCGAGAAAAATCTCGCTCTCGCTACACCCAACGGCCTTCGCCGCGATCTTCGCGGTCAGCGCGGTGGAGGCGCGGCCGGTTTTGCCGGTGAAGGCATTGGCGTTGCCGGAGTTGACGACCAGAGCGCGAGCCTTGCCGCCCTTCAATTTGGCGCGGCACCATTCGACCGGCGCGGAGGGGCATTTCGACCTGGTGAAGACTCCGGCCACGGCCGTGCCCTTGTCCATCACCGCCAGCAGCACGTCGGTGCGGTTCTTGTAGCGGATGCCGGCCTCGGCGGTCGCAAGACGGACGCCTGCGATCACGGGCATGTCGGGAACGGTTTTTGGGGCGAGCGGGGAGACGGTCGAAGACATCGCGGGGGGCGCCTTGGTGGGGTCTGACATGCAGATGGCCGGGCGATGCCCGGCCATTGCGATGCTTAGATACTCTTGGCGTCAGCGAAGTGACAGCAAATTCTTACTTCTTCGCCGGCGGCGCCATCTTGCTGTCAGACGGCTTGGCGTCCGACTTGGCGGCGTCCGCTGCCGGCTGGTCCAGCCGCTCGACCTTGGCCTCGGCACGCAGCTTGGCGACGTAATCGGCCTGGGCCTTGCGGGTGACGTAGTTCTCGATCTGGGTTTTCACCTGCTCGAAGTCCGGCGCCTTGCGGTTGCGCTTTTCCTCGACCTTGATGATGTGCCAGCCGAACTGCGACTTCACGGGGTCGGAGATCTTGCCCGGCTCGAGCGCGAAGGCGACGGCCGAGAATTCCGGCACCATCTGCTCCTTGGTGAAGAAGCCGAGGTCGCCGCCGTCGGCAGAGCCCGGGTCCTTGGATTTCTTCTTGGCAAGCTCGGCGAAATCAGCGCCCTTGTCGAGCTCGGCCTTCACCGCCTTGGCCTCGTCCTCGGTCTCGACCAGGATGTGGCGGGCGCGCACCTCCTGCTCACCGGTGATCTGCTTGGAGGCCTCGTCATAGACCTTCTTCATGGCGTCGGGGGTGGTGGCGGCCTTGCCCTCGCCCGCGAGCAGGCTGTCCATCAGGAGGCGGTTGCGGGCGAATGCCAGGCGCTTCTTGAACTCCTCGCTGTCGGCGACCTTCTTGTCTTCGGCAGCCTTGCTGACGATCTTCATGTCGATCAGGAAGGACAGGACGTTCTCGTCCTTGGTCGCCGGGTCCATCTGGGCCAGGCTGGGTCCGAGTTCTTCCTCGGCCATGGCGACGTCGCTCTTCTTGATTTCCGCGCCATTGACCTTCGCCAGCACCGGATCGTCGGCGGCGCGGAGCGGCCCGGCGCACGCCAGGGACAGCGCCAAAGCGAGGCAGCCGGCCAGGGCGGACGCATGGCGGAAACGCTGGCCGGTGGTTACCGGGAACGAGGTGGTCATGGAAAATCCTTATGTTGAAGCAGGGGGGCTGCTCGAGCGGGGCGGACACTCGCCCAATTCAGGGGGGCTTGGCAACGCGAAAAGTCTGTCAAAATGATGAATTAGCCGCAATGCGGCCGCCGTTGACAAGGCTAGGGGCCGGCCATATCTCTGGCCGGTCGCGTCCATGGCGATAGCGTTTATTTTGCTGCGTTTTTGGCCGTTGAACCCAGACTTGCTCAATTCCCACCCATATGGCGGACCACCCCGCAGTCCGGGCTGAAGGCGCCATCGGCGTCACGGTGAGTTGATAGGCAGGCGGGTGACAACTTCTTGGCTGCAACGCGGTTAAATCGCGAACACAGGAACTAGGCATGATCGGCGCGCTCGCCCGCAAGTTTTTCGGCTCCGCCAACGACCGGCGGGTGAAGGGATATCAGTCCCGCGTCAACGCGATCAACGCGCTGGAGCCCGAAGTCTCGAAACTTTCTGACGAAGCGCTCAAGGCCCGCACCGCCGAGTTCAAGAAGCAGCTCGCCGAGGGCAAGACGCTCGACGACCTCCTGGTGCCCGCCTTCGCCACAGTACGCGAGGCGGCCAAGCGTACGCTCGGCCAGCGCCATTTCGACGTCCAGCTAATCGGCGGCATGGTGCTGCACGAGGGCGACATCGCCGAGATGAAGACCGGCGAAGGCAAGACGCTGGTGGCGACGCTCGCGGTCTACCTCAACGCGCTCGCCGGCAAGGGCGTCCACGTCGTCACCGTCAACGATTATCTCGCCCGCCGCGACTCCGGCTGGATGGGTCAGATCTACGGCTTCCTCGGCATGACCACCGGCGTGATCGTGCACGGCCTCGACGATGCCGAACGCAAGGCGGCCTATGCCTGCGACATCACCTATGGCACCAACAACGAATATGGCTTCGATTATCTGCGCGACAACATGAAGTACCGGCTCGAGGACATGGTCCAGCGGCCGCACTTCTTCGCCATCGTCGACGAGGTCGACTCCATCCTGATCGACGAAGCGCGCACGCCGCTGATCATCTCCGGCCCGCTCGACGACCGCTCCGACTTCTACAACACCATCGATTCGTTCCTGCCCAAGCTCGACAAGACCGATTACGACGTCGACGAGAAGCAGCGCACAGTGACGCTCACCGAAGCCGGCATGGAGAAGATCGAGACCTTGCTGCGCGACGCCGGCCAGCTCAAGGGCGAGTCGCTCTACGACGTCGAGAACGTCTCGGTCGTGCACCACATCAACCAGGCGCTGCGCGCCCATACGCTGTTCACGCGCGACAAGGACTACATCGTCCGCGACAACGAGGTCGTCATCATCGACGAGTTCACCGGCCGCATGATGCCGGGCCGCCGCTATTCGGAAGGCCTGCATCAGGCGTTGGAGGCCAAGGAGCACGTCCAGGTCCAGCCTGAGAACCAGACGCTGGCCTCGATCACCTTCCAGAACTATTTCCGCATGTACGAGAAGCTCGCGGGCATGACCGGCACGGCCGCGACCGAAGCGGACGAATTGTTCGACATCTACAAGCTCGAGGTCGTGGAGATCCCGACCAACCTGCCGGTCGCGCGCCTCGACGAGGACGACGAGGTCTACCGCACCCAGCAGGAAAAATACGGCGCGATCCTCGCCGAGATCGAGCGTGCCAATTCGCGGCTCCAGCCGGTGCTCGTCGGCACCGCCTCGATCGAAAAGTCGGAAGTGCTCGCCGAATTCCTCAAGAAGAACGGCTACAAGCAGATCGATTTCGGCAAGGAGAACGCGCTCGACAAGCTCTATGCTGCGGCCCGCGCCGGCAAGCCGGCAAAGCTGTTCGCGGTGCTGAACGCGCGCTTCCACGAGCAGGAAGCCTATATCGTCGCCGAAGCGGGTGTGCCCGGTGCGATCACCATCGCGACCAACATGGCCGGCCGCGGCACCGACATCAAGCTCGGCGGCTCGCTCGAGATGCGCATCCAGCAGGAGACCGCAGGCATCGAGGACGAGGCCGAGAAAGCCAAGAAGATCGATCAGATCAAGGCCGACATCGCGCACTTCCGCGATCTCGTGCTGAAGGCCGAGGAGACCATCGAGATCGAGCCGGCGAAGGGGAGCAAGCCGGCCAAGACCGTGAAGAAGCCGGGCGGCCTTTATATCATCGGCTCGGAGCGGCACGAATCCCGCCGCATTGACAACCAGCTCCGCGGCCGTTCCGGTCGTCAGGGTGACCCCGGCCGCTCGAAATTCTTCCTGTCGCTCGAAGACGATCTGATGCGCATCTTCGGCTCGGACCGTCTCGACAGCATGCTCCAGCGTCTCGGCTTGCAAGAGGGCGAGGCCATCATCCATCCCTGGATCAACAAGGCGTTGGAGAAGGCGCAGCAGAAGGTCGAGGCGCGCAACTTCGACATCCGCAAGAACCTGCTCAAGTTCGACAACGTCCAGAATGACCAGCGCAAGGTGATCTTCGATCAGCGCGTCGAGCTGATGAAGGACGAGAGCGTTGTCGAAACCGTCACCGACATGCGCCACGCTTTCATCGACGATCTCGTCGCCAAGCACGTGCCCGAGCATGCCTATGCCGAGCAGTGGGACGTGGCGGGCCTGAAGGACGAGCTGAAGCGCGTGCTCGATCTCGACCTGCCGGTCGACGAATGGGCCAAGGAAGAGGGAATCGCCGACGAGGAGTTGCTGACCCGCATTGAGACCAAAGCCGACGAGCACATGGCGGCCAAGGTCGCGCAATGGGGGCCCGACGTGATGCGTTACGTCGAAAAGACCATTCTGTTGCAGACGCTCGACCATCTCTGGCGCGAGCACCTGATCATGCTCGACCATCTGCGCCAGGTCATCGGTCTGCGCGGTTACGGCCAGCGCGATCCCTTGCAGGAGTACAAGACTGAGGCCTTCAATCTCTTCCAGGAGATGAGCGCACATTTGCGCGAGGCGGTCACCGCGCAGCTGATGCGCGTCGAGATCGTCCCGCCGGAGCAGGAAGCCCCGCTGCTGCCGCCGATGGAGGCGCACAAGTTCGACCCGAACACCGGCGAAGACGAAATGGCGATCGCCAGCGTCTCGCTGGGAGCGCAGGCCACTGATGCCGCCCTTCGCGATCCCAAGAATCCGGCAAGCTGGGGCAAGATCGGCCGCAACGAGGACTGCCCGTGCGGCTCGGGCAAGAAGTACAAGCACTGCCACGGCAGGTACGCGTAAGGCTTGAATGTATTAGTGGGGCGCAACACCGGCGCCTCATTCTCGACTGTCGTCGCCCGACTGATCGGGCGATCCATTACGCCGCGGCTTCTCGGCTCAATCGCGACCGTCTCCGGAATACTGGATCGCCTGTTGCAGTGCGCAAGTGCGCACAAGGCGGGCGATGACAGTTGAGCGTGACGCGCCCAGCTCTCACCCCACCGTCGTCCTGGCGAAGCCAATTACCCAGGGGAAGTCGCGGCGCGACGCAGGCAACCGCCAGTCTTCGCCAAGTAAATGCGGTGGTAATGGGCCCTGGATCGGCCCTCCGCCCCGGACAACGCTGCGCGTTGCCAAGAACTTCGCTTGTCAAGGACGACGTGCTTTAAGAAGCCGAACTTAATCAGCCCTCAATTCGAGCTGTCGATCAAGCTCTCCAGCAGCCGCTTGAGCTCACTCGTCGATTTGTCGCCGTAGCTCTCCAGGATGTGCTCCTCCTGGTCCACCGCAAGCGAGTTGAGCTTCTTGCTCAGCACCTTGCCGCGGTCGGAGATGAACATCAGCACCTTGCGGCGGTCGTTCGGATCCTGCACGCGGTAGACCAACGTGTCCGAGACCATGCGGTCGATCATCTTGGTCAATGTCGGATGGTTGAGCAGCACGGCATCGGCGAGTTCGCCCATCGAATGGCCGTTGCCATCCGACAGCACTTTCAGGATGCGCCATTGCTCGACCGGCACGCCCTCCTTGCTCAACCGCAGCTCGAGCTGGCGGTTGATCTCCCGGTTGGCTTGCGCGAGCAGATAGGCGAGGTGATCGGTGATCGGTGAGTTTTCTTTCGAGGATTTTGCCACGGCTAAGACTTCGTCTTGACCCAAATGAGTGAATGTCTTGCAATCAATGCCGCATCTATATGCACTTCAATTGTTGAATATTCAATATTTTCAAAATAGGATCATTGCCCAACAAAAGGGCGGAAGCCGCGGCCGCCTGCTCAATGTGCTTTCAAGTCTGGTCCCAGACAGGAGTTGGCGTGCGCGCGACGGTGAACTTCCCGGCTCACGGCGGCCCGGCGTTGCCGCCGTCCTTGCTGTTCAGGAATCTGTCGTCATCGGCGGCTGATGGTGTCTTGTCGCCCAGGGATCACGCCTTCTTCAAGCGGCGCCGCGCGAACAAGCTGCGGATCGGCGGCTTCATCTGCTGCACCGGCTCGCCTGGAGTCTGGGGCCCCTGTGCGACCAACAGCGCCAAGCTCGCGGTTGCCGAGATCAACAAGCGCGGCGGCATCCTCGGGCGCGAAATCGAGCTTTCCATTTACGACGCTGGCGGACCGCTCGACGAGGTGCTGAACCGCGCCGAGCAGGCGATCGCGTTCGACGAGGTCGACCTCATCGTCGGGCTGCACACCAGCGCGGTCCGTGTCGGCTTGCGCGACGTCACCACGCGTCATCGCATCCCCTACATCTATACGCCGGTCTATGAAGGCGGTGAGTGCACGCCGGGCGTGATGGCGATCGGTGAGACGCCGCGCTGGCAGAGCCGGCCCTCGATCCACTGGCTCGCCGAGGTCAAGAACGCGTCGCGCTGGTACCTGATCGGCAGCGACTATGTCTGGCCCTGGCAGTCGCATCGCGCCGTGAAGAATTACATCAACGAAACCGGCGGCCTTGTCGTCGGCGAGGAGTTCGTTCCCCTCGGCGAGGATAATCACCAGCCTCATCTGGCGCGCATCCGCGCCGCGAGGCCGGATGTCGTGCTGATCTCGCTGATCGGCACCGACAGCATCACCTTCAACCGTGCCTTCGGCGAATGCGGGCTTGCCGCGACGACGCTGCGGCTGGCCGGCGCGATGGACGAGACGGTCCTGCTCGGCATCGGCGCCGACAACAGCGAGAACATGTTCTGCGCCTCCGGCTATTTCCCGGGCATCGGCTCGCGGAGCAACGACGACTTCCAGATCCGCTATCGCGCGATGTTCGGACCAAACGCTCCGCCGATCGGCTCGCTCGGCCAGTCCAGTTACGAAGGCCTGCGTTTCCTCGAAGCCGTCGCGAACAAGGCAGGTTCGTTGTCCATGGCTCCGATGCTCGCGGCGGGGCGCAACATCGTTTATGGCGGCGCGCGCGGGCCGGTCACCGTTCGCAACGGTCACGCCCGGATGCAGATGTATCTCGCCGAGGCTGACGGTCTCGATTTCAAGCTGATCAAGCCGGTCTAAAACGAGATTGTCGAGGGTGCTGGCGGATTTTCGAAATAATACTTGAAAAGGAAAATATTTCTGTCTGTAATATCGACGCGATGCCGATTTGGTCCCGCGCTGTGCAGGCGCGGGACCAGGCGGCTTCCGTCCACGCCAGGGATCAAGAAGCCTTTGAGGAGAGCGCCGTGACAGTTGTTCTTCCCACGCCAGCCCAGCTTCGCAGCGTCGCCGAGCAGTGCGGCCTTTCGCTGACCGACGACGACGTCGCCTCGTTCCGCGGCCTGATGCAGGGCTCGATCGAAGCCTACAATCTCGTCGCCGCGATGCCGGACGAGGTGCCGGAGGTGAAATACCCGCGCACGCCGGGCTACCGGCCCTCGGCCGAAGAGAACCCGCGCAATGCCTGGTATCGCAAGTCGACCGTAAAGGGCGCCGCCAGCGGCAAGCTCAAGGGCAAGACCGTCGCGCTGAAGGACAACATCATGCTGGCCGGCGTTCCCATGACCAACGGGTCGTCCACGCTGGAAGGCTATGTGCCCGATTTCGACGCCACGATCGTCACGCGCATGCTGGATACCGGCGCCGAGATCAAGGGCAAGGTGCATTGCGAGCACTTCTGCCTGTCTGGCGGCAGCCACACCGGCTCGTACGGGCCAGTGCATAATCCGCACAAGATGGGCTACTCGGCCGGCGGCTCGTCGTCAGGCTCTGGCGTCGTGGTTGCGCTCGGCGAGGTCGACATGGCGATCGGCGGCGATCAGGGCGGCTCGATCCGCATGCCGTCCTCGTTCTGCGGCATCTACGGCATGAAGCCGACCTGGGGCCTCGTGCCCTATACCGGGATCATGCCGATCGAGATCTACATCGATCATACCGGGCCGATGACTGCGACGGTCGCCGACAACGCGCTGCTGCTCGAAGTGCTCGCCGGCGACGACGGCTACGATCCGCGCATCAAGGCGCCGAAGGTCGAGGAATACACCAAGGCGCTCGGCCAGGGCGTCAAAGGGATGAAGATCGGCATCGTCAAGGAAGGCTTTGAGCAGCCGGCCGCAGAGGCGGCGGTCAATGAAAGCGTGCGCGAGGCGGCAAAACGCTTCAAGGATCTTGGAGCCAGCGTCGAGACGGTATCGATCCCGATGCACCTCCTGGGCGGCGCGATCTGGACCCCGATCGGCACCGAAGGCCTGACCCAGACCATGATGTTCGGCGACGGCTACGGCCTCAGCCGCGGCGATCTCTATTCGACCTCCCTGATGGATTTTCACCGCGGCTGGCGCCGGCAGGCCGACTCGCTGTCCGAGACCACGAAGTTGTTCATGATGCTCGGCACCTACATCAACAACAATTTCGGCCCACGCTTCTACGGCAAGGCGCTCAACATCTCCCGCCGGCTCACCGCGGCCTATGACAAGGCCTTCAGCGACTACGATCTGCTGTTGATGCCAACCACGCCGATGAAGGCGACCAAGCTGCCGGAGCCCAATGCCAGCCGCGAGGAATACGTAGCCCGCGCGCTCGAGATGATCTCCAACACCGCGCCCTTCGACATCACCCATCATCCCGCGATGTCGCTGCCCTGCGGCATGGTCGACGGCCTGCCCGTCGGCCTGATGCTGGTCGGCCGCATGTTCGAGGAATCCACGATCTACCGCGCCGCCCATGCCTTCGAGCAGATCGGCGACTGGAAAAAAATGTGAGCGAGGCTTCGATGCAGGCGAACGGAAACGCAACGCATGGCTAACGCGTTCGTCGCGGCGTTCGAGATCCTGAGCTTTGGCGCGATCATCGTCCTTATCGTGCTGGGGCTCGGGATCATCGCCAGCATGATGGGCATCTTCAACTTCGCGCAAGGCGAGTTCGTCCTGCTCGGGGCTTACATCACCTATCTCGCCTACGCCAAGGGGCTGCCGATCTGGGCCGGCATGGCTGCGGCGCCTTTCGTGGTCGGCGCGCTCGGCTTCGTGCTGGAGGCGCTGATCATCCGCCGCTTCTATGCCGCGCCCATCGTCGCCATGCTCGGCACCTATGCGCTCGGTCTCATCATCCGGGAATCCGTGCGCGGACTGATCGGCGGCTTCTACCTCACCGTGCCGGAGCCGATCGGCGGCTCGCTCGACATTGGCGCCATGCACATCTCGGCCTGGCGTTTCACCATCATCGTGATCACGCTCCTGGTGATGGGCGGTTGCTATCTGCTGCTGTCGCGCACGAGCTTTGGCCTGCGCGTGCGGGCCACGCTGGAGAATCCGTCGCTGGCACGCGCGTCGGGCATTTCCACGCCGCTGATCTACGGCGCCACGTTTGCGTTCGGCGCAGCGCTTGCCGGCCTTGCCGGTGCGCTGATCGTGCCGGTGTTCAGCCTGTTTGCCGATCTCGGCCTGCGCTTTCTGATCCAGGGTTTTGTCGCGGTCATGGTCGGCGGCGTCGGCTCCTTCATCGGACCGGTCGCAGGCGCGGGCGTCATCGGCACGCTCAGCGCGGCGCTGCCGTGGGTGATGGCGCCCGTCGTCGCCGACGTGCTGGTCTTCGTGCTCGCCATTGTCTTCATCAAATTCCGTCCGCAGGGCCTCATCGCAGGAAAAGGGGTTTAGTCACATGTTCGATCGCACTCAGCTCTCACGGCGCCGCTTTCTCTCCAATTTTGCTTTTGCCTCCGGTGCGGTCGCAACCGGCGTCGGCAGCTGGGTGATTCCGGCTCCCTGGGCCAATGCGGCCGAAGCCCCGATCAAGGTCGGCATCGCCACCGACCTCACGGGCCCGATCGCCTATGCCGGCAATGCCGATGCCAATGTCGCCAAGATGGTGATCAAGGAGATCAATGCCGCCGGCGGCCTGCTCGGCCGGCCGCTCGAGCTCTATATCGAGGACACCGCTTCCAACGAATCCGTCGCCGTCGGCAACGTCCGCAAGCTGATCCAGCGCGACAAGGTCGACATGGTCTTGGGCGGCATCACCTCCTCGATGCGCAACGCGATCAAGGATCCGATCGTGGCACGCGGCAAGACGCTCTACATCTATCCGCAGCTCTATGAAGGCAAGGAATGCACGCCCTACCTGTTCTGCACCGGGCCGACGCCGGCGCAGCAATGTGACGAGTTCATCCCCTGGCTGATCAAGAACGGCGGCAAGAAGTTCGCGCTGCCGAGCGCCAATTATGTCTGGCCGCACACGCTCAACGTCTATGCACGCAAGGTGATCGAGGCGAACGGCGGCGAGGTCGTGTTCGAGGAATACTATCCGCTCGACCAGGTCGATTTCTCCGCGACCGTCAACCGCATCATCTCCAACAAGGTCGACGTCGTCTTCAACACTGTCATTCCGCCTGGCGTCGGGCCGTTCTTCAAGCAGCTCTATGAAGCCGGATTCCTCAAAAACGGCGGGCGCCTGGCCTGCGTCTACTATGATGAGAACACGCTTAACATCAATCAGGCCGCCGAGATCGAGGGGCTCGCAAGCTGCCTCGACTATTTCAAGGTGTTGACCAAGGAGAGCCCCTTCGACGCAAAGATCCAGGCGGCCTACGAGAAGGATTTCCCGGGCAACTTCCTGTTCGCCGCCGGCAGCGCCGCCACCGGCACCTATCGCGGCCTGAAGCTGTGGGAAGCAGCGGTCAAGGAGGCCGGCAAGGTCGACCGCGAGTCCGTCGCCGGCGCGCTCGACCATGCCAAGATCGCTGAAGGCCCCGGCGGACCTGCCGAGATGGTGCCGGGCAAGCGGCACTGCAAGATGAAGATGTATACCGCGGTGGCCAAGAGCGGCAATTATGAGATCGTTGCTCGTAGCGACGGGCTTGTCGATCCCAAGGAATGCTGAGGCGGAATGGGAAGCCGATGAGCGGGGTAAGAGAGGCCATCGCCGGCGACGAAGCGGACGACGCGATGGCTGAACGCGTGGCAGCGGGACGGGCCAGGAAACAAACCGGGGCAGGACGAAAAGTCCTGCCGATCGTGGAGGGCGTCGTGCTGGTCGCGGCACTGCTCGCGCCGCTGGTGCTCCAGGACTACCTCACCGTGTTCGCGACGCGCGTGATCATCCTCGCGCTGTTCGCGCTGTCGTTCGACCTCGTCTGGGGTTATGCCGGGATCATGAGCTTCGGTCAGGCCCTGTTCTTCGGATCGGCCGGCTATGGCGTCGCGCTGCTCGCGCGCGACCTCGATATCACCAACATGTTTCTGGTGCTGCCGGCGGGCACGCTGATCGGCCTGACCTTCGCGCTGCTGCTCGGCGGCTTTCTGTTGCTGGGGCGGCATCCCTCCAGCGTGATCTTCGTGTCGCTGGGCACGCTGACGGGCTCCTACGCGGCCGACCGCCTGGCGCGCGGCTGGTACTATCTCGGCGGTCAGAACGGCATCCCCTCGATCGCGCCAATGTCGCTTGGTTCATACGAACTCTCGGAAGGGCCGGCCTTCTATTATCTCGTGCTCGGCATCCTCGTCGTGGTCTACCTGCTCTGCCGCTTCCTGGTGCGCTCGCAGTTTGGCCTTGCGCTGGCAGGCCTGCGCGAGAACGAGCAACGCATCGCCTTCTTCGGCTACAAGGCGCAGCATCTCAAAGCCATCGTCTTCACCATCGGCGGCGCCATCGCCGGGCTGGCCGGCAGCCTCTATGCCTTCCATGAAGGCTTCGTCTGGCCCAACATGGTCGGTGTCGTGGTCTCGACCCAGGTGGTGCTCTACGTGCTGTTCGGCGGCTCCGGCACGCTGATCGGCGCCGTCATCGGCGCCGTCATCGTCGAAGGCGTCAGCTTCTGGCTGTCGGACAATTACCGCGACATCTGGCCAATCATTCTGGGCTTGTTGCTGCTGCTCGTGATCCTGTTCCGGCCGCTCGGCTTGATCAGCTTTGTCCTCGGCGAGCGTGAACGCGTCGGCAGCTTCGGTGCCAAACCCAAGGAGAAGCGCAATGCCGCTCCTTGAAGCCTCCGGCATCAGCAAAGTCTTTGGCAAGCTCACCGCGCTCGATGGCGCGGCGCTCAGCGTCGGCGAAAACGAGTTTCACGGGCTGATAGGACCGAACGGCTCCGGCAAGAGCACGCTGATGAAGTGCGTCGCCGGGGCCGAAGTGCCGACGCAGGGCAAGGTGAGCTTCGTCAACACTGACATCACCGCTCTCACGCCGACCGAGCGCGCCCGCGCCGGCATGAGCCTGAAATTCCAGATCACGTCCGTGCTGCCGTCGCTGACCCTGTACGACAACATCCTGCTTGCGCTGCAGGCGCAGTCTTCGTTGTTCGATCTCGTATTCTCGCGCACGCGCAGGCTGCTGCACGACCAGGTCATGACCATGCTGACGCAGTTTCGTCTGGCGAACCGCGCCTTCGATGCGGCCGCCGCGCTGTCGCATGGCCAGCAGCAATGGCTGGAGATCGCGATGGCGCTGGCGGGCAAGCCAAAACTCCTGCTGCTGGACGAGCCAACCGGCGGCATGAGCCTCGAGGAGCGCCGCGTCACCGGCGAACTGCTCGAGCCGATCAAGCAGCATTGCTCGCTCGTCATCGTCGAGCACGACCTCGATTTCATCCGCGACATCTGCGATCGCCTCACCGTGCTCGACCAGGGCAGGGTGCTGGCATCAGGCACGGTGTCCGAGATCCAGGCCAACAAAGCCGTCCAGGAGATTTATCTGCGCCGTGCCTGAATTTTTGGACATCAAGCATCTCGATGCTGGCTATGGCCGCAGCCAGGTGCTGTTCGGCGTCAGCCTCGGCATCCCCTGGCGCGGCGGCGTCGCCGTGCTCGGCCGCAACGGCGCTGGCAAGACCACGCTGATGAAGACCATCGTCGGCGAGCTGCCGGCCTGGAAGGGCGAGGTCGCCTTCGACGGCCGCGACATCAGCCGCCGCGCCACCCAGGAGCGCGTGCGCGCCGGCATCGGCTATGTCCCGCAGGAGCATTCGGTGTTCGCGCGCCTGTCGGTGCGGGACAATCTCGCCGTCGGCTCGCTCGCGAACAAGGACGCCAGTGCGGTCGACCGCGTGCTGACCATCTTCCCGAAACTTGGCCAGCGCCTCGACCAGCCCGCCGGCACGCTCTCTGGCGGTGAACGCAAGATGCTTGCGATCGGCCGTGCCATGCTGGGCGATCCCAAGCTGTTGCTGCTCGACGAGCCGACCGAGGGCGTCTGGATCGGCGTGATCGAGGAGATCACCGAGCGCCTGATCGAACTCGCGAAGACAATCGCCGTCATTATCGTCGAGCAGCACCTCGACTTGGCGCTGCGCGTCGCCGACTACGCTTACGTGCTGGATCGCGGCAGGGTCGCGCTGCAAGGCGAGGCGGCGGAGGTGAGGGGCAATCCGGAGCTGATGCGGTATCTGGCTCCGTAGGCTCTCGCCGGAGCGTGGCGCTCTCACCCTTCGCGGCGAATGACAGCATTGGTCTGGGATGGACCTTGGATTGCGCGAAGCGCCGCCCTACTTCACCGCCCCAAAGCGGCTGTCGAACGAGCTCGACTGCACCACCGGCGCGGCGCCGGCCATCTGTCCGCTGTCAGCCGCCCCATCCGACACTGACGGCTTCAACGCCGGGCGGGTTGCGGCGAGGCGGGTATCGGGCTGCTTGGCCGGCTTGGCGGCTACGATTGCCTTCGGCGCTTCCTTCGCCGCATCCTTGGACTTGTCATGCCCCGGCACGAAGCGGGTCACTGCGGCCTTCAGCCTCGACGCGGCCATGGGCGGGGTCGTCGTGGTCGGCGCCACGGACGCCGTGGCTTGCGGCGCAGGCGTGGTCGCCGTGGTGTCGGCGGTACCCAGGCCCATCTTGCGGCCGAGGTTGGAGAAGAAGCCGCCTTGTGACTTTTCTTGTGATTTCTCGCTCGGAGCGGCCGAGGCGACGCGGGTGCTGGTCGCGGGCGCGCTGCTAGCTGTGAGCGGCTCGTCCTGCGGCGCAGGCGCGGACGCGGCCGCATCGAGGTTCGGCTTGGGCGGGTTGACGTGGCCCGGAATCGTGCCGGGCGCCTTGGCCATGGCCAGCATCTGGAGCGTGGTGCCTTCGGCGCCCTCCGACAGGCCGGTCGAGCCTTCCGGAATCTTCGCCGCGAAAATCTTGTTCATGCCGCCGTCAATGCCGGTGTTCATCCGTGCCACCGGCGTACCCTTGGCGACGAGCTTTGCGTATTCGGCCTCGTCCTTCGCCTGCTTCTCACGCACGGCGCGAGCGATGTCTTCGGGGATCACATAGGCCGGGCATTTTGCCGAGGCGTCGAACACCGGGTCGCGCTTGGCGTCCGCCGGCTTGGCTGCATCGAACACGTACTTCTTCTCGCAGAAATCGACCTTCGGCTCCTGCCGCGTCACCTCGAAATGATCATAGCCCTCCTTGATCATCTTCCAGAACGGCATGTTCGGATTGTTCCGGTGCTTGGCCATGTTCACCGGCGTCATCTTGAAGGGATAGGCCTGGAGCTGGAACGCCTTCTGGCCGCCGAAAAAGGATTCGCGCCCTAGCGAATAGATCTCGGCGATCTGCTCGTCGGTCATGGCGTAACAGCCGCGCGAAGAACAATCGCCATGCACCATCAGCTGCGAGCCGGTGCGCCCGAGCGCCTTGTCGAACGCGTTCGGGTAACCGGTATTGAAGGACAGGTAATAGGCCGATTGCGGATTCATCTGGCTCGGATTGATCGAGTAGAATCCTTCCGGCGCCTGGCGGTCGCCTTCGCGCACCTTGGGGCCGAGATCGCCCGACCAGCGGCAGATCGGATAGGTCTTGAGCAGCGCGAACTGGCCGCTTCGGGTCTGCTTCCAGACTTCGAGCTCGGCCTCCTGCTTGAACAGGCGGACCAGGATCGGCGATTGCAGATCCATGTCCTTCTCGGTCATCGCGGCGAGCAGCTTTGGCGGCACCGGCTGGTTGGCCTTGGCGTTGGTCGCGAGCGAGACCTGGTCGGTGTCGCAGCCGGTCAGCAGAACGCCGGCCGTCATCAGCGCAACCGAAGCCAAGAGCGCCCGAGCAAGCGAACGAGAAATCAAGATGGACCCCACACCGTGCCGGGCAGAAAGCGCGACCCCAATCGTTTGGAGCATGATCTGACCGGCGAACCAGACCCGTCGTGACGGGCTTTTCAGACCACGCCCCAGCGCTTATGCCCTGAAGCCATTGATTAAAATTCTAACCTCTGGGTCATGTGGTCGCAACCCGAGCGGGGATCACGAGCCCGTTGGCCGAGTGGCATGGTCAACGAAGACTAAATGGACGCGACTTTGGGCCTTACTTGGGCCTTTCGGCCGGATTGGAACAGAGATCGCCGATTTGGGCAAAAAAAGGGTTAACGCGGGGTTACCAGCGGGCCACCAAGGGGTCTCGCGCCCCGATGCAGCGCAGCGCTCCTTCAGCGGTGCGCTTGTTCGGGCCGAATCAGCCCAGTTTCCGGCCGATATCGAGGAATTTCTGCCGCCGCTGCTTGCGGATGGCGTCGCCGTCGAGGCCCCGGAGCTCGTCGAAAGCCTTGGCGATGGCATCGCCGGTGGTGGCGATCATGGCGGCGGGATCGCGGTGGGCGCCGCCGACCGGCTCCTTCAAAATGCTGTCGATCACGCCGAAGCGGAGCATGTCCTGGGCGGTGATCTTCATGTTGTTGGCGGCTTCCTGCGCCTTGGTGCCGTCGCGCCACAGGATCGAGGAGGCGGCTTCCGGCGAGATCACACTGTAGATCGCGTGCTCCAGCATCAACACCTTGTTGGCGGTGGTGATGGCGATGGCGCCGCCCGACATGCCCTCGCCGGTGATGATGGCGACGTTCGGCACGGTCAGCGCCAGGCAGGCATCCGTCGAGCGCGCGATCGCCTCGGCTTGTCCCCGCTCTTCGGCGCCGATGCCGGGATAGGCGCCGGCGGAATCGGCGAGCGACAGCACCGGCAGACCGAACCGCTCGGCCATCTCCATCAGCCGCACGCATTTGCGATAGCCTTCGGGCCGCGCCATGCCGAAATTGTGCCGGATGCGGCTCTCGGTGGAATCGCCTTTTTCCTGGCCCATCACGCAGATCGGCTCGCCGCGGAAGCGGCCGAAGCCGGCGACCAGCGCCTCGTCCTCGCCGAATTTGCGGTCGCCGGCCAGCGGCGTGAACTCGGTGATCAGGCCCTTGATGAAGTCGTTGAAATGCGGCCGCTGCGGGTGCCGCGCCACCAGCGTCTTCTGCCACGGCGTCAGGTTCGCATAGAGGTCGGCCAGCGCTTGCGAAGCCTTGTCCTCGATCCGCCCGATCTCCTCGGCGATGTCGGTGCCGGAAGCTGCGAGCGTGCGCAACTCGTCGACCTTGGAGTCGAGCTCGGCGACGGGCTTTTCGAAGTCGAGATAGCTGCGCATCTGGTCTGGCATCAACTCAATATAGGCGGACGGGGCTGGAGAAGCGAAGCGAGGTTGCGGTCGCGAAAAGAACTGCAGCTTCTTCAATGGCTTGGCTTGTGTGCTCGTGAGCCGCAAGCCAAATCAATCGTGAAGCCCCGGCTCTTTCTGCGGAGATGTGGCCGAAGTCAAGGCCGTTTCGCCATCGCCGGGGTTGGACTCTCGTGTCCGGGACGCGCTGCAGCGCGCCGTAGCGCCGCTGCGCTGAGCCGGGACCCGGCAAGAGGCGTGGGCCCGGCTCAGCGGCGCACCGTTTCACGCTGCGCCGCGCCCCGGGGCACGCGAGATTACTTCTCCGCCAGCGGATGCAGGTCGCGCACCAGGCTCTTCAGCCGCTCCTCGACCACATGGGTGTAGATCTGGGTCGTCGAGATGTCGGTGTGGCCGAGCAGGGTCTGCACGATGCGCAAATCGGCCCCGTTGTGGAGGAGGTGACTGGCGAAGGCGTGGCGTAGCACGTGCGGGGAGACCAGACGGGCCTGAAGCCCGGAGGCGACCGCGAGTTCCTTCAAGTCGCGCGCGAAATGCTGGCGGGTCAGATGTCCGCTCTCGCCGAATGAGGGAAACAGCCATTTCGAAGCAGCCACGCTGTTCTTCTTGTCGCCCTTTGCAGCTTCCGTCGCCGCGAGATAATCTGCCATCGCCTGCCGCGAGGCCTCGTTGAGGGGCACCAGGCGCTCCTTGTTACCCTTGCCGCGCACCACGATCATGCGCGCATCGCGCTTGGCCGCCGAGCGCGGCAGTGCCACCAGCTCGGAGACGCGCAGGCCCGTGGCGTAGAGCACCTCGAGCAGGCAATAGAGCCGCAAGCTGCGCAGCCGTTTCGAGGGCGAGGCATCCGCCGCCTCGCTCAATTCCTTGGCGCGGCGGAGCATGCGGTCGACATCCGCAATCGACAGCACTTTCGGCAGGCCGCGGCCGCGCTTCGGCCCCGACAGGATCGCTGCGGGATCCTCGGTACGGATGCGCTCGTTGAGGAGAAAGCGGAACAGATGCCGCATCGCCGACAGCCGCCGCGCGACGCTGGTGGATTTGAAGCCGCGGGCATCAAGATCGGCGAGATAGTCGCGCAGCGTTTGCGTCTCCGCATCTACAAAAGTGTGGCCGACGCGGTCCAGAAATTCCGAGAGATCGGTGAGGTCGCGGCGGTAGGCGTCGAGCGTGTTGGGCCCGGCGCCCTGTTCCGCCGCGAGCATGTCGAGGAACAGGCCGGTGAGCTGGGTGTCGGAGGGCTTGGTGCGCATGCCCAAAGCCTAGCTGCTATTTCTTGAGAAACTTGTCAGGCGGGATCGTCACCGTCATTTCCCGCGGCTTCGGACTGACGAAGTTTGCCAGCGCGAAGACCGCGCCATAGACGATGCCGGCGATCACGGCGAGGACCGTCAGGAAGCGGAACAGGCTGGGCATCGGCAAAGGGTCTCGATAGCGGTCTTGGCGGGCAAATTAACCAATGAAATCATCCAACATGTTCGCCGTTTCGTGGCAAGAGTCCTCTGGCGAGGCCCCCTGCGGGGTCGTATAGGTGGCGAAAGCATGCCGCCTTTGGCGGCAGATCGAGCGAGATCCATGTCCGACGCCGCGCTGCCGATACCCGGTTCGCCTGAGGCCGACATCCTGTCGGCGCTCGGGGCGCGCTCGATCGTGCTCGTCGGCATGATGGGGGTGGGCAAATCCACCATCGGCCGCCGCATGGCGGCCCGGCTCAAGTTGCCCTTCGTCGATGCCGACACCGAGATCGAGGCGGCGGCCGGCATGACCATACCGGAAATCTTCGAGCGCCACGGCGAGCCGCATTTCCGCGACGGCGAGGCCCGCGTGATCGCGCGGCTGCTGGACGGCGGACCGATCGTGCTCGCGACCGGCGGCGGCGCGTTCATGCGCGAAGAGACGCGCGCGCGCATCGCCGCGAAAGCGGTCTCGATCTGGCTCAAGGCCGACCACGACGTCATCATGCGCCGCGTGCGGCGCCGTGCCGATCGCCCGCTGCTCCAGACCGCCGATCCCGAAGGAACCGTGACGCGCCTGCTCACCGAACGCGAACCGGTCTATCGCCATGCCGACCTCACCATCGCCTCGCGCGATGTGCCGCACGATAAGATCGTCGAGGAATGCATCGAGACCCTGCACGCCCATCTCTGCGGCGTGCCACCTGCCGACCTTGCGAGTGCCGTACGATGACTGCGCCTTTGAAGCATTCCGATCCTGTCAATGTCGATGTCGCGCTCGGCGACCGCGCCTACGACATCGTCATCGGCCGCGGCGTGCTGGCCTCGCTCGGCGAGCGCGTCGCGCGCTTGCGCCCCGGCGTGCGTACCGCCGTTGTGACCGACCGCACCGTCGCAAAGCACTGGCTCGAGCCCGCCGAGGCGTCGCTTGCCGCAGCCGGCATTCCGACCTCGCGCATCGTGGTCGAGGAAGGCGAGATCTCCAAAACCTATGCGGGCCTGCAAAAGGTCAGCGAGGCCCTGATCGCCGCAAAAATCGAGCGCAACGATCTCGTCATCGCGCTCGGCGGCGGCGTGGTGGGCGATCTCGCCGGCTTTGCCGCGGCGATCCTGCGCCGCGGCGTCGATTTCGTGCAGGTGCCGACCTCGCTCTTGGCGCAGGTCGATTCCAGCGTCGGCGGCAAGACCGGCATCAACTCGCCGCAGGGCAAGAATCTGCTCGGCGCCTTCCACCAGCCGATCCTTGTCATCGCCGACACCGCCGTGCTCGACACGCTGTCGCCGCGGCAATTCCGCGCCGGCTATGCCGAGGTCGCCAAATATGGCGTGCTCGGCGACGAGGCCTTCTTTACCTGGCTGGAGAAGAACCATGCCGATATCTTCAGGGGCGGCTCGGCGCGCGAGCATGCGATCGCGACGTCGTGCCGCGCCAAGGCCGCAATCGTCGCGCGCGACGAGCGCGAGACCGGCGAACGCGCGCTGCTCAATCTCGGCCATACCTTCGGGCATGCGCTGGAAGCGGCGACCGGCTTCTCGGACCGCCTGTTCCACGGCGAGGGCGTCGCGATCGGCATGACGCTGGCGGCGCAGTTCTCGGTCCGGCTCGGCATGATCGGCGAGCTGGACGCGGCGCGCGTCGAGCGGCATCTGGCCGAAGCCGGCCTGCCAACGCGCTTGCAGGACATCGCGGGTTTTGCGCAGGAGGGCCTTGCCGATGCCGACGCGCTGATGGCGCTGATGGCGCAGGACAAGAAAGTCAAGCGCGGCAAGCTCACCTTCATTCTGCTGGAGGCGGTCGGCCGCGCCGTGATTGCGAAGGACGTCGAGCCGACGCTGGTGCGCGATTTCCTGCAGTCGAAATTAGCGCAGTGATGGCGGGATCGATTGGATCTGCCGCCCGCGAAACGGCGCGGAACGCCGAGGCGATCGCGAGGCAAACATGAGTTCGATTTCCATCAATCTGCTGCTTGCTGTCCTCCTGCTCGCTGCCAACGCATTTTACGTGGCGGCCGAATTTGCCCTCGTGAAGAGCCGTGGGTTTCGCGTCAAGGCAATGGTCGAGCAGAACCGCTTCGGCGCACGCCTGTTGCAGACGATGATGGGGAATATCGAATCCTATCTCGCCTGCTGCCAGCTCGGCATTACCATGGCCTCCCTTGGTCTTGGCTGGATTGGTGAGCCGACCGTTTCTGCGCTGCTGAGCCCGATCCTCCATCCGCTCGGCTTGTCGGAGGCGACGCTGCACTTCACCTCGTTCGTGGCGGGTTTTCTGGTTTTCTCCTCGCTGCACATCATCATCGGCGAACAGGTGCCGAAGACGCTTGCGATCAGGGAGCCGGTGCCGGTGTCGCAGTGGATTGCGTATCCGCTTCATGTCTCCTACCTGGTGTTCTACCCGCTGAGCTGGTGTCTCAACACGGCTTCGGGTGCGATCTTGCGTCTGATCGGCGTTCAGGAGTTTTCGCAGCACGAGATCCTGACGGATTCCGAGATCGAGGGCCTGGTTGAGGAATCGGCCGTACACGGCAAGATCGAGAGCGGCGAGGCCGAGTACATTCATAATGTCTTCCGCCTCGGCGAGCTGACCGTGTCCGACGTGATGGTTCACCGCACCGCGATGGTGATGATCAATGCCGATCTCCCGCCGGAGGAGCTGGTGCGGGAGGTGCTGGCCACCGAATACACCCGCATTCCGCTGTGGCGCGACAAGTCGGAGAACATCATCGGCATTCTGCACGCCAAGGATCTGTTGCGCGCAATCCGCGCGTCGGAGGGCGATACCTCGCGCATCGATGTCACCACCATCATGCTGCCGCCCTGGTTCGTGCCGGAAATGCGGCCGATATCCCAGCAGCTCAAGGCGTTCCGCCGCCGCAAGACCCATTTCGCGCTGGTCGTCGACGAATACGGCGAAGTCGAAGGGCTCGTGACGCTGGAAGACATTCTGGAGGAGATCGTCGGCGACATCGCCGACGAGCATGACGTCGTGGTCGCCGGCGTGCGCCGCCAGCCCGACGGCTCTGTCGTGGTCGACGGCTCGGTGCCGATCCGCGATCTCAACCGCGCCCTTGACTGGCACCTCCCCGACGAAGAGGCAACCACGGTCGCGGGCCTCGTCATCCACGAGGCGCGTTCGATCCCCGACCGCGGCCAGAGCTTCACCTTCCACGGCTTCCGCTTCCGCGTCCTCCGCCGCGAACGCAACCGCATCACCGCGCTCCGTATTTCACCGGTGCCGCGGGAGGCCGAGCTGGAGGAAGCCAAGCCGCGAAGGGCCGGGACGTCGTTTTGATCTCGCTTACCCTCCCCTCCCGGGGAGGGTAAGCAAATCACCCTTCCCCCGGCGCCTGCGCGTGGATCGCGAGCGCGTGCACGCCGCCGGCGAGTTCCGCGGCCAACGCCGAATTTATCATGCGGTGGCGATCGACCCGGCTCTTCCCTTTGAAGGCGGCAGATACGATATACACACGGAAGTGCGACTCGCCGCTCGGTCGATGGCCGGCGTGGCCCTCATGCAAATGTGACTCGTCGACGACTTGCAGGCTTTCCGGCGTGAAAGCTTCCTGCAACTTGTTGCTGATAACGTCTCTGATAGCCATGTGAGCCATTAAGGGACGCGATCGCGCTCCGTCAACACCATAGGCCGCCTCTGGCGGCCGTTCTGAAAAACGCCGAAGTGAAACTTCGGCTACGGGTTTCAAGCTAATTGCAATGTCAAGACTTGAAGGTTTTTGCATTGCGTAGTCAAAGTCAGCCATGCCGATCGATTCATCAAAGTTCTTCGACTCCATCCGGGTCAAGCCGCGGGGCAAGCAGCCGGAAGTGAAGCCGCGCGACACCGTGGTCAATTGCGAATGGACCGGGTGTCAGAACAAGGGCGCACATCGTGCGCCCAAGGGTCGCGACAATCAGCGTGAGTACTGGCACTTCTGCCTGAACCACGTGCGCGAGTACAACCAGAATTACAATTTCTTCTCCGGCATGAATGCCGACGCGGTCGCGCGCTACCAGAAGGATGCGCTGACCGGTCACCGCCCGACCTGGAAGATGGGCGCCAATGGCGGCGTCAAGAAAGGCGCGGAGGCGGAGATCGACAGCGCCTTCGATCCGTTCAGTATGTTCCAGGAGCTCAACGGCCGCGCCAACTGGCGCGGCGGCCCGCAAGCCCCGCCCAAGGCCGAGACGCGCAAGATCATGAACGCCGAGCGCAAGGCGCTCCAGGTCATGGGCCTCGGACCCGAGTCCACCCTCGCCGACGTCAAGAGCAAGTACAAGGCGCTGGTGAAGCAGCATCATCCCGACGCCAACGGCGGCGACCGCTCCACGGAAGACCGTTTGATCGAGATCATCAAGGCGTATAATTACCTGAAGACGGTGGTCCGCGAGGCCTAGCGCATTCGGGAAGCGTGCATCGGCCTTCAGAGGATTTGCTTTGGCGACAGTCCAAAGCGCGATGACAAAGCGCGATGACGATGCATCCGGATCTGGTCGCGCTTACTTAGTGACGTCCGGGAACGCCATCTGGCACACCAGCCCTTCCGGCTTCCACTGCCGGGTGATCCTTCCGCGCAAGGTCCGGATGATGCCATCGACCGCGCCGATGCCAAAGCCCTTGCGCGTCGGCGGTTCGTTGACCGGGGGACCGTCGCGCTCTGACCAGTGCAGCACGAGAGGGTCTGCACCATTGGTCTCCCAGCGGATCTCCAGCCTGCCTGAAGGCGTCGACAGCGCCCCGTATTTAGCGGCGTTGGTCGCAAGCTCGTGCACGGCGACCGCGATCGATTGGGCGAGCGTCGCCGGCAGCCGGAGGTCGTCTCCAGCGATGCTGATACGTTCGCCGTCTGCGCCTGCGTACGGCCGGAGTTCCTCTTCGACGATGGTCTTCAGACTCGCACCGGTCCAGCGCGATTCCGAGAACAGCCTCTGCACATTGGCAAGCGCGCTGAGACGGCCTTGAAACGCGGCCTGGAATTCTGCAGCGGTCTCGGCCTTGGTCAGCCGCAGCATCGCCTGGGTCACCGCGAGCAGATTGTTCGAACGATGATCGACCTCGTAAGCCAGGAGCATCATCCGCTGCTCGGCCTGCTTGCGAGCCGTGATGTCGACCAGCATGTTCACCGCGCCGACCAGTCGGCCGCCTTCGTCGCGCAGCGGCGTCGGATACGGCATGAAGCAAATCCTTGAGCCGTCCGGCCGTTCGGCCACAGCCTCGACGTCGCGCACCGGCCGGTTCTGCTTGAGCGCGACGGCCATTGGGCACTCATCGTGGGGGAGCGGCGTGCCGTCGGGCAGATAGAGCTTCCATGTCACGCACCACATCTCGCCGATGTTTGGCGTGCGTCCGGCGAACTCGATGCAGGCTTGATTGAAGAAGGTGATGCGGCCCTCTGCGTCGGTGGTGTAGATCGCGGCGGGCAGCGCCTGGAGCAAGTCCCGGAATCGCCTCTCGGAATCCCCACCGGCAGCGCTCCTGTTCGCTGCTTGCCTCGCGATCTCGCCGATCCTGGCCTCGTCCGAATGTCCAAGCAAGTCCAGCATCGCGTTCCTCTACGGGCCAGATCAGCTAATTCGCCGGCCGCGTATACGTTCCACGGTGCTCGCCCGGGACGTGCAGATCTCCTCAACCTGCACAGATCAGGACTTCGCCCGCACGACAGCGGAGTGGGAGCTCCGCTGTCGCCTTTCCCTTAGTCTTTAGTCGCCTGAAGCCTTCGGCATGGCCCCCACATAGGACGAGCTCGGCCGGATCAGCCGTCCCGTGCGCTGCTGCTCGCGCGCATGCGCGGTCCATCCTGCCGCGCGCGCCAGTGCGAAGATCGGCGTGAAGGCCTGCCTCGGAATTGCGAGTGCATCGAGCAGGATGGCGGTGAAGAACTCGACATTGGTCTCCAGCGGCCGGTCCGGATTCTTCTTGCGCAGCGCGCTGCGGATATAGGCCTCGACCTCGCCGGCAAAGGGCAGGTCGGCGCCATTGGAAGCCAGGGCCTCGATCGCGGTCTTCAGCACGTCGGCACGCGGGTCGCGGACGCGATAGACGCGGTGACCAAAGCCCATCATCCGCTCGCCGCGTGCCAGCGCCGCGTCGACCCAGCTCTGGATGCGTTCGCGCGAGCCGATCGCGTCGAGCATTTCCAGCACGGGCTCCGGCGCGCCGCCATGCAAGGGACCGGTGAGCGCGCAATAGCCCGCGGTCACGGCGGCGAACAGATCGGCTTGCGTCGAGGCCACCACGCGGGTCGTGAAGGTCGAGGCATTCATGCCGTGGTCGCAGACGGTGACGAGATACGCATCGAGCGCGGTGACCTCGCGCGTTGCAGGCGCCTGCCCGTGCAGCATGCGCAGCGTGTCGGCGGCGTGGCTCATGCTGCGATCGGGCGCGACCGGCTCGAGCCCCCCGGCACGGCGGACCAGCGCGCCCGCAATCACCGGAAACGCGCCGACGATAGTTGCTTCATGCTCCAGGCCGTATTCGGCGCGAAGGCCCGCGACGGCCGCACGAAACCCGTCGACGATGCCCATGCCGCGGGTTGCCGGCAACAGGTCCGGCAATCGAGCGAAGGCGCGCTCCCGCGCGGTGCCCAGGCTCGCCCGCACATTGGCCTCGCTTAAGCTGGTCTTGTTGGCGCCGTTCCAGAGCCGGGCGGTGACGCCCTCAAAACTCGATCTGGCGGCGAGGCTGCCGACATGCTCGCCGGCGATGATCAGCTCGCCGCGCTCGCCGTCGACATGGCTCAGCACGGTCTCAGCGGCGGGAACGCCGTCCAGTCCGATCTGGCTTTTGGTGAGGTGGATGTTCATGGCCCAATCTCCTGTTTGACGCAGGGGGAAGGGTCAGGCCTGTCGACAGATTGATCAATCTTGATTACATAAATCAATATGAAAAATTCCAACGAGCTCTACCTCTCCGCCCGGGAAGCCGCCGCCGAGCTCGCGATCTCGCCGGCCACGCTCTATGCCTATGTCAGCCGCGGTCTGATCCGCTCCGAGCCGACGCAGGATTCGCGAAAAAACCGCTACCGGGCCGAGGACGTCCGCGCGCTCAAGGAGCGCCGGGTGCCGTCGCCGGAGCCCAGGGGCCTGCGCAGCTTCGACGCCGATTTGCCGGTGATGGACACGGAGATCTCGACCATCACCGAGGAGGGCGCGATCTACCGCGGGGTGAATTGCGTCGATCTCGCCGAGAACGATGCGCTCGAGCATACGGCGACGCTGCTGTGGGACGTCTCTGGCGTCGATCCGTTCGATCAGGACAATCAGCCGCTTCTCTCCGAGGAGATGCGCATGATCGGGCAAGCCGCGCGTCGGGCCGCGCCGATCGACCGCGCCATTGCGGTGCTCGCGCTGGCTGCGAGCGCCGATCCCCGCGCTTTCACCCGCGCGCCCGATGGCCGTGCCATGGTCGGCGCGCGCATCGTCCGCCTGCTGGTCGCGACCATGCTCAATGCCGAGCCGTCGGCCGAGCCGCTGCATCAGCAGGTTGCGAAGGCATGGGCCGCGGACAACAAGCACGCGAGCGATCTGATCCGCCGCGCGCTCGTGCTGCTTGCCGACCATGAACTGAACGCCTCGACCTTCACCGCGCGCTGTGCCGCGTCGACCGGCCTCAATCTCTACGACTCGGTGATCGCCGGCCTCGCCGCGCTCAAGGGGCCCAAGCACGGCGGCGCCGGCGTGCTGGCCTCGCAGCTCGTGAAGACGCTGATCGATCGCGACGTCGAGCCGATGGTGCGCGAACGCGTCGCGCTCGGCGAGCGCTTTGCCGGCTTCGGCCATGGCGTCTACAAGCGCGGCGATCCTCGCGCGCAATCACTGCTGAATGCCTTGTCGCGCGCAGGCGCACCGCGGAAGTTCACCCGCGAGGTGCCGGAGCGGATCGCGGAAGCGACCGGCGAGTTCGTCAACATCGACTATGCACTCGCCGTGCTCGTGCACGCCCTGCGCCTGCCTGCCGGCAGCGAGCTCGCTCTGTTCGCCATGGCCCGCAGCGTCGGCTGGATCGCCCATTCCAGCGAGCAATTGCAATTCGGCAAGCTGATCAGGCCAAGGGCCAGGTATGTCGGACCGGCACCGGGACGGCGGGCGGGGGTTTTGGAGTCGAAGACCTGACCAGGAGCGCGCCTTCACCCTCCCCTGGAGGGGGAGGGTCGATCGCGCGTAGCGCGAGCGGGGTGGGGTGATCTCTCCACGCGGGCAGTGTTCGACGTAGAGAGACCTTCACCCCACCCCGTCTCACATTTCGCTGCGCTCCATGTGAGCCGACCCTCCCCCTCCAGGGGAGGGTAAGATCTACGCCCGCGGCTTGGCCGCCGCGATGCTACCGCCGTTGCGCCGGCGATGGATCAACACTCCCACGCCAAGCACGATCGCCACCCCTACCACCGTCAGCATCCAGATGTGCTTGCCGATATGGCCGTGATGATGCAGCCCGGCATATTCGTGGAGCGCTGAGACCGCCAGCACGCCGGGCAGCACATGCGCGGGCGCCCAGGCCAGGATCGCCGGGATGTTCACCGCGTAGAATTTCGCCGGCGCCATGCCGAGCGCACCCGCGGTAACAGGCACGAAGGCGCGGATCGGGGGCACGAAACGGGCGAAGAACACCGCCCAGGTGCCGAAGCGATGGAAGAAATTCTCGCTCTGCTCGACCACGCGCGGGTAGCTGGTCAGCGGCCAGGTGTTGAGGATCTCGCGCTGTCGCCGGTGCCCGATCCAATAGGCCGATCCGTCGCCGAGCACTGCCCCGAGTGCGGCCGCCAGCAACACCCATGGCAGCTTCAGTTCGCCGCCCGGAACCAGCGCGCTCAGTGCCAGGATGATGGTCGAGCCGGGGATTACCGACCCCACCACCGGCACCGCTTCGAGCAGCGCCGCGAGAAACAGGGTCAGATAAGCCAGCCACGCATGGGCCGAGACGAAGGCGATGAGGGGATCGAGGAAGGATGTCACGTCGTCTCTATGGTGGGCTGGAGCACTGGAAGTCAGACCCTACATGGGTAAGTGCATGCGGCAACAGGGCCATCCGCGCAGGCAGAGGGGTCAACCGCCCGAAATTCGAGCGTGATTCGCAAGGCAGCCCTCCAAAAACTGCGTTCCTTGCCTATCTAAATGAAAAGACACTGGAACTTTGATTAGGGGGCGGGCTTCTGCCCGCTCGTTGTCTCTGATAGGTTGATTTTCAGCACCCAGCCGCAGCCAACGTGCAAATAACCGGTTTCGGGACCGCCCGGGACCTCGGAGGATTGATGACGACCGCCGCTCTGTCCAAAGTTGAGGAAGTTTCCGGTCTGCCCGACATGAAGGTGTCGGTGCGCCAGGTGTTCGGAATCGACAGCGATCTCGAAGTCCCGGCCTATTCCGAAGTCGATCCTCACGTGCCCGAAGTCGATTCCGACTACCGCTTCGACCGCGCCACCACGCTTGCCATTCTCGCGGGCTTTGCCCGCAACCGCCGCGTCATGGTGACCGGCTATCACGGTACTGGCAAATCCACCCATATCGAGCAGGTCGCCGCGCGGCTGAACTGGCCCTGCGTGCGCGTCAACCTCGATAGCCACATCAGCCGTATCGACCTGGTCGGCAAGGACTCCATCGTGGTCCGCGACGGCAAGCAGGTCACCGAATTCCGCGACGGCATTTTGCCCTGGGCACTGCAGAACAACGTCGCGCTGGTGTTCGACGAATACGACGCCGGCCGCCCGGACGTGATGTTCGTGATCCAGCGCGTGCTGGAGGTCTCGGGGCGCCTGACCCTGCTCGACCAGAACAAGGTGATCAAGCCGCATCCGGCGTTCCGGCTGTTCGCCACGGCGAACACCGTCGGCCTCGGCGATACCTCCGGTCTCTATCACGGCACCCAGCAGATCAACCAGGGCCAGATGGACCGCTGGTCGATCGTCACCACGCTGAACTATCTCAGCCACGACGAGGAAGTGGAGATCGTGCTGGCCAAGGCCAAGCACTATCGCTCCCAGGAGGGCCGCGACATCGTCAACAAGATGGTGCGCCTCGCCGACCTCACCCGCAACGCCTTCGCCAACGGCGATCTGTCGACGGTGATGAGCCCGCGCACGGTGATCACCTGGGCGGAAAACTCCGACATCTTCGGCGACATCGGCTTTGCCTTCCGCGTCACCTTCCTCAACAAATGTGACGAGCTCGAGCGCCCGCTGGTCGCCGAGTTCTACCAGCGCTGCTTCAACGCGGAGCTGCCGGAATCGGCGGTGAACGTGGCGCTGAGCTAAAGGTTTGAGATGTCGTCCCGGCCTTTCGGGACGACGGATAGGGTGAGATGACCACCTCCAACTCCAAATTCCGCAGCAGCAAGGAAGCCCCGACCGAGCCGTTCAAGCGCTCGGTCGCCTCCTGTCTCAAGGCGATCGCGAAGACGCCCGAGCTCGACGTCTCCTTCGCCGCTGAGCGCCCGGGCCTTGCGCCCGGCAAGGCGCGGCTGCCCGAGCCTGCGCGCAAGATGACCAAGCGGGACGCCGCGGTCGTGCGCGGCCACGCCGATTCCATCGCGCTCAAGCTCGCCTGTCACGATCCGAAAGTGCATCGCAAGCTGATGCCCGGCAATCCGCAGGCGCGCGGCGTGTTCGAGGCGGTGGAGCAGGCGCGGGTCGAGGCGATCGGCGCGCGCCGCATGGCGGGCGTTGCGAAAAACCTCACCGCGATGCTCGACGATCACTTCCATCGCGGCAAGTTCGACGAGATCACCGACCGCGCCGATGCGCCGCTGGCCGACGCGCTGGCGATGCTGGTGCGCGAGCGCCTGACCGGCATGGCGCCGCCGGCGGCCGCCAGGAAGATGGTCGACCTCTGGCGTCCCATTCTCGAAGACAAGATCGGCAAGCGGCTCGACCGGCTCGACGGCGTGCTCGAGGACCAGACCCGGTTCGGCGATGCCGTGCACGATCTTTTGTCGGCGCTCGAGCTCGGCGACGAGCGTAACGCCGACACCGAGGACAATGACGAGAACGACGAGAACCAGGACGGCGACAACGACCAGTCCGGCGCCGAAGGCTCGCCCGATTCCGACGCCGCGCAGGAGATGAGCGCCGACCAGGCCGAGGCGACGTCGGAGGAGATGAGCGAGAGCGCGATGGAAAGCGCGCAGGCCTCGACTTCGGACACCTTCGACGACGGCGAACTCGGCGACGACGAGACGCCGGGCGAGGCGACGCGGCCGAATTCGCGCGGGGCCAACGAGCCGCGCGGGCCGGAATACCATGCGTTTGCGCCGAAATTCGACGAGGTCATCGCCGCCGAAGACCTCTGCGACCATGACGAGCTGGAGCGGCTGCGCGCCTATCTCGACAAGCAGCTCGCGCACCTGCAAGGCATCGTTGCCCGCCTCGCAAACCGCCTGCAGCGCCGCTTGATGGCGCAGCAGAACCGCGCCTGGGAGTTCGATCTCGAAGAGGGCATCCTCGATCCCGCGCGGCTGTCGCGCGTCGTGACCGATCCCTATCACCCGCTGTCCTTCATGCACGAGAAGGAGGCGACGTTCCGCGATACCGTGGTGACGCTGCTGCTGGACAATTCCGGCTCGATGCGCGGACGTCCGATCACGGTCGCCGCCACCTGCGCCGACATCCTCGCCCGCACGCTGGAGCGTTGCGGCGTCAAGGTCGAGATTTTAGGCTTCACCACGCGCGCCTGGAAGGGCGGGCAATCGCGCGAGGCCTGGCTTGCCGCTGGCAAGCCGGCCAATCCCGGCCGCCTCAACGATCTCCGCCACATCATCTACAAATCCGCCGACGCCCCCTGGCGTCGTGCGCGGAAAAATCTCGGCCTGATGATGCGCGAGGGGCTCCTCAAGGAGAACATCGACGGCGAGGCGCTGGACTGGGCGCACAAGCGCCTCTTGGCGAGGGCCGAGCAGCGCAAGATTCTGATGATGATCTCGGACGGCGCGCCGGTCGACGATTCCACGCTGTCGGTCAATCCCGGCAACTATCTCGAGCGGCACCTGCGCCACATCATCGAGGAGATCGAGACCCGCTCGCCGGTCGAGCTGATCGCGATCGGGATCGGCCATGACGTGACGCGCTATTACCGCCGCGCGGTGACGATCGTGGACGCCGAGGAGCTCGGCGGCGCCATCACCGAGAAGCTCGCCGAACTCTTCAGCGAGACCAACACCGCGCCGAGCCAGCCGGCCAGCCGGCAGCGCCGCAAACTGCATTCGTGAGCGCAGCTTCGTCCCGCCGCAGCTTTCTCGGCCACGCGGCGGCGGGATTTTCCATTCTGACGATGCCGCGATTGGCGCGAGCGCAGGCGCAATTGCACCCTGCGATCGAGCCGCCGCCGCGCGCGCTCCACCTCGAGCACGCCGTCGCCGCGCCCGTCAGCGTGGAGGTCAATGCGCGCACCATCCCCAATTTCGAGCCGCGCGACCGCGCGCGCACGCGCTTCGGCTCGCTGGATTTTCGCAGCGGCCTGGTGCTGACCTCGCCCTATCGCGGTTTTGGCGGCCTGTCCGGCCTCCGCTTCCTCGACAACAAAGGTGAACGCTTCCTCGCGATCTCCGACCAGGGCGGCTGGTTCACCGGTGCCATCCGCTATTCCGGCCGCGAGATGGTTGGGCTCGCAGACGTCGAGGCCGCGCCGCTGCTCGGTGCGGACGGGCGGCCGATCACGGACAAGCGGCTCTGGTACGACACCGAGGCGCTCGCGCGCGACGGCAACCTCGTCTATGTCGGGCTCGAGCGCGTCAACCAGATTCTGCGCTACGATTTCGCCAAGGGCGGCACCCGCGCCCGCGGCGAGGTGATTGCCGTGCCGCCGGCGTTGCGCAAGCTGCCCTCCAACAAGGGGCTGGAGGCGATGGTCATCGTGCCGAAAGGGCAAGGCCAGAGCCAGCCGCTCGCCGGCACGCTGATCGCCTTCTCCGAGCGCGGGCTCGATGCCGACGGCAACCTCACAGCCTTCCTGATCGGCGGCCCGGCCCCGGGCCAGTTCAGCGTGCGGCGCTCCGAAAACTTCGACATCAGCGACGCCGTGCTGCTGCCCTCTGGCGATCTCCTCATCCTCGAGCGCAAATTCTCCTGGTTCACCGGCGTCAATATCCGCCTCCGCGCGATCCCGCTCAAGGCAATCGCGCCGGGTGCGCTGGTCGACGGCCTCACGCTGTTCGCCGCCGATCTCGGCCACGAGATCGACAACATGGAAGGCATCGACGCCCACGTCACGGCCGGGGGCGAGACCGTGCTGACCCTGATCTCCGACGACAATTTCTCGATGCTCCAGCGGACCCTGCTGCTGCAGTTTACGCTTGTGGAATAGCCGGCGGTCTCTCCCCGTCATTGCCGATGCGGAGGCGGGCTCGCGCCAAGCCAACAGCGCAATGCGTGGCGCCACTATCGGCCATTCCCCCGCGCGCCTAGCAATCCGCACGTCGCTCACTACACTCCTGCCATTGCCCCTCCATCCTTCGGAACCTCCCCGCATGTCCGTTCTGTTTTCCCCGATCAAGCTGCGCGGCCTGACGTTGAAGAATCGCGTCGTGGTGTCGCCGATGTGCCAGTATTCGGCCGACGACGGCGTCGCCACCGACTGGCACTTCACCCACATCAACAATCTCAGCCTGTCGGGCGCGGCGATGTTCTGCATCGAGGCGACGCATGTCGAGGCGATCGGCCGCATCACGCCGGGCTGTCTCGGGCTCTACAGCGATGCCTGCGAAGCGGCCTTGAAGCCGATCCTCAATTCGGTGCGCAAATATTCCTCGACGGCCATCGCGATGCAGCTCGCCCATGCCGGCCGCAAAGCCTCCAGCGCGCGGCCCTGGGAGGGCGGCCAGCTGATTCCGGTTGAACACGGCGGCTGGCAGACGGTTGCGCCGTCGGCCGTGCCGCACAAGGAGGGCGAGGCCGCGCCGCTGGCGCTCGACGCCGCGGGCCTCAAACGCATCCGCAACGCCTTCGCCGACTCAGCAAAGCGCGCCGCCCGCCTCGGCATCGACGCGATCGAGGTGCACGGCGCGCACGGCTATCTCCTGCATCAGTTCCTGTCGCCGATCTCGAACCGGCGCACCGACGAATATGGCGGCAGCCTCGAAAACCGCATGCGCTTTCCGCTGGAGGTGTTCGATGCGGTGCGCGCCGCATTCCCTGCTGACAAGCCGGTCGGCATGCGGGTGTCGTCGACCGACTGGGTCGAGGGCGGCTGGGACCTGGCGCAGACCATCGCATTTGCGAAAGCGCTGAAGGCGCGCGGCGTCGACTGGATCGATGCCTCCTCCGGCGGCGTCTCGCCGCAGCAGAAGATTCCGCTCGGCCCCGGCTATCAGGTGCAGTTCGCAGAGGCGATCAAGCGCGAGACCGAATTGCCGACCATCGCCGTCGGCCTGATCAGCGAAGCCAGGCAAGCCGAGGAGATCGTTGCATCCGGCAAGGCCGACATGATCGCGCTCGCCCGCGGCATGCTTTACGACCCGCGCTGGGCCTGGCACGCGGCCGCCGAGCTCGGCGGCGAAGTCGAAGCCCCGCCGCAATATTGGCGCTCGCAGCCCTCGACGCAAAAGGCGCTGTTCGGCAGGACCACGTTCGGGGCGCGGTGATTTCTTCACCTCTCCCCGCATGCGGCGCCGCGTGCGGGGGAGTAAACTCACGCATCCGTAACCCCGCTCACCTTCCACCTCCCGCAAAACTGGCCTAACCTCCGTCCCCTCAACGGCTCACGGAGGCCGGCCATGCGTTTTGGTGTTCGCAAAACTGCCCATGTGTTCGAGCGCGTGGGTCTTGCGATGGCGGGCGCGGCGTGCGGATTGTTCGTCGGCGCCTATGTGGGATCGGCGATCCCCACGCTCACCACGCAGGGGTTCTTGCTGCTGATGATGGTGCTCGGCTTCATCGGCTTCTATATCGGGATCGACACGCCGCAAATGCCGTTCGACGAGGCGCACAGCCAGATCGACGCCGCGGAGTTTTTGAGCTCGGCCGGCACGCTCTGCGCCACGCTTACCGCGCTCGCCTCCGTCGCCGTCATCGTGCTCCGCCTCGATCCGCACATCGCCTGGACCTGGCTCGCTCTGCTCGGCTGGATCGGCGGTGTCGCCATGCAGATCGTCGCGGGGACGAAGGCGCGTATGCGGGCGTAGCGCGGCTCTTACCCTCCCCTCCAGGGGAGGGTAAGCGGGGCATCTCGGCCTTCGGCCCTAGAACACCACGCCCACCCGCGTGCCGCGCTTCCACGCGATGCGGCAGCGCTTCTTGGTGTTGACGTGCAAGAGCTCGAACCGATCGGGAATGCTCACCTGTCCGCCGAGATCGACGCAGGCCCCGCCGGGCGAATAGTCGATCAGCGTGCAGGGAATCACCGGCGCGCGCGGGTCGGTGATGATCTTGGCCTGGCGCGACACCAATCCCGAAGGTTTCACGCGGGCATATTTGCGCGGATACATTGGCACTCTCCTCCAATTCCGCAGATATCGCGGGGATCGGTTCCAATGTTGGAAGAGAGATGATGCGATCCCGCTAAAGCAGGCTTGAGAATTTTAACGAAAAGTAGCGGCGAAAGAACAAAGCGGCGGTAGCGGGCTGCCACCCTCCCCTGGAGGGGGAGGGTCGATCGCGCGCAGCGCGAGCGGGGTGGGGTGATCTCCCCACACGGACAGCGCTTGCGTGGAGAGACTGTCACCCCACGTCTCACATTTCGCTCCGCTCCATGTGAGCCGACCCTCCCTCTCCAGGGGAGAGTGGCAGTATGCCCGCATCGTCTCCCCCATGCGGCCCCACCGGCATCGGCACGGTCACGTAACTCTTCGGCAGATTCACCGGCCGATAGTCCGGCCCCACCGCCATCCGCTTGACCACGCTCTCATGCACATGCGCGCCTTCCGGAATGACGCGCGGCTCGCTATCGGGAATGTAGAAGCCGAGCACCACCTTCCGCTCCGGCCACTCCTTGTACTTCGCGCGCTTCGGCAAATATTCCAGCAGCCGCCAAGCTGCCGTCATGGAATCGTGCAGCTCGCCCGTCTTCCCGGTAAAAGCAGGCGCGACATAGCTGAACGGCGAGTTCTTGCGCTGAATGCCGAAGGCGAGCTGGTTCACCGTGCGCGGGTTGAAGTTCAGCCCCGCCTTTGCGGCCTCCTCGATCATCCACAGCAGCGGATATTTCGACTGCCCGCTCTCGGCTTCCGGATAGCCGCCGCCGACGTCGCCATGCACGCCGGCGAACCACACCTGCAGAATGTCCTGCGGCACCTTCTTCTCGTCCGGCACATAGCGGTTGCTCCAGAACTCCTGCGGCGCGTCATACGCCTTGAGGCGGAACATGCAGCGCCGCTCGTCGATCGCGATCGCCTGCCGGAAGATTTTGACGCTGGGATTGCGCAGCGTGAAGGCGAGCTCCTCGAAGCTCGGCCAATACAGCCGGTCGGCGCGGGGCACGATCACGCTCGCCACGGTATCCCAGACGCCGATGAAGTGGATGGTCGGCCAGCGCGTCGAGGTGATGCGCGCGAACTGCGCTGCGAGGTCGAATTGGTCTTTCGGTAGCGGCCCCTGATCGTCGAAAGTGACGTCGCTGAGGTCCTCGACGTCGTTGCCGCGCCCGGTGCCGGAATATTGCTTGTAGGCGATGAGGCCGCTGCCCGCGAGGTTCACCTGCTCCGGCGAGACCAGCCCGAGCTTGTGGATCAGCCCCGCCAGCACCCGCACGGTATAGGCACCGCGCGAGAAGCCGAACAGGTAGATCTTGTCTCCGGCTGCGTAATGCTGAACCAGGAAGCAATAGGCGCTGAGCACGTTGTGATCGAGCCCATAGCCGGTGGCGAGCCCCAGCACCATATTGATATTGGCCTTCCAGCGATGCCACGTCGTCGGCTCCGTCACCGTGCCGACTCCCGGATCGTAAAACACCATCTGCCGCGGCTGCGTCTTGTCGGTCTTGCGCAGGCAGCGATAGAGCTTCAGGACGTTGGAGATGTTCTCGCTGATCTCGTTGCCGGTGCCGTCACAGCAGATGACGAGGTTTTTCGGCTCGGGTTTGCGGTCGGTGCTGGCTGCATGCTCCATGGGATGCGCCTCCGGGTGATGCGACTGCAGTATAGCGGAAATGGATGGCAGCGAGGAGACGAAGCCGGCGCCGCCGGCGTGGTGCCTCATTTATCTTCTGTTGACATTAACCACTTGTTAACCATGCCGTCGCCTAATGTGGACGAGTGGGGGATCACCATGTCGGCCCATGTGACGCGACCGAAGTTGATGCCTGTTTCGGCCCGTCCAGCCTTTGCTGAGCTTGCCAGGCTGGCGGTTCGCGCCACGGCCGTCCTACGGACCAAAACGGCTGTCGTACGGAGCAAAGCCATGTTTGGAAAGGACGACTTAGTGGACAATCTCAGCCGCGATCTCGAGCGCGCGCGCGGAAGACGCGATGCACTCGCATCCGAAGCCACGACCCTGACGGCCCAGATCGCCGAAATTGAAGCCCGCCTTTCGGAGGAGAAGAAAAGGCGGGAGCGTGAGCGCGTTTTGGTCGAGATCGAAGCGATCAAAACCCGAATCAAGCAAGCCGCCGGCGCGTTTGCGCCCGTCGTCGATGGCCTCTCCAAGGCGATCGAATCGGCTGCGGCAATCGTGCCCGAGGCGCGCGAGCTCAATAGTTTCCTGGTGTCGGTGGCGACCGAAATCGACAGTGTGCTCGATCCTCTGTTGCGCGAACTGGATCAGCGCGCGGATGCGGTGCGAACCGGCCACGTCGCGCTGGACCTCCCGAGTTCGCCCGATGAACCTGCCATCGAGCTGCCGAAAGACAGCAACGAACGCCTGCTTCGTTTTCCGGCATGGCTGTCCCGCGACAAGGAGACGGACAAGAAGGAAACACCGGAGAGCCCGCGCAGCACGGCAGCGTGAACTGGCGGCTGGCTTCCTTGCGCATCCTTCGAGACGCCCGCCTTCGGCGGGCTCCTCAGGATGAGGTCTCGTTTCGCGGCGAGCTATCAGACCCTCATGGTGAGGAGCCCGCCACTCATCCGGCAGCCTCCAACTCTCATATGCGATAGCCTTCTCTGCAAGCCGCTCCGTCATCGAGCTGACGAAAGACAGCAACGAACGCCTGCTACGTTTTCCGGCGTGGCTGTCCCGCGATAAGGAGTCGGAAGAAGGAAACACAGGAGGGCCCCCGCAGCACGGCAGCGTGAACCTGGCGGGTGGCTTCCTTGCGGCGCATCCTTCGAGACGCCCGCCGTCGGCGGGCTCCACAGGATGAGGTCTCGTTTGGCGGCGCGATATCAAACCCTCATGGTGAGGAGCCCGCCAAAGCGGGCGTCTCGAACCATGCAGGCCGAACTCATCCGGCAGCCTCCAACTGTCATATGCGATAGCCTTCTCCGCAAGCCGCTCCGTCATTCCGGGGTGCGCCTCTTGGCGCGAGCCCGAGAATCCATTGCTCAACAATCACCGCGGTTCGATGCATGCTCAGATGCGCCATGGCGCATCATAGCTCGCGATGTCGTCGCGCCCCGGTGACGACCGTAACTCCCTCCTGCCACCGTTCAGTTGGCGGCGCGGCGCAGGAAGGCCGGGATGTCGAGAACGGCCTCGTCGGGCGCATTGCGCATAGCGGTGCGGCCGTAAGGATCGAGCGGCCGGTCGGCCGGCTGGCGTGCATGTTCCAGGCTCGGCCTTGCCGGCGGCCCCACCGGGTGGTGCGGCTGCGGGCGGAGCGGCGGACTTTCCACCTGCGCAAGGGGCGCACTGCGCTCGATGCGATCGGCGATACGGCGGCCGTCGTTGCGCAGCCTGCCGGCGAGCTGCGTGAGGGCGGTCTCCACCGGCTGCGCCTGCTGCGCCGGGTCGAGATTATCGATTCCGGTCGCCACCACCGAGACGCGGACGATGCCTTCGAGGCTGTCATCAAACGACGCGCCGACGATGATGTTGGCGTCCGGGTCGGCCTCGTCGCGAATGCGGGTCGCGGCTTCGTCGACCTCGTACAGCATGAGATCCTTGCCGCCGGTGATGGAGATGATGAGGCCACTGGCGCGCTTGATCGAGGGATTCTCGATCAATGGATTGGAGATCGCGGCCACGGCGGCGGCAAGCACGCGCTTCTCGCCGGAAGCCTCGCCCCGTCCCATCATGGCCTTGCCCTTCTCCTTCATGACGGAGAGGACGTCGGCAAAATCGAGGTTGATCAGGCCTTCCTTGACGATGAGGTCGCTGATGCAGGCGACGCCCGAATAAAGCACCTGGTCGGCAAGGGCGAAGGCATCGGCGAATGTGGTCTTCTCGCTGGCCACCCGGAACAGGTTCTGGTTCGGGATGATCAGGAGCGTGTCGACCGTCTTCAGCAGCTCCTCGATGCCGGCTTCGGCAAAGCGCATGCGGCGCTGGCCCTCGAAGTAGAACGGCTTGGTGACCACGCCGATCGTGAGAATGCCAAGCTCGCGTGCGATCCTGGCGACGATGGGGGCAGCCCCGGTGCCGGTGCCGCCGCCCATGCCGGCCGTCACGAACACCATGTGCGCGCCGGTCAATTGATCGCGAATCGTATCGATCGCCTCTTCGGCTGCGGCGCGGCCCAATTCCGGCTGCGAGCCGGCGCCGAGGCCTGCGGTCACCTGTGTGCCGAGCTGGATCAGGCGCCTCGCCTTCGACATCGCAAGCGCCTGCGCGTCGGTGTTGGCGACCACGAACTCGACCCCTTGCAGCCCGGCTGTGATCATGTTGTTGACCGCATTGCCGCCGGCGCCGCCCACGCCAAACACGACAATGCGGGCCTTCATTTCGTGGATATCGGTGGTGCCAGTCATACTTCCCTCGTGATTGCTCCGGCAAGCCGGGGATGGAGATGAGTCTCGAGTGTTACCTGCGAGCCGCCCGGTCTGCCTGCACGATCGCAGCGGCCAGATGTCCCAATCGAAGCGCGGCTTGCCCCGCGATCGTGCCGCCCGCCCGGCGACCGGCCTGGAGAACCGCCACTTCGTCTTCCAGTCGTGCCGCCCACGCATTGGCGGCGGTCGTCTCGGCGGCCGCCTGCGTCAGCTCGACGGCCAGGCGATCGGCACGTTCGCGCTCGCGCTCGAATACTGCCCTGTAGGCGGTTGCGACGGCCTCGAGCCGCGCCACCTCCGCCTTGAAGGCCTGGATCTTGATGGCCTCGATCTTCGCCAGGGAGACATCGATCGGGTCTGCCCGGCGGACGCGTCGTGGGCGGGGTGTGTAGCGGAGCTCGGCGAAATCGACCCTGACCAGGGCCTTGCCGTCCTCCGACCGCGAGCGCGGCAAATGGCGGCGTCGCGCAAGCGAACGCGCGGCCTCTCGGGAGATGTCGAGGCGGGCACTGAGATCGGCATACGTCAACAATGCAACGCACATCGGCGCTTCTCCTGGAGCGAACCGGGACGGCATTTCGGGCTAATGATGGCTGGACGATTACCGCAGGCTAGGCTGCGTTGGTTAATGCACGGTTAACGCGCGAGGGGTGTTGTTTACAAGTGCCGTCACCGTGCCGACCGCGGATTTTCAGGACGTTGGAGATGTTCTCGCTGATCTCGTTGCCAGTACCGTCACAGCAGATGATGAGGTTTTCGGCTCGGGTTTGCGGTCGGTGTTGGGTGCGTGCTCCACGGAATGCGCCTCCGGGTGATGCTATCTGGGCAAGTATAGCGGAAAATGGGGAAAATTGGACAACACGCATTTGCTAGCTGGGTCGAGAACAATGAATCTACATAACGTACCGCGCAATTCCAGTTACCCCTAGAGCACCATCATAGGCAAACGTGACGCTGTGCCGGGCACGAGAAACTCCGACATACATTTTCGAGGCCGACTTTTCCACGTGTCTGATGTCGCCACTAGCCAGCCAAGATTTGGCGAGCTTGTGCGGAAATATTAGGACTCGTTCAAAGGTGAGTCCTTTCGATTCGCCAAAATTCATCGCCTCGTAGCCGTGGCAATCTGTCTTGACATCCAGGCGGAGTACTTGCGGTCGGAATCTTTCAAGGTAGGCTGCTATATCGCTGTTATTAACGGCAAAGACTCCGTCGTGGCCGATTAGCTTATCGTTGAGTGATCTCGTCTTGGGCTCCCGCGGAAAGAAACCATCGGCAATATCGGCAATGCCCTGATTGCAGCGATGGGTCTCGGCTTGGTAGGTGGTCTTGCATAGTTTGAGTTTTTCCCACTCTCGAACTTTCTTAATGACCTTGATGCCGGAATAGGCGCTGTTCCTAACGGAGTTGTTTGTGCGAAATGTTGCCTGTCGGTGGTCACCAACAAGGTTCACTTGTACGCGTGAGCGCAAAATCAACTCGATTAAATCGAGATCATAGCCGGCGAGATCCTGAAATTCGTCGATGTAGATCATATCAAAGCGCTCTTCCAGCCTGCGGATCACGGCGCCGGCGGACGCTTCGTTGCAGGCGAGTACAAACTGCGCGATCTTGTCGGAGTAGATAAGGCCCTGATTTCCGAAGTAGAAACGTTTGATCTCAGTCTGCTTGGCGTATCTGTCAGATCGCCCTTGAGTCCAATGAACTCCTCGTATCCGAGAGCCGATTAGGCTCGATTGATAGGGTCGAGCAAGTTCGCGGAGCAGAAAGGAGTACCATGACCATACTTCTACATGTGCTGGGATGCAGCGATTGATTTGATAGATCTTCCCTTTGATCTCAGCGACATTATTTTGGGTATAAGTTACTAGAGCGCAGCGCCTTGTGGTCTCTTCTGAGATACGATTCCCTTCTTTTGGTCGAGCGATCCATTTATTTCACGCACCCGCTCGTCCGTGAGAAATTCGTCCTTCATCAATCGATATGAGAGAGCGAGATCGACCTGCTCCTTTTTACTCAGGCCGTCCTTAACAAGATCAAGAACGTAGCGACTTGCTGCGGAGTTGTTTCTTATCGTGCTGGCATCAATGAAGCTGGATTTGATCGGTATCGATCAGAGCGCACGCGATGTAGATATTCATCAGCTCGCTGCCCGGATGTTTGGAACTAGGAATTGAATGCCTGTTAGCTCCGATGCAATCTCGTCGATGAACTGTTCAGCAGACATCTGAATAAATTCGCTTAGTAACCAATTCTTCTGTCCAGCTAGGAGGGATGCCATCTGCGGCGGATTATAACGGCTGATCTCGCTGAGCCGGTGCATCGCGCCTAAGATGAGCGTAGGCAGTTGGCGTTCAATGCGCTTTGGGCCGCGCGTTCGAGACCTGATGTACCAAAGTGGCTCCGTGCCGTTTATAAAGAATAACTCGCTGCGCAGGCTCTGGTTTAGATCGGCAATGTTGGCTAGAGCCCTCGCGCCCAACTTACCGGGCTTTTGGCAGGCCGCGGAGGCTACAGACCGAATTGCCCGAGGGCCAAACTTCTCGTCGGCAACAAAAAGGACTGGGAGTCGCTTAACGGCCGTCGCGAAGGGAATGTTCTTCGTAATGTCTGCGCGAAAATATACTTGCTTGGATGGCCTATCTGCAACGAAACCGCAGTTAGCGATTGGAATAAACATTTCGGATTGCGATGTATAGGTTAGGCAATAGGTTCGGTGTATGAAAACCATGTTGAAGAATAGTTCTTGAAGAGTGTGAGTCTTGTTGGTTTCGGATTCTTGGTAGTAAGTCGACAGGCTTGGCAATACTCCATGTTGCTGGATTTTGATGCCAAGGTGATTGAGAGAGGAACTTCCTCGTTGCGAGGCCGGAGTGTGCTCTGAAACGCCGTGACGTTCGTTAAATACAATTCCCTTGGCTGATAGAAGCGCCTTCGTTGCATTCAAGAAAGAATAGTAAAGCAGCAGAGGTGCCGATTGAGGAGGAAGGCCGAGGGATACCTTGTGGAATTCCTGCGCTTGCTGCCAATAGAGGAGTGCCTTGTCCTTGCCTCCTCTCTTGAGCCACAAGGCAACGTATGTCCACGGGCTGTTCGTCAGAACATTTCGAGCTCCAATTACCGGAGCAATTATTGCCTTATGAGGCGGAATCGCTCGCCCTCTAAACTTTATCTGAAGTAGGTCCTTTGAGATATCGTCCATTGCTCTATCTGATTCGAGGCGCAGTTAGCTTACGCCGCGCTCTGTAGTTGCAGAAGAGCAAAGCTTCCCAAACAAAAACGGCCGGATCTTCCGATCCGGCCGCAACGCAACTCTACTGGCTAAGCCTACGCCACGCGACGCAACTTAGCCCCCGCCCAATTCTGAAATCTTAGCTCGCCTTCTTCGCCGGCGCGTCGCCGACCTTTTTCTGGATGGCGCGCTTCAGCTCGAGGGCGCGCGGCGACAGGACGTCGGCGCTGGCCTTGAGCAGGAAGGCATCTAAGCCGCCATTATGGTCGACGCTCTTGACCGCGTTGGTGGAGACGCGCAGGCGCACGTTGCGCTCCAGGGCTTCCGAGATGAACGTCACGTTGACGAGGTTCGGCAGGAAGCGACGCTTGGTCTTGATGTTGGAGTGGCTGACCTTGTGGCCGACGAGGGGGCCCTTGGCCGTCAGTTCGCAGCGGCGAGACATGGTAGAAATCCTCAGGTTCGAGCCCCCAACGATTTGCGGCCGCCATTCGGGGCGCCACGGGGGCAAATTCTTTCGTCCTTGCAGGGAGCGGGCGGACGTATAGGGGGGAAGGGGCGGGACGTCAAGGCGACGGGCCGTTTTTGGCCCGTCGTCCCGGGGCGCGGGGAGCGCGAACCCGGGATCTCGCGCGGCACCCGCGGTGCGCTCCCTCCCCCGCGCGCGGGGGAGGGTTGGGGAGAGGGCTGTCTCCGCGGAGGGGCAGTCGCGACAGTGCCCCCAAAGGAGAGAGCCCTCACCCGCGCTTCGCGCGACCTCTCCCGCAAGCGGGAGAGGTGACCGCGCCCGCGACCACACCTTCCCCGATCACCAAAACGGCAATGATCGGAACGCCTTACCATCACATAAAGGGCGTATTCGCGGCCGAAGAGTCCTGGGGAGTTCCGCCGCTTTTGGCGCCCAGCACATTGTTTGCCGCTGTTTTTGGCTTAACTAACAAGGCCTGACGGCCCCATTGGATGGCTTCGTGAATATCCTGACCTCTCATCCGCCGCGGCGGCGCGCCGGCCAGTTGGCCCTGGCGGCGCTGTGCGGGCTCGCCTTGGCGTGGGGGGCGGCGCCGGCAGCGGCGCAAGGCAAGCTCGAGGCGCAATATGAGGCGACGTTATCAGGCATTCCCGTCGGCAAGGGCGCCTGGAACATCGACATCCAGGACGACGTGTTCGCCGCCGCGGCCTCCGGCGGCACCACGGGGCTGCTGAAATCGTTCGCGGGTGGCTCGGGCACCGGCGCCTCGCAGGGCCGCGTCGTCAACGGCGCGCTGGTTGCGACCGGCTATCAGGCCTCCACCACCACCTCGAAGAAGACCGAAGAGATCCGCATCACGCTCGACAAGGGCAATGTGAAGGATTTTGCGATCCTGCCGGAGCCGCCGGTCGACCCCGATCGCATCGTCGTCACCGAAGCGCATCGCCGCGGCGTCTGGGACCCGATGACGGCCTCGCTGCTGCGCGTGCCCGGCAATGGCGATCCGGTGTCGCCGGAAGCCTGCCATAACAGCGCGCCCGTGTTCGACGGCCGCATGCGCTACGACTTGAAACTCGATTTCAAGCGCATGGAGAGCGTGAAGGCCGAGAAGGGATACAAGGGCCCGGTCGTGGTCTGCGCGCTCTATTTCGTGCCCGTGGCCGGCTACATCCCCGACCGCCCCGTAATCAAATACCTCGCCGCCCAGCGCAACATCGAGATCGCCTTTGCGCCGGTGGCGGGAACGCGCATCCTGGTCCCGTTCTGGCTGAAAGTGCCGACGCCCTTGGGGCCTGCGATGCTGGAAGCGACGAGCTTCATCACCTCCCCCCAGCCGCCACGCGTCGCCAAGACGCAGTAGCAGTTCTTAACCCTCCCCTGGAGGGGAGGGTCGGCGCACATGAGCGCAGCGAAATGTGCGACGGGGTGGGGTGATCTCTCCCCACGGGCGCTGTGCCGGGCGGAAAGATCACCCCACCCCGCTCGCGCTGCGCGCGATCGACCACGGGCGAGCTACGCTCGTCCCGGACCCCTCCAGGGGAGCGTAAGAACGTATGAGATATCAATGACTTCCCTACTGTGCATGGGGTTGTTTTCGCATTTTTGTTTTGGCAGGTCGGGGAACCTGGAATCCATTTGACTCCCGCCCGATTCTGATTCGACTCCCCGCCGCCCCAGCTTTAAGGAATCCGTCATCAAATCGTCGCTTGTACGGCAGCCCGAGCCTTCATCTAGTGCGCACCTGTGGCGAGTCCCGCGACATGTTGCGTGAACGGAACGGGACGCAATCGGGAGTCAGCGATTCGGCCGCGATTCGTTCTAGAGTCGTTCCGAAGCTTAAGGCGAGCGGGAAAGGCGTCGCAAACTGAGACAGTTGCGCGAGGTTGGGAAGACTGCTCCGCGCTCGCTGTCATCGCCCGGCTTGACCGGGCGATCCAGTACGCCGAGGCGGTCGTGGTTGAGCCGATGAGCCACGGCGTGCCACATGCCCCGGTCAAGCCGGGGCATGACAGCGGAGCGCGTGGTGGCGTTCGGAGACATCGCTGACACCTGATCGCCTCATCGCCTCAAACAGCACTGACATTCGCCCAAATCGGCACTACCTATCTCCGGAATGGCTTTTTCTTCCTCCCCCTTCGCTTCCGAGCGTGCCCCCGGCGCCGGCGTCACTGCGGTGCTCGGGCCGACCAACACCGGCAAGACCCATCTCGCCATCGAGCGGATGCTCGCGCATCCCTCCGGCATGATCGGGCTGCCGCTGCGCCTGCTTGCGCGCGAGGTCTATAACAAGATCGCCGATCGCGCGGGGCCAGAGAGCGTCGCGCTCGTGACCGGCGAGGAGAAGATCAAGCCGAAGAAGCCGCGCTATTGGGTCTCGACCGTCGAGGCGATGCCGCGCGATCTCGACGTCTCCTTCCTCGCCATCGACGAGGTCCAGATCGCCTCCGACCTCGAACGCGGCCACGTCTTCACCGACCGCATTCTCAACCGCCGTGGCCGCGACGAGACGCTGCTCTTGGGCGCCGCCACGATGCGCCCGATCATCGAGCGCCTCTTGCCGGGCGTGTCCATGATCACGCGGCCGCGCCTGTCGCAGCTCGAATTCGCCGGCGACCGCAAGATCACGCGCCAGCCGCGCCGCACCGCCATCGTCGCCTTCTCCGCCGACGAGGTCTACGCCATTGCCGAGCTGATCCGCCGCCAGCATGGCGGCGCCGCCGTGGTGCTGGGCTCGCTCAGCCCTCGCACCCGCAACGCGCAGGTGGCAATGTTCCAGAACGGCGACGTCGACTATCTCGTCGCCACCGACGCGGTCGGCATGGGCCTCAATCTCGACGTCGACCACGTTGCCTTTGCCTCCGATCGCAAGTTCGACGGCTACCAGTTCCGCCGCCTGACGCCCTCGGAATTTGCGCAGATCGCCGGCCGCGCCGGCCGCGCCACGCGCAACGGCACCTTCGGCACCACCGGCCGCTGCGCCCCGTTCGAGCCCGAACTCGTCAACGCGCTCCAGAACCACACCTTCGACGCCGTGAAGATGCTGCAATGGCGCAACTCGAAGCTGGATTTCTCTTCGCTCGGCGCGCTCCAGGTGTCGCTGAACCTGGCCCCAGGGCACGAGGCGCTGACGCGCGCCCCGATCGCCGAGGACATGCGCGTGCTCGATCATGCTGCGCGCGACGTCGATGTGCGCGATATCGCGCATGGCAAGGTGGCCGTGGAGCGCCTCTGGGAGGCCTGCCAGGTCCCCGATTACCGAAAGCTGTCGCCGGCCGCCCATGCCGAGCTGGTGACGACGCTGTACGGCTTCCTGATGCAGAAGGGATGCATCCCCGATAGCTGGTTTGCCGCCCAGGTCGATCAGGCCGACCGCGTCGATGGCGACATCGACACGCTGTCGGCCCGGATCGCGCAGATTCGCACCTGGACCTTCGTCGCCAACCGCCCGGATTGGCTGAAAGACCCCGAACGCTGGCAGGGGATCGCGCGCGAGGTCGAAAATAAATTATCGGATGCGCTCCATGAACGCTTGACTGAGCGTTTCGTTGATCGCCGGACCAGTGTATTGATGCGCCGCCTGCGGGAGAACACGAGCTTGAATACTGAAATCGGCAAGACCGGCGAAGTCATCGTCGAAGGCCACGTCATCGGCCGCCTCGACGGCTTCACCTTTGCACCGGACGCTGCGGAAGCCGGCTCCGATGCGAAAGCCTTGCAGGCTGCAGCGCAAGCGGTGCTCGCCGGCGAGATCAACGCGCGCGCCGAAAAGCTGGGCAATGCACCGGACGAGCAGTTCGTGCTGACCTCCGAAGGCATCATCCGCTGGACCGGCGATGCCGTGGCGCGCCTGTCCGCCGCAGACGACGCGCTGCATCCGCGCATCCGCATCATCTCGGACGAGAGATTGACTGGGGCGCCCCGCGAGAAGGTGCAGGCCCGACTCGAGCTCTGGCTCAAGACGCATATCGAAAAGCTGCTCGGGCCGATGTTCGAGCTGTCAAAGGCCGAGGATGTCACCGGCATCGCCCGCGGCATCGCCTATCAGCTGGTCGAGGCGCTCGGCGTGCTGGAGCGGCCGAAGATCGCCAGCGAGCTGAAGGATCTCGACCAGTCCTCGCGCGCGGTCTTGCGCAAATACGGCGTCCGCTTCGGGGCCTATCACATCTATTTCCCCGGTCTGCTCAAGCCCGCCGCGCGCGCGCTCGCAGCGCTGCTCTGGGCGTTGAAGCAGGACAATGTCGATCTCTCCGCGCTGTCTGGCGCTCAGCATCTGGCATCTTCGGGCCGCACCTCGTTCCCGGTCGACAAGCAGCTGCCGCGCGATGCCTATCGCGTGCTCGGCTACAAGCAGGCCGGCGAGCGCGCCGTGCGCGTCGATATTTTGGAGCGGCTTGCCGATCTGATCCGCCCGGCGCTGGCCTGGCGCGAGAACTCGCCCGGCGAAAAGCCGGCCGGCGCGTTCGACGGCCGCGGTTTTGTGGTGACGCAGGCGATGACCTCGCTCACCGGGTCGGCCGGCGAGGACTTTGCGTCCGTGCTGCGCGCGCTCGGCTATCGCATGGAGAAGCGTCCGCCGTTGCCGCCAAAGCCTGTGGTGACCGAGACGGTCGCGGCAGAGACGCCGCCCGTCGAGGGCAGCGCGGAGACGTCGACCGAGACCGCAGCGGAGGCCGTAGCGGGTCTGTCGGCAGAAGCATCCGGTGAAGTCGCTCCCGAAGCCGTCACGGTCGAAGACGCCCCCGGCATGGAGCAGCACGACGGGGGCGCGCAGGACGCAGAGCCTGCGCCGGAAGCTCCGCCTGAGGCTGCCGTCACGCCCGAAGATGCGCCCGGCATCGCGCCACCGGCGGAAGAGATTGCTGCGCCGGCAGAGGCTGCCGGCCTCGAAGCCGCTGCCGCCGAGACCGCGGCAACGGAAGCTGCTGCATCGCCTGATGCTGCCGCGCCTGAAGCCGTCGCGCCTGAGGCTGCGGCGACGCCGGCCGAGCCCGAGCTCGTCGAGGTCTGGCGTCCCGGCGGCCGTCACGAGGATCGCAAGCCGCGCCACGAGCGCCATCGCCATCAGCGTCACCATCAGCCGCGTCCGCAGGCGAGTGCAGAAGGCAGCACGGCCGCGTCCGGCGAAGCAGCCGAAGGCGCGAAGCCGGGCGAGCGCCATCGTCATGGTGGTGGTCATCGCCGCGACGGGGCCAAGGATTTTCGCAAGGGCCGCGAAGGTGGTGGAGACGGTGCGCCGCGTCCCGAGGGGCGTGACGACAGGAATCGCCGTTTCGAGGGCAAGGACCGCGACAACAAGGATCGCGATCGCAACCGCGACAACAAAGGCAAGTTCGGCGGCGATCGCGACAAGGGCCGCGACAACCGTGGCCGCGACCGCGACAAGGGCCGCGACCGCCGCGACCGCGAGTCCGGTCCGTCGCTGCGTCCCTATGCCTCCAGCGCGAATCCGCGCGAACGCGATCGTCCTGTTGATCCGAACTCGCCCTTCGCAAAGCTCGCAGCGCTGAAAGAGCAACTGGCGGGGCGCAAGGAGTAATCCTACGACCGAGCGGCAGCGCATCGACAAATGGCTGTGGCACGCCCGGGTGGTGAAGGCGCGCACCTCCGCCGCTGAGCTGGTGGTCACCGGCCACGTTCGCGTCAACGGCGCACGCGAGACATCGCCGGGGCATGCGATCAAGGTCGGCGACGTGCTCACCATCGCGCTCGATCGCACCGTGCGCGTCTTGAAGGTCATCGCCTTCAACGAGCGCCGCGGCGATGCCGCCTCGGCCCGCGTGCTCTACGAAGAGCTCGGCGAGCGCAATTAATTGCGCGGTGCATTCATTTCTTGGCTGGTCAAACGCACACAAGTGTCATGATCGGCCGTTCCCGACCTTGCGGCGCCGGGCCATCCGCGCTACGCAAGCCGCGACTTTTGAAAGAGCTTTTCGGAGCGTTGGATGACTTACGTCGTCACTGAAAACTGCATCAAGTGCAAGTACACCGACTGCGTCGAGGTCTGCCCGGTCGACTGTTTCTACGAGGGCGACAACATGCTCGTCATCCATCCCGACGAGTGCATCGATTGCGGCGTGTGCGAGCCGGAATGCCCCGCCGACGCCATCAAGCCGGACACGGAACCGGGCTTGGAAAAGTGGCTCCAAGTCAACGCCGACTACGCCAAGAGCTGGCCCAACATCACCCAGAAGAAAGAATCACCCGCCGACGCCAAGGAATTCGATGGCATGGAAGGCAAGTTCGAGAAATATTTTTCTCCGAACCCGGGCTCGGGAGACTAATTAGGGCCCAAACTTAACCCTAATAGCTGCGTTACCGCCGAAAACCAGCCCTGAAGACCCCTAAATCATTGATTTTTGCGGGAAATGTGCTATATTGGGCACATTAAGCCGAACCCCGTCAGCCCCGTTGGCCCCTCTGGGTTCCCGTGAAACCAAATGTCGAACAGGGGCGTGGCAGTTTCCGCGCGCAGGCTGTGTCACAGAAAACGCGTAAAAAGAGTACTTCAGCGAGGGCTTCCCATAAGGAGGCCAAAAAAGTCGCCGCGGCCAGCCGTAGCGCATCCAAGGGTCGGACCGCGACGAAGGCGCCGGCTGCAAAGTCCTCGAAGAACAAAAGAAGCGCAATGCCTAACAAGACTGCCAAATCGGCCGCGAAAGCGACCGTTGCCAAGCCTGCTGCTGCCAAGGCTCACCCGGCGAAGGCTCACGCTGCCAAGCCCGCCGCGCCGAAGGCTCCCGTTGCTGCTGCTCATGCCAAGGCTCCTGCCGCTACCAAGCCGGCCGCCAAGCCCGCTGCTGCGCCGAAAGTCGAGGAAAAGAAGGTCGTCACCCAGCGTCAGGGCTTTAAGGCCAACGAATTCGTCGTTTATCCCGCTCACGGCGTCGGCCAGATCCTGGCCATCGAGGAGCAGGAGATCGCCGGTGCCAAGCTCGAGCTGTTCGTCATCAACTTCATCAAGGACAAGATGACGCTGCGCGTTCCGACTGCCAAGGTCGCCAATGTCGGCATGCGCAAGCTGTCCGATCCGGCGCTGGTCAAGAAGGCGCTGGAGACCCTCAAGGGCCGCGCCCGCGTCAAGCGCACCATGTGGTCGCGCCGCGCCCAGGAATATGAAGCGAAGATCAATTCGGGCGACATCGTTGCGATCGCGGAAGTCGTGCGCGACCTCTACCGCTCGGAGTCGCAGCCGGAGCAGTCCTACAGCGAACGCCAGCTCTATGAAGCGGCGCTCGACCGTCTGTCCCGCGAGATCGCGGTGGTGCAGCATTCGACCGAGACCGAGGCGGTCAAGGAGATCGAGGCCCAGCTTGCCAAGAGCCCGCGCCGCAACGCCAAGGCGGAAGCCGCCGAGGGCGAAGCAGATACGGATGCAGAGGGCGATACCGACGACACCGATGGCGACGACACCACCGTTGCCGACGAGGCTGCGTAAGCAACCCGTCGTATCGATTGCAACAGATCAAAGCCCGGCCGTTCGGCCGGGCTTTTTGTTTGGGGGACGCTGGTCCGGACGACACCTTATTTGACCGGCCGTTTCTCCAGCTTCCTTGCCAGCGTCCGCCGATGCATGCCGAGCCTTCGGGCCGCTTCCGAGATGTTGAAATCCGTCTCGATCAGGGTCTGGTGGATGCGCTCCCATTCCAGCGTCTTGATCGATGTCGGTCGTGCATCGAGCGCGACCTCGGCGTTGCCTTCGGCCTTGTTGAAGGCGGCCTCGATGTCGTCGGTGTTCGACGGTTTTGCCAGGTAGTGGCAGGCTCCCAGCTTGATGGCCTCGACGGCGGTCGAAATGCTGGCAAAGCCGGTCAGCACCACGATCAGCATGTCGGGATCATGCGTGTGCAAGAGCTCGACGCAGGCAAGCCCGGAGGCGCCGCCGAGCTTGAGGTCGACCACGGCGTGGCCGAACGAGCGCTCCTCCAGCACTTGGCGTACCTCTTCGATCGAGGCGGCGAGCACGACCTCGTAGCCACGGCGCTCGAACGAGCGTTTCAGTGTGCGGGCGAAGCCGGCATCGTCCTCGACGACGATGAGCGAGCGGTCAGGCGTCAAAATTCCCTCCGATCGCGAGCGTTGCGAGCGGCAGCGTGAGACGAACGGTGGCGCCGCGCTTCCTGTGGTTCTCGGCGGTCACGCTGCCTCCTAATTTGCGCACCACGTTCACCACCAGGAACAGGCCGAGCCCGCCGCCGGCGCGGCCCTTGCTGGACTGATAGGGCTTTCCGAGCTGCGCCAGCATCTCCGGCGCAAAGCCCGGGCCGCGGTCGCTGATCGACAGCACGAGATTGTCGCCCTCGCGCTCGGCGACGAGCTCGACCCAATCGCGCGAGACCTCATAGGCGTTGTCGAGCACGTTGAAGATCACCTGCTTCAGCGCGATGTCGGAGACGATCGCGACGTCCTCGCCGAAGGTGTTGACGAAGTAGAGCGTCCGCGCCGAGCGCGCGTCGCGCCATTCCTCCACCAGCGCGGTGACGAACGCCGTCACCGTCGTCGGCGAGGAGCCTTCGCCGCGTGCTTCGCCCGCCGACACCAGGATGCCCGTCACGATCGATTTGCAGCGTTGCAGCGAGGTCTCCATCTCCGCGAGATCCTCGGCGAGCTCCTGATCGGCGGCGAGATCTGGCATGCGGCGCCAGTCGCTGAGGATCACCGAAAGCGAGGCGAGCGGGGTGCCGAGCTCGTGGGCCGCGCCGGAGGCGAGCAGGCCCATGCGCACGATGTGATCCTGCTCGGCCGCGTGCTGGCGCAGCGCCGCCAGATGCGCGTCGCGCTCGCGCAAATTCCTGTTGATGCGGGTGACGAACACCACCAGCAGCACGGCGTTGAGGACGAAGCCCAACAGCATGCCTGCTACGGTGAGGCTGTAGGTCTCGCTGATGGGATTTGGCGGCAGGTCGAGCGGCCTGTAGGCGAGCGTCAGCCACACGAAACTCGCGCAGGTCAGCGCAACCAGCGACCAGGTCGAGCGGGCGTCGAGCAGCACCGCGCCCAGCGTGACCTGGAGCAGGAACAGCGAGGTGAAGGGATTGGTGGCGCCGCCAGAGAGGTAGAGCTGCGCGGTCAGCGCGGCGACGTCGAGCATCAGCGCGACCAAAAGCTCGTTGTTGGTGATCGCCGCGCGATGGCGCACCCAGACCAGGCTGGAGACGTTGAGCAGCACCAGCGCGCCGATCACCGCGCCCATCCGTTCCAAGGGCAGGGGGATGCCAAGCCCGAAATGCACGGCGCCGATGGTCACGATCTGGCCGACCACCGCGGTCCAGCGCAGCTGGATCAGCAGCGCCATGTTCTTGCGGTTGGTCTCGTCGTCGGTGGGAGCAGTGCCGATCAGCTCGCCGCGCGCGTCCTCCTGCGATTGCAGCGTCACGGCCAGCTCGCCGCCATGGGCCAGCGTCCGGGGGCTCGACTTTGCGTCGTCAGGTCGGCTCGACGATCGTTCCAGCATCTGATCCCGTCCTGCGGGCAGCGGCGTCGGAGCCGCCGGCCGGTTCGTGGACGAAGCGTTTGCGGCGCAATAGCCCGCCGCCGAATGTGACGAAAAGTCGACCGGCTAGCATGAAAGCCAGGGCAAACCACGTCAGTGCGTAGATCAGGTGGTTATTGGGAAAGCGGATCACGGTCAATCCGCCGATCGGACCGCCGGCAATTTGTGATCCGGCGTCGGCATCCACGAAAAAGGGCGCGACCTCGTGGAGGCCGCGTGCCGCCGCGATCGCGGCGACATCCCGCGAGTACCAGCGGTTGTGCTGCGGCACGTTGTTCCTGAGGAATCCGCCCCTGCGCTCCGTGATGCGCAACAGACCCGTGATCTCAACCTCGCCGTCGGGATTGCCGTCCCGGCGCGTCGAGGCGTCGCGCCGCTCGGAGGGCACGAAGCCGCGGTTGATCAGGACCTGCGTGCCGTCGCTGCGCAGAAGCGGCGTCAGCACCCAATAGCCGGGGCCTTCCTCGGTGACGGCCTGCACCAGCGTCTCGCGGTCATGCAGGAAACGGCCGGTGAGGGTGACGTGCCTGTACTCGTCGTTCGCGGTGGAGATCGTGGGCCACGCAGCGGGCGAGGGAACCGGCTGGGCCGGGGCATGAACGCGCTGCTCGACCCGGTCGATCAGCGCCAGCTTCCAGGCGCGGCGTTCGACCTGCCAGATGCCCAGCGCGATCAGAACGGCAATCGCCGTGAGCGAGAGGACCGTGAGCCACAGGGAGGGGGATCGCGCAGCCTTGCCGCGCGTCCCGCCTGCCTTGTTCGTCCCGGTCCAGATCTTGCTCACGTCAGAGGCTCGCTCACTTCATTCCGCTCATCTGATGAATCGGCATCATGTTGCTGTTGAGGTGGTTCATCACCCACAGCGAACCGGAAAGCGCGATCACCACCATGACGATAGTGAAGATCAGCGCCATCATGCTCCAGCCGTTCTCCGACGTCGTATTCATGTGCAGGAAGTAGATCATGTGCACGACGATCTGCACGACTGCGAAGGCCATGATGAGCAGCGCGGTGATCTGCTTGCTCGGCAGCGCGCCGCTCATCACCAGCCAGAACGGGATCGCGGTGAGCACGACCGAGAGCACGAAGCCGAGCATATAGGTCGAGAACGTGCCGTGGGCGTGGCCGTCGCCATGGTGATGATCGTCGGCGTGCGCGGCGTGAGTATCGGTGTTCATCGCAGAACTCCCAGGAGATAGACGAAGGTGAAGACGCCGATCCAGACTACGTCGAGGAAGTGCCAGAACATCGACAGGCACATCAGGCGGCGGCGGTTGGCTTCGATCAAGCCGAACTTCCAGACCTGCACCATCAGCGTCACCAGCCAGATCAGGCCGCAGGAGACGTGCAGGCCGTGGGTGCCGACCAGGGTGAAGAACGCGGACAGGAAGGCGCTGCGCTGCGGCGTGGCGCCCTCGTGGATCATGTGGGCGAACTCGGTGAGCTCGATGCCGATGAAGGCGAGGCCGAACAGGCCGGTGATCGCCAGCCAGATCTGCGTCTGGCCGACCTTGTTCTGCTGCATCGTCAGCATGGCGAAGCCGTAGGTGATCGACGACAGCAGCAGCATCGAGGTGTTCACCGCGACCAGATTCAGGTCGAACAGGTCCTTCGGCGCCGGACCGGCGGCATAGTTGCCGCCGAGCACGCCGAAGGTGGCGAACAGGATCGCGAAGATGAGGCAGTCGCTCATCAGATAGATCCAGAAGCCGAGCGCGGTGCTCCAGCCTTCCGGATGCGGGTGCTCGTCGGCGAGGTAGAAGATCGGCTCGCCAGATTGGGTGGGATTGATCGCGACAGTCATTTTACTTGGCTCCGGCGAGCAGTTTGGTGCGCGCGTCCTCGGTCCGGATGACGTCTTCAGCCGGAATGTCGAAGTCGCGGTGATAGTTGAAGGTGTGACCGATACCGACGGCGAACATCGCGATGAAGCTCGCGGCGGCCAGCCACCAGATGTACCAGATCAGGCCGAACCCCATCGCGGTGGCAAGACCGGCGAGGATGATGCCGGTGCCGGTGCTGCTGGGCATGTGGATCGGCTTGAACCCGTTGAGCGGACGCTGGTAGCCGCGCTTTTTCATGTCCCACCACGCGTCGTTGTCGTGCACGACGGGCGTGAAGGCGAAGTTATAGTCCGGCGGGGGTGAAGAGGTCGCCCATTCCAGCGTGCGTGCATCCCAGGGATCGCCGGTGACGTCCTTGAGCTGCTCGCGCTTGAGGAAGCTCACCGCGAACTGCACCAGCATGCAGATGATACCGAGCAAGACGAGCCCGGCGCCGATCGCGGCGATGACGAACCAGATCTGGAGCGAGGGATCGTCGAACACGCGCAGGCGGCGGGTCACGCCCATTAGGCCGAGCACATAGAGCGGCATGAAGGCAAGATAGAAGCCGGTGACCCAGAACCAGAACGACAGCTTGCCCCAGAACGGATCGAGCTTGAAGCCGAACGCCTTCGGGAACCAGTAGCTGATGCCTGCGAACGCGCCGAACACCACGCCGCCGATGATCACATTATGGAAGTGCGCGATCAGGAACAGGCTGTTGTGCAGGACGAAGTCGGCCGGCGGTACCGCGAGCAGAACGCCGGTCATGCCGCCGATCACGAAGGTCAGCATGAAGGCAATGGTCCACATCATCGGTAGCTCGTAGCGGATGCGGCCGCGATACATCGTGAACAGCCAGTTGAACATCTTCGCCCCCGTCGGGATCGAGATGATCATCGTGGTGATGCCGAAGAACGAGTTGACGCTGGCGCCCGAGCCCATCGTGAAGAAGTGATGCAGCCAGACCAGGTACGACAGGATGGTGATGACGACCGTGGCGTAGACCATCGAGGTGTAGCCGAACAGCCGCTTGCCGGAGAAGGTCGAGGTGACTTCCGAGAAGATGCCGAAGGCGGGGAGAACTAGGATGTAGACCTCGGGGTGGCCCCAGATCCAGATCAGGTTCACGTACATCATCGGGCTGCCGCCGAAATCGTTCGTGAAGAAGTTGGTGCCGACGTAGCGGTCGAGCGAGAGCAGCGCGAGCACGACCGTGAGGACGGGGAAAGAGGCGACGATCAGGACGTTGGTGCAGAGCGAGGTCCAGGTGAACACCGGCATCCGCATCATGGTCATGCCCGGAGCTCGCAGCTTGACGATAGTACAGACCAGGTTGATGCCGGATAGCGTCGTGCCGACGCCGGCGACCTGAAGCGCCCAGATGTAATAGTCGACGCCGACGTCGGGACTGTAGCCGATGTTCGACAGCGGCGGGTAAGCCAGCCAGCCGGTGCGGGCGAATTCGCCGATGAACAGCGAGGCCATCACCAGCACTGCGCCGCCGACCGTCATCCAGAAGCTGAAATTGTTCAGGAACGGGAACGACACGTCGCGCGCGCCGATCTGGAGCGGCACGACGTAGTTCATCAGGCCGGTGACCAGCGGCATCGCCACGAAGAAGATCATGATCACGCCGTGGGCGGTGAAGACCTGATCGTAGTGATGGGCGTTGAGATAGCCTTCGGAACCGCCAAAGGCGAGCATCTGCTGGCCGCGCATCATCAGCGCGTCGGCGAAGCCGCGCAGCAGCATCACGATGCCGAGGATCATGTACATGATGCCGATGCGCTTGTGGTCGACGGTGGTGAACCACTCGCGCCACAGATAGCCCCAGAGACGGAAATAGGTGAGGGCGCCGAGCAACGCGGCGCCGCCGAGCGCGACCACCGCGAAGGTGCCGACGACGATCGGCTCGTGCAGCGGCAGCGATTCGAAGCCGAGCCGGCCGAAGATGAGCTTGAGAAGATCAGGAGACATGCGGGATCTCTTTAAGAATCTGACTTCGGACGCTGTCCGAGGAAGAAGGACGAGGACTTCAGCGGCGTGAACGACGGCCGCTTCAGGCCGGCGCCGAGCAGCGGCGCGGTGTCGGTCGGCGCCTTGATTGACGCGGTGGTCGCGGCGCCTTGCGGCGCATCCGGGGTGCAGGTGCCGGCAACGAAGCTCGGCTCCAGCCCAAGCGCCGTGCCGCGGCGGGCGTATTTGTCGTAGGCGAGCGGCAGCGTATTGTTCACGCCCTGATGGCCGGCTCCGCCCTTGGCGTCAATCGCCATCATCTCGCTCTGGCACATCTTGCCGGTCTCGACGCACATATTAAGGATCAGGCGGTAGAGATCGGAATCGATCGTGCCGTAGCGCCGGACCGGTTCGTTCTGACTGGGTTTTTCGAGCTGGAGATATTCGGCGCGGCCGAGCGAGCCGCCGGCCGACTTGGCGCTGGCGATCCAGGCATCAAAGCCCTTGTCGTCGAGGCCCTGGAAGTTGAAGTGCATGCCGGAGAAGCCGGCGCCGCTGTAATTCGCCGAAAAACCCTTGTAGGTGCCGGCGTGGTTGACGACGGCGTGGAGCTTGGTCTCCATGCCCGGCATCGCGTAGATCTGGCCGGCGAGCGCGGGGATGTAGAACGAGTTCATCACCGAGGACGCCGTGATGCGGAAGGTGATCGGACGGTCGACCGGAGCTGCGAGCTCGTTGACGGTGGCAATGCCGTAGTCCGGGTAGATGAAGAGCCATTTCCAGTCGAGCGCGACGACGTCGACCTCGAGCGGGGCCTTGGATTGATCGACGGCGCGCTCGGCATGGATGCGGCCGAGCGTGCGATAAGGGTCGAGCAGATGCGTTCCCATCCAGGTCAGCGCGCCCAGGCAGACGATGATCAAGAGCGGCGCCGACCAGATCACCAGCTCGAGCTTGGTCGAGTGGTCCCAATCCGGCTCGTAGCGAGCCTCAGTGTTGGACTGGCGGTAGCGCCAGGCGAACAGCACCGTCAGCGCCATCACGGGGACGACAATCAGGAGCATCAGGACGGTGGAGATGATGACGAGGTCGCGCTGCTGGGCAGCGATATCGCCGGCGGGCGCCAGCACGACGTAGTTGCAGCCACTAAGCGCAGCCGCCAGGGGTAGCAGCGCCAGAATCTTGAGACGGGACACGAGCCGAGCCTTTGAGAATGAGTTTCCTTTGCCGGCCCAACGGGTAGCTGCGGCGCAGCAATCCGGACATTGGACAATTTGTCCAATGTTGCAGTGCGGAATGTTGAGTCAGAGAGGTCCAGATTGCCTGGCGTCCCGCCGGGCGGTTGGCTTTGGTTTTCAGGACGTTAAGGGCGCACGCATGGCGACGGCACAGACCCCCGCAATGGCAGACCTCCACTCGGGCGAGCACGGCCACGACCAGGCGAGCCCCGGCGAGATCGCCATCGGCGTCATCATTGGCCGTACCTCGGAATTCTTCGACTTCTTCGTCTTCGCGATCGCCTCCGTGATCGTGTTCCCCCGCCTGGTGTTCCCGTTCGCGAGCGAACTGACGGGCACGCTCTATTCCTTCATGATCTTCGCGCTGGCCTTCATGGCCCGCCCCATCGGCACCGTCATTTTCATGACGATCGACCGCGCCTACGGCAAGACGGCCAAGCTGATCTCGGCGCTTTTCCTGCTCGGCACTGCCACCGTCGCGATCGCGTTCCTGCCGGGCTATCACGAGATCGGCGTTGCCGCGATCTGGCTGCTGGCGCTGGCGCGTATCGCGCAGGGTTTGGCCTGGGGCGGCGCCTGGGACGGTCTCGCCTCGCTGCTGGCGCTGAATGCGCCGCCCTCCAAGCGTGGCTGGTACGCAATGGTGCCGCAGCTAGGGGCCCCGCTCGGGCTGATCGTGGCGAGCGCGCTGTTCGCCTATTTCGCCGGCAACCTCTCGGCCGACGATTTCTTCGACTGGGGCTGGCGCTATCCGTTCTTCGTCGCCTTCGCCATCAACGTCGTGGCGCTGTTCGCCCGCCTGCGCATGGTGACGACCGAGGAATATGCTTCGCTGTTCGAGACTCGCGAATTGCAGCCGGCGCGCATCTCAGACACCGTCGCGCGCGAAGGTCAGAACATCATGCTCGGTGCGTTCGCGCCGCTGGCGAGCTTCGCGCTGTTCCACATGGTGACGGTGTTTCCGCTGTCCTGGGTGTTCCTGTTCACCCGCGAAAGCCCGGTGCGCTTCCTGATCATCGAAATCGTTGCTGCCGTGTTCGGCGTCGCCGCGATCGTGATCTCCGGCATCATCGCCGACCGTGTCGGCCGCAAGTCGCTGCTGATGGGATCGGCGATCGCGATCGCGATCTATAGCGGCTTCGCCCCGCAGCTGCTCGACGCTGGTGCGTTCGGCGAGACCATCTACATGGTGATCGGCTTCATCCTGCTCGGCCTGTCCTTCGGCCAGTCCTCGGGCGCGATCGCCTCGAATTTCAAGCAGACGTACCGTTACACGGCGTCCGCACTGACGTCGGATATGGCCTGGCTGTTCGGCGCCGGCTTCGCGCCGCTGGTGGCGCTTTTGCTCGCCACCAATCTCGGCGTCATCGCCTCGGGTGCGTACCTGTTGTCGGGCGCGTTCTGGACCCTGCTCGCGCTCTGGCTCAGCGGCCAGCGCGAGGCCGGCGACATGGACGCGGGGCGGTAGCCATCCGGGCTACGCGTCGATGTCAATCCGCGACGATCTTCACCCGATCACGCACCTTCACCTGCGCGTTGCGGTCGAGGCCGTTGAGCACGCGGAAACGCTCGGCGGGATGGTCGACGCCGGCCATGCGATGGGAGAGCGATTCCACGGTGTCGCCGGGCTGCACCGTGATGACCTTGATCCGTAGCGGGCGCGCGGCCTGGATCTCCTCGAGCGTCAGGCGGCGGAATGAATTGACGGTCTCGCGCGCGTTGCGGTCGCTCTCGGTCGACTTCTGCCTGGCCGCGAAGATGAAGCGGTAGACGTCGCTGCCGAAGCGCAAAGCATAGACCTTGAACTGCCACTGATCGCCCTTGGCGGTGGCGGATGCCGCCGGAAAGCCGTTGATGGTGAGATCCTCGGTGGAAGCCTTCTCGACACCTTCCATCCAGCCGGAGTTCAGGTAATCGCCGAGCGACTGCTCGGCGGGCACGCGCACCACGTCGAAGCGCATCGCCTGCGAGCCACCCTCGCGCACGCCGATCACCGCCTGCGCGGTGTTGTCGAGCGTGAAATTGTCCGGCGCCTGGAAGGTAAAGCCGAGCTTGGGATGCAGGAACCTGCGGCCGCGGACAAAGCCTTCGCTGGGGTCTTCGCCATAGACGAGATTGTCGATCGCGGCGAGATAGGTCTCGCGGTCGCGCTCGGCGCCTTCGGGCGCTGCATATTGTCGCGCGATGGTCTGCGCATTCTGCACGCGCTCCGGGGTGGCCGGATGCGACGAGGTGAAATCCTGCGCGCGCGGATCGAGCGAGCTTTTCCCGGCCTTCAGCTCGGCATTACGCTCCATCGCCGAGAGGAAGCGCGCCGCACCGTAAGGGTCAAAATGCGCGCGGGCGGAAATGCCGACGCCGATGCCGTCGGCCTCGATCTCCTGCTTGCGCGAGAAGCTCGCCATGGTGAGCTTGGTCTTGGCGAGCGCGAGCGCGGTCAGATCTGGATCGTTGCTCATGTCGGTGACGACACGGGTGACGATCGCGGCTTGGCGCGCCTGGTCCTCGCGCATCGCGGCGTGCTTGGACAGGACATGCGCCATCTCGTGACTGAGCACGGAGGACAATTCCGAGGTGTCGCTGGCGAGCGCGAGCAGGCCGCGCGTGACGTAGAGCTGGCCGTTCGGCAGTGCGAACGCATTCACCGCGCCGGAATTGAGGATGGTGACCTTATAGCCCTGATCGGGGCGGTCGGAGACGGCGACCAGCCGGTCGACGGTCTTGCTGACGAGCGATTCCAGCCGCGGATCGTCATAGGTGCCGCCATAGCTCGCCAGGATGCGCTCGTGCTCCTTCTCGGTGGCCGGGGTCTGCGCGACGGCGGGTTTCGGCTTGGGCATCGCGACAGCCGGTGGGGTCGCGGCGGCCTGGAACCTGCCCATGTCGCCGCAGCCGGCGAGAAGCCCGCCCAGAACAAGGCACAGCGCGGCCGGCGCAGCCCGCAGGCGGCGGCCATCACCTCGTTCGTGCCGTTCTAGCACCCCATTCACGTCGCTTAACCCGTGCCCGGCCCTTTTAGGGCCTTACCCCTGTCGGCTCGTTTGCGCCCAGCAACTCGACCTGTCCCACGAGGCGTATATCGATACGCGGCCCCGTATTCCCTTCAACCCAGCCCCGAACGCGAATACGTCGATTCTCCAAGGACTTGAGGGTAATTCCGGCGTTTTCGAATGCCGGCAGCGTGCGCCTTGAAATAGTCGCCGCAAAGCCCCGTGTCCAGTTTCGTCCGAAGTTGAGGTAGGTCATTGCCCCAGCTTGCCGGACCGACAGGACTTTGCCCTCGACCACCATAAAACGCCCAATCCCTGCCAAAATATCGTCCGGACTTTCCGCGTTTTTTATGGCCGACGGATCAGCCCAGCTGCCCATTTTTTGGCGCCGCGCCTCGGCTTCCGACGCCATCAGGGCGGCCGCGCAGTCCTTGTCCGTGATCTCGGCGGAGACGATGGCATCGCCTTGGGCGAGCAGCGTGGCCTGTACCGAGATATCGCTCTCGCCGACGAACACAAAAGCGCCTTGCCGGCCGTAGCGGTCAGGTGTGTCGTCTGTGCCGCGCAGGGCCACGTCGCGGCCGGCGAGCAGCGACGTCAGGGCCTGCTTTGTCGTCGCCGTCGTCTCGATGCCGATCAGGCGGATTTCGCGGTCATCGTCGAGACGCACGCTGCGCGCATCGACGATGGCCGCGACGCGGCCTTCGCCCTGAGACTCGAACTGGCATGGGCTCGCGGATGCGCTGTGACCCGCGACGAGAAGAAGTGCGACGATGAGGTGAAGGCGTGGCGTCACGTGACCCGGAGAGGTTGTATTGCGTGCCAAGCTTAGCTCATGCGTAGTGGCTCGCGAAGAGGCTTCCTCATACTCCGTCATTGCGAGCGCAGCGAAGCAATCCAGAGCCCCTCCGCGGAAAGATTCTGGATTGCTTCGCTACGCTCGCAATGACGTGGAGACATTTGTCCGCGCCTCACCATTCCGCTTTGCGGAAAACACACGCGGCAATCGTGCGCACGCAACGTACCTTCGCTTGCTGCGCTCTCGCGCATACGGCATGATTGCAGCAACACCAATAGCCAAGCCGCCATCAGAGCACGGCGCGATAAGGGAGACCTTTTTCATGAAGCGTATTTTGTCGGTCATTTTTGCCGCAGCGTTTGCCCTGAGCGCGAGCGCCGTGCAGGCGGAGGACAAGCCGCCGCTCAAGATCGGCGGCATCCTCGACATGTCGAGCCTCTATGCGGACATCACCGGCCCCGGCAGCGAGACCGCGGCCAAGATGGCTGTCGAAGACTTTGGCGGCGAGGTGCTGGGACGCAAGATCCAGGTGCTGGCGGCCGACCATCTCAACAAGGCCGATCTGTCCGCCAACATCGCCCGCGACATGCTCGACAATCAGGGCGTCGAGATGATCTACGACGTCGCGGCCTCGGCGACCGCGCTCGCCGCCGGAGAGATCGCGAAAGCGCGTAACAAGATCATCATCTTCAACGGCCCGGGCTCGATCCGCCTCAGCAACGAAGCCTGCGGTCCCTATACCGTGCACTACGTGTTCGACACGTTCGCCCAGGCCAACGTGACCGGCCTTGCCGCGGTCAAATCGGGCCTCGACACCTGGTTCTTTCTCACCGCCGATTATGCCTTCGGCCAGGATCTGGAGAAGGATACCAGCAACGTCGTCACCAAGACCGGTGGCAAGGTGCTCGGCAGCGTGCGTCATCCGCTCAACACCTCGGATTTCTCGTCGTTCCTGCTGCAGGCGCAGGCCTCGAAGGCCAAGGTGATTGGGCTCGCCAATGCCGGCGGCGACACCGTCAACGCCATCAAGCAGTCGGCGGAGTTCGGCATCATGAAGGGCGGCCAGAAGCTGTCGCCGCTGCTCGCCTTCGTCACCGACATCGACTCGATCGGGCTTGAGACCGCGCAGGGCCTGCTGCTGGCCGAAGCGTTCTACTGGGACATGAACGAGGAGACGCGCGCCTTCTCGAAGCGCTTCCAGGAACGCGTGAAGCGGCCGCCGACCTCGGCGCAGGCCGGCGTCTATTCCTCCGTCACGCATTATCTGAAAGCGGTGAAGGCAGCCGGCACGACCGACGCTGCGGCGGTCATGAAGGTGATGAAGGAGACGCCGATCAACGACTTCTTCGCCAAGGGTGGCAAGATCCGCGAGGACGGCCGCATGATCCACGACATGTACCTGTTCGAGGTGAAGAAGCCGTCGGAATCCAAGGGCCGCTGGGACGATTACAAGCTGCTCGCCACCGTCCCCGGCAATGAGGCGTTCCAGTCGCTGGAGCAGTCGCGCTGCCCGCTGGTGAAGAAATGACAGCGTGACGAACTCGCAACGTCATTGCGAGGAGCGAAGCGACGAAGCAATCCAGACTGCATCTGCGGAAACACTTCTGGATTGCTTCGCTTTGCTCGCAATGACGGTGTGGTGATAGCTAAAACAACAAGGGAGACGTCCCATGAACGACATGGTCCTGCAAAAGCTCGAAGGCGGGCTGCTCACCATCACGATGAATCGCCCGGAGCGGAAGAACGCGCTCAACCCCGACATGGTCGCCGGACTGGTCGAGGCGGCGCGGCGCGCGGCCGATGATCCGGAGGTGCGGGCGGTGCTGTTCAAGGGCGCGGGCGGCAGTTTCTGCGTCGGCGGCGACGTCAAGTCGATGGCGGAGGGCCGCGCGCCGCTGCCGTTCGAGCAGAAGCTCGCAAACCTGCGCCGCGGCATGGAGGTCTCGCGCATCCTGCATCAGATGCCAAAGCCCATCGTGGCGCAGCTCGACGGCGCGGCGGCCGGCGCCGGCCTGTCGATGGCGCTGTCCTGCGACCTGCGCATCGCCAGCGAATCCTGCAAGATCACCACGGCCTTCGCCAAGGTCGGCTTCTCCGGCGATTACGGCGGGACCTATTTTCTGACGCAACTGCTCGGCAGCGCGCGGGCGCGCGAGCTCTATCTGATGTCGCCGGTGCTGACTGCAAAAGAGGCGCATGCGATCGGCATGGTGACGAAGGTGGTTCCCGACACCGAGATCGACGCTGCCGCGCACGAGCTCGCGCTGTCGCTGGCGCAGGGCCCATCGATTGCGCTTGGCTTCATCAAGCGCAACATCAACAATGCCGAGCATCTGGCGCTGGAGGATTGCTTCGATGGCGAGGCGATCCATCACACCCGATGCGGCGACACCGAGGACCACAAGGAGGCCGCCAAAGCCTTCGTCGAGAAGCGCAAGCCGACCTTCAAGGGCGCATGACGATGGCGCCCTATATCCGGCTGCGTCAGATCTGCCTGGTGGCGCCGCAGCTTGAGCCTGTCATCACGGACATCGCCAGGATCATGGGCCTCACTGTGTGCTATCGCGACGGCAATGTCGCGAAATACGGTCTGGAGAACGCGCTGCTCCCGGTCGACACAATCCTGCTGGAAGTCGTGGCGCCCTTCAAGGACGGCACCACGGCCGGCCGCTTCATTGAGAAGACCGGCGGCCGCGGCGGCTACATGGCGATCTTCTGCTGCAACGATCCGGACGAGCGCGGCTGCAACGCCAACGCGCTGGGCGTGCGCACCGCCAACGTCATCGACCATGCGCCCTATCACGGCGTGCAGCTCCACCCCCGCGACTGCCGCGCCGCCTTCATCGAGTTCAATCACACCGAAGGCAGCGACGACATTCTCGGCGTCTATCCGCCGGCGGGACCCGACTGGCAAAAATTCATCCGCAAGGATGTGACGCAGGCGCTGAGGACCGTGGAGATGCAAAGCCCAGACCCGCAGGGGCTGGCGGAGCACTGGGGTAAGATCATTGGTATTGCGCCGCGCGACGCCGAACTGAAGCTGCCCAATGCAAGCTTCCGATTCGTGAAGGGGGCCAGCGAGATCATGAGCGCGCTGGAGTTTCGGGTGGCTGACGTGGCGGGCGTGCTGCATGCGGCCAAGGCGAAGGGGCTGGCCGTTGCCGGCAACGAGTTCTTGTTAGGTGGTGTAACGTTCCGCGTCGCTTGATTTGTCGGCTCATCTCTCACCGTGTCGTCGTGCCCGGGCTTGTCCCGGGCATCCGCGTTCTTGAGCTGGAATGACGGCGTTGGATGGTCGGGACAAGCCCGGCCATCACGGATAGACTAATCGAAAAACAACAGGGACACGCCATGCCGCATCCGCTCGACAGCTTCTTTGCGCCCGCGAGCATCGCGCTGATCGGGGCCTCGCGCGATCACGAGAAGATTCCGGGGCGGCTTTTGTCGATGCTGCGCAAGAACGATTATCCCGGCAAGATCTATCCGGTGAACCCGAACTATGCCGACATCGACGGGCTCGCCTGCTGTAAATCGATCGCCGAGATCGGCGCTCCGGTCGATCTCGCCGTCATCGTCATTCCGGCCCGCGCAGTGCTGCCAGCGCTCGAGCAATGCGCCGCCGCCGGGGTCAAGAACGCCGTCATCATCTCCTCTGGCTTCGCGGAGGAGGGCGGCGACAGCGCAGCAATGCAGGACGCGATCGCGGCGCTGGCGAGACGCACCGGCATGCGGATTTCCGGCCCCAATGCCGAGGGCTTCTTCAGCCAAATGCAGCGCGTGGCGGCCACCTTCAGTCCCGCAGCGGACGTCAAGCCGGGTGTGGTACCGCTGGTCGCTACGCAAAAGCGGATCGGCATCGTCGCGCAGAGCGGCGGCATCGGCTTTGCCTATTATCATCGTGCGAAGGCGATCGGTATCGCCGTGAGCTACGTTGTCAGCGCCGGCAACGAATCCGATCTCGGCGCCGGCGAGTTCCTGGACTATTTGGTGCAGGACGCCTCGACCGACGTGATCCTGCTGTTCATCGAAGGCATCCGTGACGTCGACAAGTTTCTGGCCGCGGCGCGGCGCGCTGCCGAGACGAGAAAGCCCGTCATCGTGACAAAAGTCGGCCGTTCCGGCGCAGGCCAGCGGGCGGCAGCCTCGCACACGGCGAGCATGGCCGGCTGGTCGACGGCCTATGACGCGGTGTTCGCGAAATACGGATTCATCGTCTCCAACGATCTCGACGAGGCGCTGACGATCGCGGCGCTGCTCGCCAGCAATCCGCTGCCAAAGGGCGATCGCGTCGCCGTTGTCACCGTCTCCGGCGGCGCCGGCATCTGGGCCGCGGATGCTGTGGCACTGCAAGGCTTGCAGGTGCCGGAGCTCTCCGAAATGATCCAGGCCGGGATCCGAACGCTGATGCCATCCTACGGCACCGCACGCAACCCGATCGACGTTACGGCGCAAGGCGTGACCTCCGGCGGATTGCAGAAGAGCGTCGACCTGCTCACCGCCTCCGACGAGGTCGACGCGGTGCTGGTCGTGCTCTCACTGTCGAGCGAGGTGCGCAAACCGTTCGACGAGGCCGAGCTGACGCCGGCGCTGGCGGCGCAGAAGAAGCCGGTCGCGTTCTATTCCTACACGGTGCCCTCCGACTTCGCGCGGCGGGAGCTCGCGAAGTCCGGTGTCGTGGTCCTCTCCGGTTTGACTCATGTCGGCGTCGCGATGCGGCGGCTCGTCGACTACGCAATGTTCAATCTGCCGAAGCCCGCGGACGAGACGCGGTTGCCGGTGCGCGATCTCTCTGCGCATTTGAAGCAGCAGGCATTGTCCGAGGCCGACAGCAAGGCATTGCTCCGCGGCGCCGGCATCGGGCTGCCGGACGAAGTGTTGGTGACGGAAAAGGCCGGGCTGGATGAAGCCGTCGCCCGCGTAGGCTTTCCGCTGGTGATGAAGATCCAGTCGCCCGACATCGCGCACAAGAGCGAAGTCGATGGCGTGCGGGTCAACATCACCACCAAGGGCGAGGTCTTCCTGGCATTCGAAGCGTTGCTCAACAATGCGCGCAGGCAGCGGCCGGCGGCGGTCATTCAAGGTGTGCTGGTCGGGCCGATGGCGAAGAAGGGCGTCGAGATCATCGTGGGAACGATGACGGACAAGACATTTGGCCCGATGGTGATGGTGGGGCTCGGCGGCGTCACGACCGAGCTATTCCGCGATGTGATCTATCGTCCGGCGCCTGTCGGTGCGGAGGAGGCCGGCGCGATGCTGGCAGGATTGAAGGCTGCGCCGCTCCTGAACGGTTTTCGCGTAGGGGCGAGGGCGGATGTCACGGGTCTGGCGCAGCTCGTCGCCGATATCTCCGTGCTTGCCGCACGGCATGCAGCGGAGATCGCGGAGATCGAGCTCAACCCGGTGCTGGTGCACCCGGAGGGGCAGGGCGTGACGATCGTCGACGCGCTGGTGGTGGGGCGCACTTAAACCCTCTCCCCTTGTGGGAGAGGGGGGCTCGCCGCATCCCGGCGAGACGGGTGAGGGGTATCTCTCCGCAAATACGGACTTGATCGCATGGATAGATACCCCTCATCCGGCGCTTCGCGCCACCTTCTCCCACAAGGGGAGAAGGAACAAAGAGGTGCCTTCACCCGACGAGCTACCTTCCCCTAAAATTCGCCACGCGCCGTTCTTCCGTCGCCTTCACGCCCTCCTTAAAATCCTCCGTCGCGCGCAGCCGCGTCTGCTCGGCGAGTTCGTGATTGGTCGCCGCCATGACGCGGTCGGCCAATCCGGCGCGCATCGTGGCGCGGGTGGAGAGCAGGCCGAGCGGGGAGCATTCGGCGATCTCGCTGGCGAGCTTCATCGCGGCCGCCTTGACCTGGTCCTGCGGCACCAGCTCGTTGGCGAGGCCCCATTTGTAAGCCTCCTCGCCGGTGACGCGGCGGCTGGTATAGAACATCAGCTCGGCGTTGTTCTTGCCGATCAGCTCGGGCAGCGTCACGGTCAGGCCGAAGCCGGGATGGAAGCCGAGCTTGGTAAAGTTCGCGGAGAAGCGGGCTTCGGGACAGGTGACGCGGAAGTCCGCGGAGACCGCCAGGCCCAGGCCGCCGCCGATGGCAGCGCCCTGCACGGCGGCGACGATCGGCTTCTTGGCGCGGAAGATGCGCACGGCCTGGATGTAGAGATGGTTGATCGGCCCGAGACTGTCGGCCGGATCGCCCTTGGCGGTCTTCTCCGCTTCGCGCGCTTCCTGCGCCTGCCGCGCCGGATCGCCGAAATTGGCGCCGGCGCAGAATGCCTTGCCCTGTGCCGATAGAACCGAGGCGCGGATTTCGATGTCGCGGTCGAACTCGTCGAGCGCATCCGCGATCTGGTTGATCAGCGAGATGTCGAAGAAGTTGAGCGGCGGGCGGCGGATCTCGATGGTGCCGACATGTCCGACCTTCTCGACGCCGATGTCATTATAGGTGCTCATAGGTTGTCTCCAAACATCTCGATCTCTCAGTAGCGAAGAACCACCTCTCCCATCGGGAGAGGTCGGCGCGTAGCGCCGGGTGAGGGGCTGCGGTCCTGGTGAGGGCGTAACCCCTCACCCGATTTGCTGACGCAAATCGACCTCTCCCTATGGGAGAGGTGGCCGGAGCGAGCCGCGATCGTGTCGTCCATTCGTCCTAACGCAAGCCCAGTCCGCGGGCGATGATGCCGCGCAGCACCTCGGTGGTGCCGCCCTGGATGGTGAGTTTCGGTGCGGTCTTGATGGCGAAATCGAGCTGCCGCTCCAGCGTCTCGCGGTTGGTCGCGGTCTCCTCGACGAAGGCGGCGAGATCGCGCACCCGGTGCGGCAGCTGCTGCTCCCAGACCGTGCCGATATCCTTGACGATGGACGCTTCCACCACCGGCTCCTTGCCGGCCTGCAGCATGCCGGCAACCGAAACCGACATGCGCCGCATGGTGTGGAGCTGCGCAACCAGGCGCCCGATGCCCTCGGCGCTGCGCGTGTCCGGGTTGGGGCCGATCGCGCGCACCAGCTCGGTCAGCACGTAATAGGTTTCGAGGAAGCGTTCGGGGCCTGAACGCTCATAGGCAAGCTCCGATGTCGCCTGCTTCCAGGCGCCATCGACCTCGCCGAGCACATGATCGTCGGGAATGAAGTGATCAGTGAAGACGACCTCGTTGAACTCGTACTGGCCGGTGATCTGGCCGATCGGGTTCACCTTGATGCCCGGCTGCTTCATCTTGACCAGGAACTGGGTCAGGCCGTGGCGGCGGTTTTCCTTGGTCGGCGGCGAGGTCCGGAAGATCGCGATCATGTAGTCGGCAATATGCGCCGACGAGGTCCAGATCTTGGTGCCGTTGATGAGATAGCCGCCGTCGGTCTTGGTCGCGCGTGTCTTTGCCGCGAACAGGTCGGAGCCGGAGTTCGGCTCGCTCATGCCGATAGCGAAACAGATCTCGCCGCGGCAGATGCGCGGCAGGATCTCCATCTTGATGTGCTCGGGCGCATATTTCAGCAGCACCGGTCCGCTCTGGCGATCGGCGACGAAGAAGCGCCGCGTCGGCGCATTCGCCACGCGCATCTCTTCGGTCACGACGTAACGTTCGAGGAACGAGCGCTCCTGGCCGCCATATTTTTTGGGCCAGGTCATGCCGAGCCAGCCCTTGGCGCCGACCCGGCGCGAAAATTCCGGCGCGTCGGTGTCCTCGCGGTTGGGCTTGTGCGGATCGAAGGTGCCGGCGGCAATTTCTTCGGCGAGGAAGGCGCGCACTTCCTTGCGCAATTGCTCGCATTTTTCGGGGAGGCGGATCGGATCGAAACGGAGGGCAGCGGTCATTGTGGTCGTCCCCTGATCAGCGCGAAGCCACGAGCGGCCACAATTCATCGGCGCCGCGGTTTGCAACGAGCCTGCCGAGCTCGACGGCCCAATGGCTCTCCGACCCGAAATCGTCGCGCCATGCCAGCGCCCGCAGCGAGTAGCGGTGCAGGATATGCTCCATGGTGAAGCCGATCGCGCCGTGGACCTGGTGCGCGATGGCGCCGCCCTTTTCCGCAGCTTCCGCGCAACGGATTTTTGCGGAGGCGGCTTCGAGATAAACCTCGTCGTCGAACGCCTTGGCGTTCGCAATCGCATCGGCGGCAGAGGTCGCGGCCGCCAGCGCTGCGGCGGATTCACCAGCGAGGCGTGCGAGATTGTGCTGCACCGCCTGGAATTTCGAGATCTTCTTCTCGAAGGCGACGCGCTCGTTGGAATAGCGAACGGAGATATCGAGCATGGATTCCAGCGCGCCGGCGATCTGAAGGCTGCGCGCGACGCCGCCCATCAGCATCAGCGTGGTCTGCTCAAAGCTTTGTGGCGCGGGCTTGAGGGTGACGGGCTGAACCTTATCGAGCGTCACGGTGTCGCTGTGGTCGTAGCCGACATTGAGCCCGGCTTCGATCCGGGACTTGTTCGCATCGACCAGCGCGATGGACATGCCGTCCTTGCCCCGCGCCAGCACCGCAAAATGCTTCGCCGCCTTGGCAAAGGGCACGCCGCGCGCGCGGCCGAAGAGCGCGCCGTCGGCATCGAGCGTGATGTGATCCTTTGGCGAGGCCGGCAGCACCGTCATCTCGCCCTCGGGCGAGGCAATCTTGGCCTGCGCGAGCAGCCAGCCCGCGAGCATGGTCTCGGCCAGCGGAACCGCGACCGCAAAGCGGCCCGCAGCGTTCAGAAGGGCAAAGCCGTCGGCAAGGCTGGCGCCGGAGCCGCCGAGGTCGTCAGGCACCCACGAGAGCGGCAGGCCGGCCTCGCTCAGCGCCTGCCACAGCGGCGCCTGCCACGAATTCTTCTTGTCGTTGTTGATGGTTTGCGGATCGGCGAGATCAGCGAAGATTTTTTCCGCGGTCTCGACGACGATATTGTCACTCTCCGCCACAGCGTTCCCCGTGCTTTGCCATTGGCGCGTCCGCCCGTGGATGGGCGCGCGGTGTCTTCTTGCGCCCGATGATCGGAAAAAGCCATGGCCCTGACAAGCGTTGATCGCAGGCCAACCTGCAGCGCCGGCATGGGCGACAAGCTAATTCCGCTTAGCGGAGTTTGCTCGATTTGCAGGGCGCGGCAAACTCGCTAAACAAGACGCCGACATCAGATCAGGGAGGAACATCAGGGATGGCAAAGGACAGCTTGTGCGCAGTCGTGACGGGGTCGGCATCCGGCCTGGGTGCTGCAACCGCGGAAATTCTCGCGCGGAGCGGGGCCCGGCTCGTCATCAACTATTCCTCGAGCCAGAAGGAAGCCGAGGCCACGGCTGAGCTCTGCCGCAAGGCCGGCGCCGCGGAAGTCCTGGTCGCGCAGGGCGACGTCTCAAAGGATGACGATTGCCGCAAGATCGTCGCAGCGGCGGCCGGGTGGGGCCGGCTCGACGTGCTCGTCAACAATGCCGGCACCACCAAGCACGTCGCTCACGCCGATCTCGACGGCTTGTCGGCGGAAGATTTCCAGCGGGTCTATGGTGTCAACACCATCGGATCGTTCCAGATGGTACGCGCGGCACGCAGCCTGCTCGAGGCCGGCGCCAAGGCTTCGGGCCGGTCGTCGGCGGTGGTCAACGTGTCCTCGGTCGCCGGCATCAGCGGCGTCGGCTCGTCGATCGCCTATGCCGCGAGCAAGGGGGCGCTCAACACCATGACCTTGTCGCTGTCGCGCGCGCTGGCGCCGCTGATCCGCGTCAATACGGTCTGCCCCGGCTATATCGACACGCCCTGGTTCACCAAGGGCCGCGGCGAGGCCGGCGCAAAACAGGTGCGCGACAGCGTGGTGGCGAAAGTGCCGCTCAAGGTCGCCTCGAGCGCGGAAGACATCGCGCAGCTCGTCTGCTTCCTCGCGATGCCGGCCTCCAGCAATATGACCGGCGAGGTCGTGCGCATGGATGCGGGGATGCATTTGATTACGTGACCCCTGTCATTGCGAGCTAAGCGAAGCAAATCCAGAAAGCGTCCGCGGCGACGGTCTGGATTGCTTCGTCGCAAGAGCTCCTCGCAATGACGCCGTGTGAGGCGGCAGGCTCCCCTACGGCCTGCGGCGATCATCCCTTGATCACGCCGCTGGCCACCAGGCGGTGCCAGATGAACAGCACCACCACGGCGCCGATCGTGGCCATGATGAAGCCGGCGCCCTGGTCGGGGCTGTAATGGCCGATGGCCTGGCCGACGAAGGTCGCGAGAAACGCGCCGGCGATGCCGAGGATGGTGGTGAGGATGAAGCCGCTCGGATTGTTCGGCCCCGGCGCGAGCCAGCGCGCGATGAGGCCGGCAACGAAGCCGACGAGGATGATCCACAACAGGCCGCCCATGCTCATGACAGTGCTCCCCTCCCTTTGACGACAATCAGATGCGGCCCGAGAGCTCGTCCTCGGTCGGCAGCCTTCCGTCCGGCGTCAGATGGTCGACCACCTGCGGCAGATACTGGCTGAGGCCGGAGAGCAGCTCCTCGCGCGACAGGCCGCTCTGGGCGGACAGGCTGTCGATCTGGTCGGCGCCGAGCGCGCTGGCGAGATCGCCCGGTGCAATCGGCTTGTTCTCGCCCTTGCCGACCCAGGAATTTGCGGCGTCGCCATGGCCGCTCTGCTGGAGCTGGTTGAGGAGATCGCCAAGCCCGCCGCTCAGCACGGTGCCGGCCGCGCCGCCCGCTAGCAGGCCGCCAAGGCCGCCCTTCAGCAAGCCTCCGAGACCGCCAAGCCCACCGCTGTCTGCGGTGTTCACCGGCGGCGGCGCAGGCGTCGGCGACGGTTGCGGGGCCGTGCCAGATTGGTTTGCGGTGATATGCTTGAAGGCTTTCCAGGCGAGCAGGCCGAGCAGCGCCATGGTCATCGGCGACATGCCGCCGGAGGATTGCTCGGAGCTGGGCGTGCTGGGGCCGCGCGGGCCGTTCTGCATGCCGTTGAGGACGTCGAGTAGACCCATCGTGCTCTCCCTTTGGCGTCTCGTTCGGCGAGCGCTCGCCGCTGACAGGCCCCCGGGGCGAGAACATATGGGGCAGTCATGACGGTTACAAGGCGGCTGCGACGCGATGGGCAGCCGGCTTCGCCTCTGCTATCGAAGGCCGGTCATTCAGGGAGCGAGATCAGTGCTTACGGATCGACCGATCGTGGTGGCCGGCGCCGGCGCCATCGGCTGTTTCGTCGGCGGCATGCTGGCGGCCGCGGGCCGCCGCGTCGCGCTGCTGGTGCGGCCGCGGGTGAAGGGCGAGATCGAACACTTCGGCCTGCGGCTGACGGACCACGATGGCTCCGAGAACAAGCTCGGTGCTGGCCAGCTCGCTTTGTCGGAGGACCCTTCGATCTTCCACAGCGCCGGCATCGTGCTGGTGACGGTGAAGAGCGCCGACACCGCCGATGTCGCGGAGCAGATCGGGCAGCATGCGCCGCACGACGCCGTCGTGGTCTCGCTTCAGAACGGCATCGGCAATGTCGCGGTGCTAGGCGAGCGTCTCGGCGGCCGGCGCGTGCTCGCCGGCATGGTGCCGTTCAACGTGATCGCGATGGGTGAGGGCCGTTTCCACCGTTCGACCTCCGGCGATATTCATATCGGAGAGGATGCGGAGAACACGGCCGCGGCGCTCTCGGTTCCGGGGCTCACCATGCGCGCGAGCCGCGACATCACCGGCGTGCAATGGGGTAAGCTGATCATCAATCTGAACAACGCGCTCAGCGCGCTCTCCGACATGCCGCTCGCCGCTCAATTGGCGAGCCGCGACTGGCGAAGGCTGTTCGCGGACCAGATGGCCGAGGGCCTCGCCGCGCTGAAGGCCGCCGGCATCGCGCCGGTTTCGGCAACGCCGATCCCAATGGGATGGACGCCGACCTTGCTGAGGCTGCCAGATGTAATCTTCAATGCGATCCTGGGCCGCACGATGAAGATCGACCCCGAGGCGCGTTCCTCGATGTGGCAGGACCTGAAGCAAGGGCGCAAGACCGAGATCGACTATCTTCAGGGCGCGGTCATCGCGCTGGCCGAACAGAACAATATCGACGTGCCGCTGATGCGCCGCATTGTTGCGTTGATCAAGGAAGCCGAAGTCGCGGGCAAGGGCTCACCCGGGCTGACGCCACGGCAGATTCGCGGATCAGCGTGAGCGCGAAGGAGCAGTGCGATGAAGCGTTGTTTGATGATCGGGCTCGCGCTGGCTGCGCTCTGCGGCGCATCCACGTTCGCTGATGCAAGACCGCCGACGGTCGTGAACTCTCCGGGCTATGACGCGCGATTGCAGGAGAGCCGCAAGGCGTTGAGCGCTCCGCCAACGGCAGCGGCGCCCGCAATCAAACCCAAGCGCACTAAGAAGAAGCACGCGAACTGACGCCACGCTCTGCGCCGCCGTCCCGGACAAGCGCGCCCAAAGCGCGCGCCGATCCCCGACCCATAATCACAGGATTGGGTGTGGCGAAGACTCGTGGTTGCCGACTGCGTGCGACAACTCCTCCCTGTGGCGATGGGTCTCGGATCTGCGCTTAAGGTTGTCCGGGACGACAGCGGAGTTGGGAGCGGCCAGCTAACCCTTCTTCGCCGGCTTGCTCTGCGTTGGATTGAACAACTTCTTCAAATCGTTCAAGCTTTCCGACAGGCGCGGCCACTCGCAGGAGAACGAGCCCTTGGTGCAGGGCGCGCCCTTCGGCTTCGGGCCGACAGTCTGCTGCACCTTCGGCCGCTCAACCGGGACGGGCACGCGTGCGCGTTCGACCTCGGTTCGCAGTGCGATCTGCTGGAGCTGCTGGACCTGTTGTTCCTGCTGCTCGCGCTGCTGTCGCGCGGTGGCTTGGGCCGCTTCATTGCTGCGGCGCTGACTGGCGAGATAGGCGGTGTAGGCTTCGTCGATCTTCTTCTGCTCCTCGGGGGTCGGATTCGGCCCGGCGATGTCGAAGGTGCGATCCTGGAGGAAGTCGTAATAGGAATAGCCGCCGCCTGCCTTGCGGCGGCCAGCGAACTTGGCGTTGCAATCGGCGAGCGCCGCCGTCTTCTCAGCCTTGGTCGGAGATTTCTCGGCGGCGTCAGCGCATTGCTCGAAGTCGACCGGCGCGCGCTTCCACCATTGCGCCCGGGCATGCGGCAGCGTCAGCAGAAATAATCCTGCTGCGGTAACGAGAAGCGGCGCCGCACGACGCGATGCAACTACGACCGACATTTTACGAGAGCATTCCTTGCACGACTCAACCCCACCTGAGTCGAGCCGGATTTTTGCCTCTTTATCGCCGGCTTGTCACCCATGGAACCCGGGAATTTCATGGCTGGGCTGCTGACATTTTTTGCTTGACGTGGCGCGGGAGTCACAGCCGCGCGGCAGGTGATGCGCTTAAACTTTTATTGGTCTGAATTCGAAGGAGAATGTCCGTTGCGAGCGCTGGCAGGTATCGTCGCAACCGCCCTGGTGCGAACGTGGCGCCGGCCGCGCTCGAACAGCGCTATGTCGAGCGCGAGGTGATCTATCTGCTCGGCACCCTCGAACCAATCCGGAGCATCGCGCGCTCGACAAGAGCTGCATGGCGAAGGCGCAAGGCGCCACGCGCTACGCCCGCGGACATGCCTATGCGGAGGCGATGGCCAAGCGCAACCACCGCACGCCCAATCACAAGATCTGGACGTTCCCGGCGTCGGCCATGACGGCGACCAGATGCTGACCTCGCGGTGCGGGCTCGCGGCACTGTTCGATAGTGCGGGCTGCAGCGCGGAGCGCTGATGCGCATGCCTTGAAGGCTTGTGCCTTGAAGGCTTGGCTTTGGCTGTTACACTTCGCACTGTGAGCGCCTCATCGTGAGGCGGCGCCAAAAAGACGAAGTGGAAACGCCTGATGCTGCTGCCTCTGTCCGACGTGCCGCGCTGGTACGCTGAGCGCAAACCGCACGGCACGATCGCCGTCCGTCATGGGCAGGAGACGCTGACATGGGACGAGCTCGAGCGTGGCGCCAACCGGCGCGCGCGGGCGTTCATGGCCAAGGGCGTCAAGCCCGGTGACTTCGTCGCGATCGGATTACCCAACAGCAACGCGTTCTTCGAGACATCCTTTGCGGTGTGGAAGTGCGGGGCAACGCCGACCTCGCTGTCGTGGCGGCTGCCGCGCGGCGAAGCCGCCGCGGTGCTCGACATCCTCAAGCCGGCGCTGGTGGTCGGCGGCGAGGCCGATTGGAACGCGCCGAACCGTCTCCCGGCTGATTTCGTGCCGCAAGGTTTTTCGGACGAGCCGCTCGACCCGCCGGTGGCGCGCTACTGGAAGGCCATGACCTCAGGCGGCTCGACCGGCCGTCCCAAGGTGATCCTCGACCATCATCCGGCAGTGACCGACACCGTCGCTGCGCCGCCGCTGAATATCCCCTTCGGGGTCTCACTGCTCAATCCCGGCCCGCTGTATCACAATGCGCCGTTCATCGTGTCGCATTACGCGCTGTTCGCCGGCGGCAAGCTCACCGGCCTCGTCAAGTTCGACGCTGAGGAGACGCTGCGGCAGATCGAACGCGAGCGCGTGCAATGGGTCAATTTCGTGCCGACCATGATGCACCGGATCTGGGCGCTGCCGGAGACCGTGCGCAACGCCTACGATGTATGGAGTCTTCAGACGGTTTTCCATATGGCTGCTCCGATGCCGCCCTGGCTGAAGGAGAACTGGATCGCCTGGCTCGGGCCCGAGCGGATCTGGGAGCTCTATGGCGGCACCGAGCGCCAGGGCGCCTGCATCATCTCCGGTACGGAATGGCTGACGCACAAGGGTTCGGTCGGCAAGATCGGCGACATGGCGAAGCTTCGCATCATCGGCGAGGACGGCAACGATGTCGCGCTTGGCGAGACCGGCGAGATCTATTTCCTCAACAATGACGGCACGGACGCGACCTATCACTATCTCGGCGCCGAGCCGAAGCGCCGTGCCGACGGCTGGGAATCGCTTGGCGATATCGGCCGGCTGGATGCGGAAGGCTATCTCTATCTCGGTGACCGTCTTGCCGACATGATCCTGCGCGGCGGCGCCAACATCTATCCGGCCGAGGTTGAGGCCGCCGTCTCCGCCTGTCCCGGCGTGCGTTCCTGCGTCGTGGCGGGATTGCCCGATCCGGAATTGGGCCAGCGCGTCCACGCCATCATCGAGCCGGAGCCCGATGCCGACGGTCAGGCCATCGCTGATGGCGTGGCCGATTTCCTGAAGGACAAGCTCAGCCGCTACAAGCACCCGGAGAGTTTCGAGATCGTCAACGCGCCGCCGCGCGATGATTCCGGCAAAGTCCGCCGCACCCTGTTGCGCGACGAGCGCGCGGCGTGGATGAAGGAGGGGCGCGCCTTCCGGATTTGGCCGGCGAAGGCGCGGGCGCACGCCGAATAAGACAAAAACACGGACAAGAACACGGAAGGACGACATGACGATCACCATCGCAGCGAGCAGCGTGCCGAAGCCGCCGGCGAGCATCATCGCAGGTTTCGGCGACGCGCCGACCTCGGTGATCTCAGACAATCTGGCCCGGCTGCCGGGCGCAGTGGGGTTAAGGCCCTTTCATCGCGGCGGCAAGCTGGTGGGAGCGGCCTTCACGGTGCGCACCCGTCCCGGCGACAATCTCGCCATCCACCGCGCGCTCGAGCTGGTCGGCCCTGGCGACGTCATCGTGGTCGATGGCGGCGGCGACGAGTCGCGAGCCCTGGTCGGCGAGATCATGAAGAACATCGCGCAATGGCGCAAAGCCGAAGGCTATGTCATCGACGGCGCGATCCGCGACGTTGCGGCGTTCGCGGCCGACGACTTTCCCTGCTACGCCCGCGCGGTGATCCATCGCGGCCCCTACAAGAACGGCCCCGGCGAGATCAACGTGCCGGTCACGATCGGCGGCAGCGTGATTGCGCCCGGCGATATCGTCGTCGGCGACGAGGACGGCGTGGTGTCGTTTCCCGCCGCGGGCGCCGCGGCTCTGCTGGAGGCGGTGCGCGTCCAGGTCGCGCGCGAGGAGGAGACGCTGAAGGCGATTCGCGAGGGGCGCTACCAGGGCTCCTACGGCAAGTCCTGATCAGGCGACGACAAGAGAGGATGGCATGAGCCAGAAGAATGAATTCCACAATATCGATGATCCCAGCGACGGGCTGTTTCGCGAACTCGCGGCTGGGGTGACCACGCGCATCTTCTCCGGCGAGCAGGCGATGCTGTCGGTGGTGACGCTCGCGCCGCACGCGCAGGGCACGCTGCACCATCATCCCGAGGAGCAATGGGGCGTGCTGCTCGACGGCTCCGCCATCCGCGTCCAGGGCGATGAGGAAATCCCGGTCAAGAAGGGCGATTTCTGGCGCACACCCGGCAACGTGCCGCACACGATGCGCGCCGGCCCCGACGGCGCCCGCGTGCTGGACATCTTTAGTCCACCAAGGCCAGAATACAGGAAACCGGGATCCGGTTTCGGGACGACCTGAAGCGCTCAAAAGAAAAAGCAAAGCGCGCGGGGATCAAAGGGAGGGGACCATGACGATCACGCGACGTACGCTCCTGGCTGCGCCGGCCATCCTCGCAATGGCGCAGGCGGCGGCGCAAGGGAGCAAGATCACGCTCGTGGTGCCGTTTCCGCCGGGCGGATCGACCGACGCGATGGCGCGGCTGTTGCAGTCCAATCTGCAAACCAGGCTTGGCCGCATCGTCGTGGTCGAGAACAAGTCGGGCGCCGCTGGCGCGCTCGGAGCGGCGCAGGTGGCCAAGAGCCCCGCGGACGGCTCGACATTTTTGGTGACGTTCGATTCCCATGCGGTGATTCCATCCATCCTCGACAAGCCGCCGGTGGATGTCGAGCGTGAGCTGATGCCGGTCCTGCTGATCGGCACCGCGCCTTACGTCATCGCGGCCGGCGCCGGCCGTCCCTACAAGAGTTTCGCGGACGTGGTGGCGGCCTGCAAGGCGACGCCCGGCGCGGTGAAATATGCCTCGGTCGGCATCGGCACGCTCGGCCATCTCGCCATGACCGTGCTCGGCAGCAAGGCCGGTGTCGAGATCATGCACGTACCCTATCGCGGCGGCGGCCCGGCGATGAACGACGTGCTCGGGGGCCATGTCGATCTGATTGCGGGATCGGCGGCGCTGGTCGCAGCCCAGCTCGGCACCAACATGCTGCGACCGATCCTGCAGCTTGGCCGCGAGCGGCTGCCGGCACTGCCGGACACGCAGACCGCGATCGAGGCGGGCTTTCCGGACTTCGAGACGCTCGCCTGGTGGGGCATCTTCGCGCCCGCCGGCACGCCGCCGGACATCGTTTCGGCCATGGCGACGGCCTCCAAGGAGATCCTGAGTGAGCCCGCGACCGCCGCCCAGCTCAAGGACACCCAGCACATGACGCTGCTGCTCGAGGACGGCGCCGCGTTCAAGGGCTTCTTCGACAAGCAGGTCGCTTATTGGGGCAAGGTGGTAAAGGATAACAATATCAGGGCTTAGCTATCCGGCCTCTTCAAACTCCGCGGAGCGGCCGCGCGAAGCTGAGCTCATGGCCATCGGGGTCGGTGAGATGGAAATAACGTTCGCCCCATTCCGCATCGCGCGGCGTGGTCGAGGGCCGCCATCCGGCGGCGCGCGCCTGCTCAAAAGTCGCGTCGACATCGGCGACATAGAAGATGACGCGGCCCCACCAGGACCAGCGCTTGTCGTCCGGCTGTGCCGTCAGGTTGAGATAGCCGGTCCCGGCGCGAAAGCTGGTAAATGCCGCGGCTTTTCCGCCATAGAGGAGCTCGAACCCCAGCGAATGATAGAAGTGAACGGCGCGCGCCATGTCGTGCGTGCCGAGGGTGATAGCGCTGATGCTTTCGATCATGGGAGCTGCTCCGCAGGGTCAACCCAGACGCGATTGTACAGCCTCCTCGCTCGGCTTGGCGATGACCCGCCTTGCGGCTGGCGAACGGCATCCTGCTCTGCTATGAGGGGGCCGAACCCGCAACTCCGGGTTCCGCGGTCCCGTAGCTCAGCCGGATAGAGCGGCGGTTTCCTAAACCGTAGGTCGGAAGTTCGAGTCTTCCCGGGATCGCCATTTTCAGGGCACCGTTACGGTTTGCCACGCCGCTCGGCGCAAAAATTGCTAGAAGCGAGCGGCTTCCTTCCTTGCTGGCCCGGCCGACGTGCCCGCCACACCTCACAGCACTATCCGGAGACGACGATGCCTTTCGACCTGATCCTGCGCGGCGGCCGTGTGGTCGATCCGTCCCAGAAGCTCGATGCCGTGACCGATGTCGCTTTTGCCGGCGGCAAGGTGGCAGCGGTCGGCAGCGGGCTCAAGGCCGATCCGGGCACCGAGGTCCGTGACGCGTCACGCTACATCGTGACGCCGGGGCTGATCGATCTGCACACCCATGTCTATTGGGGCGGCACCTCGCTCGGCATCGATGCCGAGGAGTTCTGCCGCCTCTCCGGCGTCACCACGGCGGTGGATACCGGCAGCGCCGGGCCGGGCAATTTCGCAGGCTTTCGCAAGCATGTGATCGAGCCGAGCCAGGTCCGCATTCTCGCTTATCTGCACGTCTCGCATGCCGGCATCTTCGGCTTCTCGCACCGGATCATGGTCGGCGAGAGCGAGGAGCTGCGGCTGATGAATCCGATCGACGCGGCCAAGGTGGCGGATGCCAATCGCGATCTCATCGTCGGCATCAAGGTGCGTGTGGGCCTGCACTCCTCGGGCACGTCCGGAACCGTGCCGCTCGACATCGCGCTCCAAGTCGCGAACGAGGTCGGCATGCCCCTGATGGCGCATATCGATCACCCGCCGCCGAGCTATGAGGAGGTGCTGGCCCGCCTGCGCCCAGGCGACGTGCTCACCCACGCGTTCCGCCCCTTCCCCAACACGCCCGCGACCGCGCAGGGCACGGTGAAGAAGGCGGTGCTGGATGCACGCGAGCGCGGCGTGCTGTTCGACATCGGTCACGGCAAGGGCTCGTTCGCGTTCAAGACCGCGCGCGCGATGCTCGCCAACGGCTTCTATCCGGACACGATCTCGTCCGACATCCACATGCTGTGCATCGACGGCCCCGCCTATGACCAGGTCACGACCATGTCGAAATTCCTGTGCATGGGCATGGAGCTACCGGATGTGATTGCGGCTTCGACGGTGAATGCGGCGATGGCGCTGCGCCGCCCCGAGCTCGGCAGCCTCAAACCGGGCAGCGTCGGCGACGCCACGCTGATCTCGGTCAAGCAGGGCCAGTTCGATTACGAGGACGTCGTCGGCGAGCACCTGATCGGCGATCGCAAGATCGTCTCCGACGGTGTCGTTATCGGCGGCCGCTGGTGGCATCCGAATTGAGCAGGACGCGATTACAGCGACCTTGCAATCAACAGCTTCATGATCTCGTTGGTGCCGCCGTAGATCTTCTGGATGCGGGAATCGATGAAGATGCGTGAGATCGGGTATTCCTGCATGTAGCCGTAGCCACCGAACAGCTGCAGGCATTCGTCGGCGGTCTCGACCTGCTTCTCCGAGCACCAATATTTCGCCATCGACGCCGTGACCGTGTCGAGGTCTTTTGCGATCAGGCGCTCGATGCACCAGTCGACGAAGACGCGCGCGATCATCGCCTCGGTCTTGCGCTCGGCGAGCTTGAACGCGGTGTTCTGGAAGTCCATCAGCGGTTTGCCGAAGGCTTTCCGCTCCTTGGTGTAGTCGGTGGTGAGCTTGATCGCACGCTCCATCGCGGCGACGGCGCCGACCGCGAGCGCGAGGCGCTCCTGCGGCAATTGCTGCATCAGCTGGACAAAGCCCTGGCCTTCCTCCTTGCCGAGCAGGTTGTCCGGCGGCACGGTGACATTGTCGAAGAACAGCTCCGACGTGTCGGAGGCGTGCAGGCCGATCTTGTCGAGGTTGCGCCCGCGCCGATAGCCTTCAGTGCCCGCCGTCTCGACCACGATCAGCGAGATGCCTTTCGCGCCCGCCTCGCCGGTACGTGCGACCACGATGACGAGATCAGCGGCCTGGCCGTTGGTGATGAACGTCTTCTGGCCGTTGATGACGTAGGAATTGCCCTGCTTCTTCGCCGTGGTCTTCACGGCCTGCAGATCCGAGCCCGTGCCGGGCTCGGTCATGGCGATGGCGCCGACCATCTCGCCCGAGGCCATCTTCGGCAGCCAGCGCTTCTTCTGCTCCTCCGAGCCGTAATTGAGAATATAGTGCGCGACGATGGCGCTGTGCACGGAGACCCCCGTCGTCAGCTCCGGCACCGTGCTTTCGAGATCGTCCAGCACCGCCGCGTCATAGGCGAAGGTGGCGCCCAACCCGCCATATTCCTCCGGCACGCTTGCCAGCAGCGCCCCCATCTCGCCGAGCCCGCGCCAGGCGAAGCGGTCGACCATTTTCTGCTCGCGCCATTTTTGCGCGTGCGGCGCCAGATCCTTGGCGAGATATTTCCGGAACTGGTCGCGGAAGATTTCGAGCTCTTCGGTCATCCAGGAGGAGCGGTAGGACATGGTTACCTCGGTTAATGCGGCTGTCCGGCTTGGTAGGCCGGCAGGGCGCGGCAATTATTGTGTTTTCAGGCTGCGCCAGTGACGCTACCAAGGCGGCCGGAAATGCATCAGGGTGTCTGATTTTGGCTGCCAAAACTCAAGAGCTCAAGCTCGACATCGAGCGCATCGGCACAGTCTCGGCGATCCTGACGCAGCCGGCCGAGGCGCGCGCCTGCTACGTGCTGGCGCACGGCGCAGGCGCCGATATGCGGCATGCGTTCATGGAGAAGGTCGCACAAGGTCTCGCTGACCGCGGCATCGCGACGCTTCGCTTCAATTTCCCGTACATGGAGAAGAAGCAGCGGCGTCCCGATCCACCGGCGGTCGCCCACGTCGCGATCCGCGCGGCGGCCGTGGAGGCGGCGCGGCTGTGCCCGGGATTGAAGCTCGTGGCCGGCGGGAAGTCGTTCGGCGGGCGCATGACCTCGCAGGCGCAGTCCAAGGCCCCATTGCCTCACGTCAAAGGGCTCGCCTTCCTCGGCTTTCCCCTGCATGCCGACAAAAAGCCGTCGGTCGATCGGGCCGAGCATCTCGCCGCCATCGCAATCCCGATGCTGTTCCTGCAGGGGACGCGCGACGGGCTTGCCGATCTCGGCCATCTCAAGCCGGTCGTCGCGCGGCTCGGAGCGAAGGCGACGCTGCATGAGATCGAGGGCGGCGATCACTCCTTCGCGGTCCTGAAAAAGTCCGGCCGCAGCAATGACGAGGCGCTGACAGAGGTGCTCGACACGCTGGCGGCTTGGATCGATGGGCTTGCCTGAAGCTCACGCCGCATAGAGCCCCTTGTCGCGCGCCTTCTGGATCGCCAGCGCGGCGATCAGGTCGAGGGCAGGCGTCGATAGGCCGGCGGCGCGCGCGAAGGCGGCCGGCGCCTTCACCAGCACGTCGATCTCCATGGCGCGACCGAGCTCGTAATCCTGGAGCAGCGATGGCTTGTGATTGGGGGCGGGGCCGCTGCGGGTCACGCGCTTGACCTCGGGGATGAAGTGCTGGGCGATGTCGTTGGCCTCGTTCAGCATGCGCGGAATGACTTCAGTGAAGGCGGGATCGTCGCGCACGCCGCGCGCGGTCTGGCCGGTGAGCAGGCACAGCACCGACAGCGACATGTTAGTCAGGAGCTTTGACCAGATCGCCTCGCGGATCTCGGCCACCGGCGGCGATTCCAGCCGGGCATCGTTGAAGACACCGCGCAGCCTGGTGATGCGCTCGGAATTGCGGTCGTCGCATTCGCCGATCAAGAGGCGGTTGCGGTCCGGGGTGAGGTTCTGCACCACGCCGGGCGCGATCACCTCGTTGGACGAGAAGACGATGCCGCCGACGATGCGTCCCTTCGGGATGCAGGCGCGCAAGCGCCCGCCGGGATCGAGAAACGAAATGTCCGGCGGCGTGGGGTGTCGCGGCGGCAGGCCGATGCCGTACCACCAGGGAATGCCGTTCTGCGCGAACACGATCGCGGTGTCGTCTTGCAGCAGCGGCTTGATGCTGGAGACCAGTCCCTGAAGCGCGGTTGCTTTCAGCGTCGAGATCACGACGTCCTGCGGCCCGAGTTGGGCCGGATCGCCGGACGCGTTCACCTTGGCGCCGACCTCGGAATCGCCGACGCGCAGCTTGAGGCCGCCGGCGCGCGCCGCCTCCAGGTGCGCCCCCCGCATCACGCAACTGACCTCATGGCCCGCGCGTGCCAGCCGTACCGCAATGTGGCTGCCGACGGCGCCCGCGCCGAAAATGCAGATGCGCATGTCTGTGTCCCGTCCTGATCTCTTGCCGCCTGGTGCCAGCATGACACAAGCCGCCATGCGATGGACGCGGCCGCCCCACGCCGGAAAGATATGGATCAGGGCGCGCGGCCTCGGCCATAGTGCGCGGCAAACAAATCGACCGGAGGATCGCCGATGACCGCCAATCCAGTGTTGTGGACCCTCGACGAGCGCGGCGTTGCGACCGTCACCCTGAACCGTCCCGAGGTCAACAACGCCTATGACGGCGCGTTGATCGCGAGCGTGCTCGCGGCCATGGACGATCTCGGCAAGAAGCAGAGCCTCCGCGTCGTCGTGCTCCGGGGCAATGGCAAGCATTTCCAAGCCGGCGCCGACCTCAAATGGATCAACGGCGTGCGACCGCAATCGACCCAAGCGAACGAGGCGGCCTCGCGAGCGACCTTCGAGGCCGTGCAGCGGCTCAACACGCTGCCGGTTCCGACGGTCGCGCTGGTGCAGGGCGGCTGCTTCGGTGGCGGCACCGGCGTGATCGCGGCCTGCGACGTCGTGATCGCCGCGGACAACGCCCTGTTCTCGATCACCGAGGTGCGCTGGGGCCTGACCGCCGCCATCATCATCCCGCAGCTCTGCGACGCAATGAGTGTACGGCAAGTCCGCCGCTACGCGCTGACCGGCGAGCGCTTTGGCGCCGAGGACGCCCGCCGCATCGGCCTCGTCCACGAGGTGGTGCCGCTCGCCGAACTGGAGGCCGCAGGCAGCAAGGTGGTCGAGCAGTTGCTCGCCAACGGGCCGGAAGCGATGGCCGAAACCAAAATGCTCGCGATGGAGAGCTCGTTCGGCGGCATGGCGGTGGACGATGCCGCTTACACGCGCCTCGTGCACCTGCATTCGGTCAAGCGCCAGAGCGCAGAGGCGGCGGAAGGGCTGGCCTCGTTTGCCGAGAAGCGGGCGGCGAATTGGCGGGGCGGCAAAGGTTAGGCGTTCAGCAGCCGCGGCAGATGTTGTTGATGCTGCGATAGACGGCATCATCGTCCTGCCGCATCCGGCGCAGCGTTTCCAGTGTCCTGCGCTCGTCGATCGCGAGCTTTTTTGGTGGATTGTAGCTCAGTGCGCACTGATCCATAGTCGGCCTCAAGCAAGAGAGTTGTGAACAGGGACGCGTCATGCGGGCGATGATCGAAGAACCGGCACGACAGGTGCCGCTCTATGGCGAATATGAAGTCGTCGTGCTCGGCGGCGGCCCGGCCGGCATCGTTGCGGCGGCGTCAGCGGCGCGCGCGGGGCGGAAGACTCTGCTGGTCGAGCGCTACGGCTTTCTCGGCGGCATGGGCACGGCAGCCGGCGTCACCAATTTCTGCGGCCTGCACGGCAATGTCTACGGCGAGCATCGCCGCTTGGTGCAGGGCATGGCCTCGGAGCTGCTGGCGCGGATCGATCGGCTCAACGGTCTCAATGCGCCGCACCTGATCCTCGGCAAGGTCTTTGCCCAGGCCTATGACACCGCCGCCTACAAGATCGCGGCCGACGAGCTGCTTGCCAGCCATAAGGTGCACATCCTCTTTCACGCGCTCGGCGCCGGCGTGGTGATGGGCGATGACCGCCGCATCGATGCGCTGATGGTCGAGACCAAGGCGGGCCGGCAGGCGGTGCGATCTGAGATCTTCATCGACTGCTCGGGCGACGGCGATCTCGCGGTGTGGGCCGGCGCGCCGTTCGAGATCGGCGACGAGCATGGCCATCCGATGTACCCCTCGATGATGCTGCGTCTCAACGGCATCGATCCTGCGAAGGCAGGGGAGGCCTGGCGAACCATTCCGCAATTGATGGAGAAGGCCACTGCCGCCGGCACGCACAAATTCCCACGCAAGAGCGCGATCGTGCGGCCGCAAAAGTCCGGCATCGAATGGCGGGTGAATTTCACGCAAGTCGCGCGCGAGGACGGCCACGCCATCAATGGCGTCGAGCCCGACGACCTCACCCGCGGCGAGATCGAGGGCCGCAAGCAGGCGCTCGCCGCGTTCGAGTTCCTGCGCACTGTGCCGGGCTTCGAAAATTCCTACATCGTCGACCTGCCGCCGCAGCTCGGCATCCGCGAGACCCGCCGCATTAGCGGCGGCTACCAGCTCAGCGGCGAGGACGTGCTCGGCTGCGCTTCGTTCGAGGATTCGATCGGCGTCAATGGCTGGCCGATCGAGGCCCATGTGCCCGGCGACGTGGTCTTCACCTTTCCGCCGATCCCGGACTCGCGCGGCTATAACGAGCTGCCGTACCGGATGCTGGTGCCCGAAGGCGTCGACAATCTCCTGGTCGCCGGCCGCTGTGCCTCCATGACCCATGAGGGCCAATCGGCGGCACGGGTCTCCGGTGCGTGTTTCGTGATGGGGGAGGCGGCCGGTTCCGCTGCCGCCCTGGCGCTGGCCGGAAACCGGATGCCACGTGACATCGCCGTTGAAAAATTGCAGGAAACGTTGAAACGGCAGGGCGCCTTCATCGGGCGGGACCAGACGGTGCCCAAGGGCCTGTAGCGGACTGCAAGAGAATGCCCAAGAGAAGCACTGGAGGAAATGGGATGATGGGGATGGCGCGGCTCGCGCTGGTGGGCCTTTTGGCGATCACGGCGATGAGCACGGCCCGGGCCGAAGACGCGCTGAAGGCGAAGATCGGCGTGCTTCGTCTGTCGTCCTCCGCGCCGGTCTTCATTGCGCAGGACAAGGGCTATTTTCGCGAGGCCGGCTTGGAGGTCGAGCTGAAGTTCTTCGACGCGGCGCAGCCGATCGCGGTCGCCACCACATCGGGCGACGTCGATTTCGGCATCACCGCCTTCACCGCCGGTCTCTACAATCTCGCCGGCAAGGGGACGCTGAAGGTGATCGGCGGCATGAGCCGCGAGAAGGCCGGCTATCCCCTGATCGGCTATTTCGCCAGCAACAACGCCTATGCCGCCGGCCTGAAGACGCCGAAGGATCTTGCGGGCAAGCGCGTGGCGGTGACGCAGGTCGGATCGAGCTTTCATTACTCGCTCGGGCTGCTCGCCGACAAATATGGCTTCAAGCTCGCGGACGTGAAGATCGTGCCGCTGCAATCGCTGTCGAATGCTGCGGCTGCGCTAAAGGGCGAGACCGTCGATGCGGCGCTGCTTCCGGTCTCGACGGCGCGAAAGCTGATCGATGAGGGCGGCGCGAAATTTTTGGGCTGGGTCGGCGACGAGACGCCCTGGCAGTTAGGGGCGGTGTTCGCTTCGCCGAAGACGCTGACCAACAAGGCGCTGGTGACAAAACTGCTCGCCGCTCTGGCGAAGGCCGATCGCGAATATCACGACGTCATCCTCGCGGCGATGAAGGACGGTGTTGCGCCGGTCAACGACCAGACCAAGCCGCTCTTGGAGATCATTGCCAAGTATACCAACCTCCCGGTCGAGCAGGTGGTTGGCAACTGTGCCTATATTGACCCCGACGGCAAGCTGGATGTGAAGAACGTCGACAACCAGATCAAATGGCTCCAGGAGCAGGGTTTTGCCGACAAGGGCTTTGATGCGAACGCGATCATCGCGAAGGACTATGTGAAGGCGGATTGATGCTGACGATGCAGACTCTCGTGACGGGCAACCTGCCACCTTCCCCTGAAGGGGGAGGGTCGATCGTGCCGGCGATGCGCAGCATCGTCCGGAGCGAGCGGGGTGGGGTGAGCCATGGCGGTGGTCTGTCCGTCGTTCGCTCCGAGTACTCGCGGAAAGTCCGGGAGCAGGCATTGTCAGCATCCATGTGGATAGACCGCCACCCCATCCCGGTTTGCATTTCGCTTCGCTGCATGCAAACCGACCCTCCCCCTCCAGGGGACGGTGAAGAAGGCGGGCGCGCATGGATCTGATCGCCAACCACATCTCTCATCGCTTCGGCGACCTCGCCGTGCTCGACGACGTCTCGTTCACCGTCAGCGCCGGCGAGGTCGTGGCGATCGTCGGTCCCTCCGGCTGCGGCAAGAGCACGCTGCTGTCGATCCTCGGCGGCCTCTTGCAGCCGAGCTCGGGTGCGCCCGAGCTGCGCGGCCAGCCGCCGGCGGACAGCCTCAATCCGCTGACCTTCGTGTTCCAGGATTTTGCGCTGCTGCCATGGGCGACGGTCGAGGAGAACGTCGAATTCCCGTTGCTGCACACGCAGCTTTCAGCAACGCAGCGTCGCGCGCTGGTCGAGGACGCGCTGCGCCGCACCGGCCTGACTGAATTTCGCAAGACCTTTCCAAAACAGCTCTCCGGCGGCATGCGCCAGCGCGTCGGCATTTCGCGCGCGCTTGCGGTCAAGCCTGCGATCCTGCTGATGGACGAGCCGCTGTCGGCGCTGGATTCGCAAACCCGCGAACTGCTGATGGAGGATTTCGTTCGCCTGCTCGCCGACGGCGGCATGGGCGCGGTCTACGTTACCCATAATCTCGAAGAGGCAGCGCGGCTCGCCGACCGCATCGTGGTGCTGTCGCGGCGGCCCGGCCGCATTCGCGAGGTCGTGACCGTGCCGATGACGCGTGCAGAGCGCGGCGAAACCGCTGCGCGGGAAAAGCTGCTGGCGCTACAAAGCCAGATCTGGTCGCTAATCCGCAACGAGGCGATCGACGCCGAACGCGAGGTTCAGCATGCTTGACCGTGCGCCGGCGGAAGGCGCTTCGAGGGACCAAGCGACTCGACGCGTCCGCTTCCGCGGTGCGGGCTTCGTGCCTGCGTCGAGCCGCTTCGGCGGCTGGATCGCGCTCGCGCTCGTCATCGCGATCTGGCAGGCCGCCGGCACCGCGGGCTTCGTCAATCCGCTGTTCCTGCCGGCGCCGTCGGCGATCGTACGTGCGATCTATCAGCTCGCGATCTCTGGCGCGCTCTGGCAGCACGTTTCGGCCTCGCTGCTGCGCATCGGCATCGGCTGGTTGCTCGGGACGGCGGCGGGCGTTGCCGTCGGGTTCGCCATCGGCCTGTCGCGGCTCGCGCGCAGCGTCGGCATCACCTTGATCTCGGCGCTGTTCCCGATCCCGAAGATCGCGCTGCTGCCGCTCCTGATCCTTTGGCTCGGCATCGGCGAAGAGCCGAAGATCGCGACCATTGCGCTCGGCGTCTTCTTCTCGACCGCGATCTCGGTCTATAGCGGCGTCGACGCGGTGCCGCGCAACCTGATCCGCATGGCGCAGAGCTTCAACGTTCCGTTTGCCACCATCGTGCGCAAGGTGATCTGGCCTGGCGCGCTGCCCGCGATCCTCGCTGGCTTCCGCATCACCGCCTCGGTCGCGCTGCTGCTCGTCGTCAGCGCCGAGATGATCGGCGCGCAATACGGCATCGGGGCCTTCGTGCTCCAGGCCGGCAATCTGATGCAGACGGATCAGCTGCTTGCGGGTGTGGTGATTCTGTCGGTGTTCGGGCTGGCCGTGGGGAAGGTGATCGGCTGGCTGGAGACAAGGCTGCTACACTGGCGGTGAGCACCGCTGTCATTCCGGGGCCCGCGAAGCGTGAACCCGGAATCTCGAGATTCTCAGGTGCGCAAGAGCGCACCATAGTTCGATGCTTCGCATCGTCCCGGAATGACGGGTCAACCCTCACGCGTTCCCGCGATCTTCCCGAAACAGATCCAGCTTCTGCTGCACCGGCCGGTCCGAAAAGCTGAACAGCACAGCGTCCTCATCCGCCTCGTGCGTGACCCAGTGCCAGCTCGGCACCACGAACAGATCGCGCGGGCCCCATTCGAAGGTCGCTTCCCCAATCCGGCTGCGGCCGCGGCCTTCGATCGGGCAGAACACCGTGGCATCGGTCGAGCGATAACGCGCGGTCTTAAAAGCCTTCGGCAGCAGCTGGATGAAGGTGCCGATGGTCGGCATTGCGAAATCGCCGGTCTCGGGATTGCTGAACTTCAGCTTCAGGCCGTGGCAGGCGTCCCATTCCTGACACACGCGGGCTTTCTCCAGCGCTTCGCGGGTGTAGGCATAGGGATAGCTGAAGATCGGCGAGGTCTTCGAGCTCCGCTTTACGTCGACCGGCAGCAGGTTGTGGCCGTAGCGCGCAAAGCTGTCGCCGGCAGGTCTTGTGATCTTCTGCTGGTCCTCCTTTGAGCCTTCCGCAAAGGAGCAATCGAAGAACTGCACCAGCGGGATATCGAGGCCGTCGAGCCAGAACATCGGCTCGCTGGTCTCGTTGGAATGATCGTGCCAGGTCATCGACGGCGTGATGATGAAGTCGCCGGGCTCCATCGCAGTGCGCTCGCCGTCGACCGCGGTGTGTGCGCCCTTGCCTTCGAGCACGAAGCGCAGCGCGGACTGGCTGTGGCGGTGCGCGGGCGCGACGTCGCCGGGCACCACCATCTGAACGCCGGCATAGAGCGAGGTCGTGATCTTGGACTGGCCGCGCAGGCCCGGGTTCTCCAGAACAAGCACGCGCCGCTCGGCTTCCTTGGCAGTGATCAGCTTGCCGGCTTCCGTCATGTAGTCGCGGATGATGTCGAACTTCCATAAGTGAGGCCGGCAGGCGCTCTTCGGCTCCGGCGTGATCAAGTCGCTCATCACCGTCCACAGCGCGGTGAGATTTTCGCCGTCGATCTTCCGGTAAAACGCCTCGCGTTCCGGCGTCTTGGTCACGGCTTCCATGGTGCGGCTCCCGCTCGTTTGTTGATTTGACAGTATACTGACGATATAGGTAGCGTCAACGTGAGGGATGTTGGTCGTACATTTCGGGGCGATGCGGCAGCATCGAACCCGGAATCTCGAGGTTCCGGGTTCTCGCTCCGCGAGCCCCGGAACGACAAGAACCAAGGGAGGTCTCAATGAAGCTGCACGGCTATTTCCGCTCCAGCGCCGCCTATCGCGTGCGGATCGCGCTGAACCTCAAGCGCCTCGGTGCCGAGCATCTGCCGCATCATCTGCGCAAGGGCGAGCAATGCGCGCCCGCCTATCTCGCCATCAATCCGCAAGGCCTGGTGCCGGCGCTGGAGGACGATGCAGGCGAAGTGCTGACCCAATCGGTCGCGATCATCGAATGGCTCGACGAAACGCACCCCAATCCGCCGCTGCTGCCGAAGGACCCGCTGCGCCGAGCCAAGGTGCGCGCGTTCGCGCTCGCGATCGCCTGCGACACACATCCGGTGCAGAACCTGAAGGTGCTGGCGCGGCTGCGCGAGCTCGGCCTTGCCGAGGAGAAGGTCCAGGACTGGGCGGCCTGGGTCAACCGCGAGGGGTTGTCGGCCTGCGAGGCGCTGATCAGGGACGAGCCGGGCCCGTTCTGCTTCGGAGACGCGCCGACGCTGGCCGATCTCTGTCTGGTGCCGCAGCTCGCCAATGCGCGCCGTTTCGGCGTCGATGTGTCGGCCTATCCACGCCTGCTTCAGGCAGAAGCCGCCGCCAAGGCAATGCCGGCCTTTGCCAATGCCGCGCCGGAGAAGCAGCCCGATGCCGAGTAAGCCTCTTCCTCCGATCACGATGGATGCGGTCTATGCCGCGCCAGGCTATCTGTTCCGGCGCATGCAGCAGATCGCGGTCTCGATCTTCATGGAGGAGTGCAAGGCGTTCGACCTGACGCCGGTGCAATATGCGGCGCTGATCGCGGTCCACACCCATCCCGGCATCGACGCGACGCGTCTGTCGGCGGTGATCGCCTTCGACCGCTCCACGCTCGGCAGCGTGATCGAGCGGCTTCAGGCCAAGGCCTATATCGAGCGCAAGCCGGCGCCCGAGGACAAGCGGATCAAGCTGCTCTATCTGACCAAATCAGGCGCCGCGATCCTGCGCGACATCATCCCCGCCGTGGAGCGAGCCCAGGCGCGCATGCTGGAGCCGTTGAAACCCGCCGACCGCAAGGCGCTGCTGGAGCTCTTGGTGCAGCTGGTCGATCTCAACAACGAAGCCTCACGCGTGCCGCTGCGGGCCGAGGATGCGCTGGAACGTCTGGGGAAGGGCGGGTGACGGACTCCAGTTGTGTAGCGACGCTGTCGCCTCGATCTCAACTGTCATTCCCCGAAGGCGGGGATCCAGTACGCCGCGGCTTCTCGGCTGAATCACATTTGTCTCGGAATACTGGATCGCCCGCCTTCGCGGGCGATGACAGCGTGGTATGGTCACGTGAGCGTATCCCTCACATCCTCGGCCTCACATTCGCAGCAACGCCTGCCGGTCGATCTTCCCCGTGCCCGTCTTCGGCAGCTCGTCGATGAAGATCACCTCGCGCGGATATTTGTAGGGCAATAGCTTACCCTTCACATAATCCTGGAGCTTGCGCGTCGTCTCGCTCTGATCAGTGGTGCGGTTGTTCATCACCACCACGGCCTTCAGCGTCATGCGCCGGTCCGGCAGTTCGGCGGCGAACACCGCGCATTCGCGAATATCAGGGTGGTCGGCGAGGCAGAGTTCGACCTCCAGCGGATAGACCCACTGGCCGGAGATCTTGATGAGATCGTCGGCGCGGCCACGGAAGAAGTGGAAGCCTTCGGCATCGCGCACGAAGCGATCGCCGGTGTAGATCCAGCCGCCCTCGCGGATCGTCTCGGCGGATTTGTCCGGCCGGTTCCAGTACAGCGGCGTGTTGGAATCGCCGCGCACCCACAAGATGCCTTCCTCGTTGTTGGCGACGTCGCAGCCGTCCTTGTCGCGCAGCGCAACCTCGTAGCCGGGAACGCGCAGGCCGGCGGCGCCGAGCTTCTTCCGCTCGGGACGGTTGGAGAGATAGATGTGCAGCACCTCGGTCGAGCCGAGGCCTTCGACGATCTCGAGGCCCGTGAGCGTCTTCCAGCCGTTGAAGACTTCGGCCGAGAGCACCTCGGCGGCGGAGAGCGCCATACGCAGCGACGAGAAATTCGTCTTGTCCGCGTCTTCGGCCTTGGTCAGCGATGTATAAAGCGTCGGCAGGCCGAAGAACACCGTCGGCTTGTATTGCTCGATCGCCGAAAAGATCGATGCGGGCTTCGGCTGGCCTGGCAACAGCAACGTTGCCGCGCCCGCCGAGAATGGGAAGGTGACGGAATTGCCGAAGCCATAGGCGAAGAATATCTTCGGCACCGAAAAGCAGATGTCGCCAGACGTCAGCTTCAACACGCTCCGGGCAAAGGCGGCTTCGCTATAGGCCATATCGTGCTGGAGATGCACGATGCCCTTGGGCCGGCCGGTCGAGCCGGAGGAGTACATCCAGAACGCCATCTCGTCGCGATCGGTGTTGGCTTCCGCGAGTTCGGCCGGGAACTGCATGAGCCAGCTTGCCGCTGCGATCGCAACAGGCGCGGCGTGGTCGCGCACCTCGCCATTGACGACGATCAGCGTGTGCAGACCCGTGTCCCTGCAAGCTTCCGCATTGAAGCGCGCGCAGAATTCGGCATCCACCACCGCAACGGCAGCGCCGGAATCGGCAAGATAGAACTGCAAGAGGTCCGGCGGCGTCAGCGTGTTGATCAGGAGCGGCACGAAGCCGGCGCGCACCGCGCCGAAGAAGGCGGCGGGATAGGTCGGCGTGTCGTCGAGAAACAAGAGCACGCGGTCGCCGCGCTTGAGGCCGAGCGAGGCAAGCCCGTTGCCCCAGCGGCAAGCCTCGGCGCAGAGCTCGGCATAGGTCCGCGTGCCCGCCGGGCCGATGAGCGCGAGCTTGTCGCCGCGCCCCTTGTCGAGATTGTCGAACAGCACGCGGCCGGCGTTATAGATTTGCGGAACGGCAAAGCCGATCTCGCGTGCGCCGGGGCTGTCCGCGGGCACCTGGTCGCGAATCTCGTTGCTCATGCCGCACCCCCGCCGTTCTTGGCCGCCTCGTAGCGCGCCATGAAGGCCGGGGACATCGCCCGCAGCCGGGAATCGTCGATACGGCCGGACCGGGTGATGTAGCTATAGGCGAAATCCATCACGGGCAGCTTCATATGGTCGGCGAAGTGCTCGTACCAGAACGCGCTGGTGCGCGCGGCATCGACGAGTTTTTGCACGATCGGCTTGCGCGCGGCCTGGTACCGATGCAGCGCGGTCGACAAATGCGCATCCGATTCCAGCGCCTTGACCAGCGCGATGGCGTCTTCGATCGCGAGCCGCGTGCCCGATCCGATCGAGAAATGCGCCGAGTGCAGGGCATCGCCGAGCAGCACGATGTTCTTGAACGACCAGTGCTCGTTCCAGACCCAGGGAAAGTTGCGCCAGACCGATTTGTTGGAGACGAGGCAATGGCCGCCAAGCGTGTCGGCAAACACCTCCTCGCAAACGCCCTTGGACTGCTCGACGTCCTTGTAGGCGAAGCCGTAGGCCTGCCATGTCGCGTGGTCGCATTCGACCAGGAAGGTGCTCATGTTCGGCGAGTAGCGGTAGTGATGGGCGTTGAAGGCGCCGCGGTCGGTCTTCACGAAAGTCTGCGACAGCGTGTCAAAGCGTTTCGAGGTGCCGTACCAGACGAACTTGTTGGAGGAGTAGGACAGCGAGGTGCCGAAATCGCCCTCATAGGCCCGGCGCACCAGCGAGTTGAGGCCGTCGGCGGCGACGATGAGATCGTGGCCGTTCAGTTGGTCGATCGCATGGATCTGGGTGTCGAAGCGCGGGGTGACGCCGGCATCGAGCGCGCGCTGCTGCAGGAACTTGAGCAGCTCGAGCCGTCCGATCGAGGAGAAGCCGACCCCGTCGATGGCGACGCTGTCCCCGTGCAGGTTCAGCGTGATGTTCTCCCAGCTCTCCATATGCGGCGCGATCGCGTCGACCGTTTCGGGGTCGTCGGCGCGCAGGAATTCCAAAGCCTGGTCCGAGAACACGACGCCAAAGCCCCAGGTCGCGTCGGCCGGGTTCTGTTCGAACAGGTCGACTTGATCCTCGGGGTGACGCCTCTTCCAGAGATAGGCGAAGTAGAGCCCACCGGGCCCCCCGCCAATCACGGCGATCCGCAACGTCTGCCTCCCTAATTGACAGTATACTCACTATCTAGGGGTAGACTAATGTGCTCCGGCGTCCGGCGCCAGCGGAATTATGAAAGACGAGGCGCGCCGAAGCTCAGTCCCGAACGCGCGTTTGGCGCGTGTCCGAAGCAGTTTCGCGCCCAAGCATAGCCAAACCACGCGGGCTTGGCCATGCGCACCGTCAGACGCAGCGCTTCACGTAGACCCCGTTCACCAGCACCCTGGTGCAGCGGACGGCCGGAACCGGCTTGCGGACCACGACCGCCGCGTTCGGCCCGGCGCAGCCGGCGCGATACACGCCGCGGGCGCAGACCACCGCATTGGCGTCGGTGGCCTCGAACGTCATGGTTGCTGCGAAGGCGAGGAGTGCAGAAGCGACGAGCAGCAATGAACGCATGTTGTCCTCCCGGTCTGGTCGTGATCGAAATCGGATCCTTGCAAAAGACTTGTCGTTGCAGGCGTGCGGGAATTCATTCGCGCACGCTGCCAATCATTGCCCCTGTGCCTTGGCGCGCGATCGTGCGCCGCCTCATCGCACTGCGAACGGGGCGAGCACGTCCTTGCACGCGGGCGATAGCGAGGCGGCATTGCTGGAGATGCATTGAATGATGCGGCCGCCGCCGGGCGCGACGCCGGCGCAGAGCGTGCGGATGTCGGCGCCGCAGGCCGACCTTGCGATGAACAGTTCTTCGCGCGGCCGCAGCGGGCGCAAAGCGATCGCCGCTGGCGCGGCCGCCGGCGCTGCTGCCGCGGGAGCTGCACCCGCGGGCGCTGCCGTTGCAGCCGCGCCACCGCCGGACGCCGCACTCAACGCGCTCTGGCAGGCCGGCGAGACCTTGGCCTTGTTCTTCTCCAGGCATTCGAGCGCGGGGGCGCCGCCCGGCGGCACGCTGGCGCACACCTTAGGATAATCGGCGCGGCACGCGCTCCTGACCGCCGCAACCTGCGCGCTGCTCGGCTGCGTGGCGGCAGCAGCCTTCGGCGCCGGCGCGGCGGCCGGCTTTGCAGCGGGAGCGGAGTCAGCCTTCGGCGCGGCAGGCGCCGCTGCTGCCTTGGGCGCAGCCTCGGTCTTCGGCGCAGCGGGCGCAGCTTCGGTCTTCGGAGCCGAAGCAGGCTCTACCGCGCGGACCGCGATCTGGCATCCCGATGACAGGCTGGACATGTTCTTTGCCAGACATTGATACGCTTCCACGCCGCCGGGCGTCACGCTCGAGCAATGCGCCATGAAGTCCGAGCGGCATGCCGAGCGGATGGCGCTCTTCTGCGCCTCGGTCGGCGTTTGCGCCAACGCGCCTGTTGCAGTTGCGAAGAACGCTGCCGTCAGCAACACCTTGCGCGTTGATGCATGTTTCAACGTGTTGAACATCTGGCTGATTTCCTGCCCTGTCGGTCACGCCGACGACTCTTAAAATGTAATGCAATCGCAATCGTCGCGAATGATGCCTCGCGCGTGGCATCATTCGCCGCTTTGATCTCTCCTGCAAGTCAATTATGCTGGTGCAATTGCGCCGTGGCGGCGTCTCAGAGCCTTATCATGCGCTTGCCGCGGTTCTCGCCCGCCAGCAATCCAATCAGCGCGTGCGGTGTGTTCTCGAGGCCATCGATAATGTCCTCTTGCACCTTCAGCTTGCCCGATTTGACCCACGCTTGGAGGTCTGCCAGTGCGCGCTGGCTGTCCTTCATGTAGTCCATCACGATGAAGCCCTGCATGACGAGCCGCTTCACCACGATCAAGCCGGGCACGCCGCGCGGGCCGTGTGCGGCGGGCGCGCCGTCATATTGCGAGACCGCACCGCAGCAGGCGATGCGGCCGTAATTGTTCATCTGCGGCAGGCAGGCTTCCAGAATGTCGCCGCCGACATTGTCGAAATAGACGTCGATGCCCTTGGCTGCAGCTGCGCGCAGCGCCTTGAACACCGCGCCGTCCTTGTAGTCCACGGCCGCATCAAAGCCGAGCTCGGAGGTCAGCCAATTGCATTTGTCGGCGCCGCCGGCGATGCCGATCACGAGGCATCCTTTGATCTTGGCGATCTGTCCGACGAGTGAGCCGACCGAGCCCGCGGCCGCGGAGACCACGACCGTCTCGCCCTCCTTGGGCTTTCCGATCTCCAGCAGGCCGAAATAGGCGGTCAGGCCGGCGATGCCGAACACGCTGAGCAGATGCGTCATCGGCTCGAGTTTCGGCATCTTGGTGAGATGCTTCGCCGGCACCGCGGCATATTCCTGCCAGCCGGTGTCACCGAACACGATGTCGCCCGCCGCCAGCTCCGGCGCCTTCGAGCTGACAACCTCGGCAATGGCGCCGCCGGCCATCACGCTGTTGGCTTCGACGGCGGAGCGATAGGTCGCGCCGTGCATCCAGGCGCGGTTGGCGGCGTCGAGCGAGATGTATCGCACGCGCAGCAGGGCCTCGCCGTCCTTCGGCTCCGGCACTGCGTTCTCCACCATCTTGAAATGCTCGGGCCCGAGCTTGCCGCTGGGCTTTTCCATCAGGAGAATCTGGCGATTGATGTTGCCGCTCATGGCGTTCCCCTCTCCGATCGTTTTATTGATGCAGCGGCAGCCAAGAAAACGTGCAAGCCGCATTTGTTGTGCGCTGCATGAAAGCTAGATCGCGGCGTTCCATTTCACAACGAGAACATCCGGCCAACACGAGCACACGCAAAGCGTGTTGCGTCGCTGTGATATCTGCGACATCATGAAGCGCCGGTGTACGTGGGGGTAAGCGATGTCCAACAGGTTCACGCAATACATTCTGGCCGCGATGGTGCTGGGCATTGTCATGGGCTCGGCGATCTACAATTTCCTGCCCGACACGCGCGCCGACTGGGCCTCGTCCATCAACCTGATCGCCATGATGTTCCTGCGCCTGATCAAGATGATCATCGCGCCGCTGGTGTTCGCGACCCTGGTCGGCGGCATCGCCCATATGGGCTCCGGCTCCAAGCTCGGCCGCATCTTCGCCAAGACCATGGGCTGGTTCGTCAGCGCCTCCTTCGTGTCGCTGCTGCTCGGCCTCATCATGGTGAATTTGCTTCAGCCCGGCGCGAACTTCCCCGGCACGCTGCCCGCGGCGGGCCAATCGACAGGCCTGCCGGTTTCCGCCTTCTCAATCGAGAAATTCTTGACCCATTTGATCCCGACCTCGATCGCGGACGCGATGGCGCAGAACGAAATCCTCCAGATCGTGATCTTCGCCGTGTTCTTCTCGGTGGCGATGGGCGCGATGCCCGAGCGCTCTAAGCCGATCCTGGCGCTGATCGACGACATCGGCCACATCATGCTAAAGGTGACGAGCTACGTGATGTTGTTCGCGCCACTCGCGGTATGGGCCGCCATCACCGCGACGGTCGCCAAGAACGGCCTCTTGGTGCTCTGGAAGCTCGTCGTCTTCATGGGCGGCTTCTATCTCTCGCTGGCGATCCTGTGGACCATCCTGGTCATCGTCGGCTTCATTGTGATCGGGCCACGCTACGGCCATCTGCTGAAGCTGATCCGCGAGCCCCTGATGATCGCCTTCTCGACCGCGAGCTCGGAAGCGGCCTATCCGAAGACGCTGGAGGGCCTCAACCGCTTCGGCGCCTCGTCGCGGATCTCGAGCTTCGTGCTGCCGCTCGGCTATTCGTTCAACCTCGACGGCACGATGATGTACTGCACCTTCGCCAGCGTCTTCATCGCGCAGAGCTACCACATCGACATGCCGCTCGGCACCCAGCTCGCCATGCTGGCGACGCTGATGATCACCTCCAAGGGCGTCGCCGGCGTGCCGCGCGCCTCGCTCGTCGTGATCGCCTCGACGCTGGCGCAGTTCAACATCCCCGAGGCAGGCCTCTTGATGATCATGGGCATCGACACCTTCCTGGATATGGGCCGCAGCGCCACCAACGTGATCGGCAACACGCTGGCGACCTCGGTCGTGGCCAAATGGGAAGGCGAACTCGGGCCCGAGCACGAGCTTGGACCTAGTGATGCGGTGCCCGAGGATATGGTGCCCGGTGAAGTGCCCGCAATGGCCGGCCATGGGTAGGAGCGAACCATGGGCCAGTTCCTGGCGAGGTCACTGACCTCATTCTGCCTGTGGCTCGCGGCATGTTTGCTGACGACTTCGTTGTTCGTGAGCTCGGCATTCGCCCAGACCGGCAGCGAAGGGCTCAGCCCGACGCTGTCGGCCATCAAGAAGGCGCACGCGGTGCGGCTCGGCTATCGCGAGAGCTCGCCGCCGTTCTCCTTCCTCGACCAGGCGGGTCGCCCGATCGGCTACAGCCTCGAGCTCTGCGAAGCCATCGTCGAGGAGATCGGCATCGAGGTCGACGATCCCAATCTCAGGATAGATTACGTCAAGGTCACCTCGGACGACCGCATCGAGGCCGTGCTCCAGAACAAGATCGACCTTGAATGCGGCTCGACCACCGCCAATGCCGAGCGCGGCAAGCGCGTTGCCTTCTCGCCACTGATGTTCGTCGCCGGCACCAAGCTGATGGTGCCGAAGGCGTCGAACGTCCGGTCGCTGACAGATCTGAAGGGCAAGACCATCGTGGTGACGAAGGGCACCACGAACGAGCAGGCGATCCAGGCAGCCGACAAGAAGCTCTCGCTCGGTCTTAACATCGTGACCGCGCCGGATCACGAGCAGTCGTTTCAGATGGTGAACGACGGCAAGGCGGATGCGTTCGCGACCGACGACATCCTGCTCTACGGCCTGATTGCGCGTCACAAGGCCCAGGAATATTTTCGCGTGGTCGGGGACTATCTGTCCTACGATCCCTACGGCATCATGTTCAGGAAGGGCGAGCCGCAACTCGCCGCCGTGGTCGAGCGCGCCTTCCGCAAGCTCGGTTCCAACCGCGACCTCATCCCGCTCTACAACAAATGGTTCACAGCCAGGCTTCCCACCGGCGAACGGCTGAACGTACCGATCTCGCTGCAACTGGAAGAAGCCTTCAAGGCGATGGACGATTCGCCGGGCGCGAATAATTAGGCGGCTTTCTCTCTTACCCTCCCCTTGAACGGGGATGGTCGAAGCGCGAGCGGGGGTGGGGTAATCTCTCCCCACGGGCAGTGTTCGAAGTGGAGAGATCACCCCACCCCGCTGCGGATTCCGCTTCGCGCCGTGCACAGCGACCCTCCCCCTCCAGGGAGGGTGGGCACCTGCGCCGCCGCTGCTAACGTCCGGCAAACACCCGGTCCAGCGCCGCGTCGTACGTCGCCTGCACCAACTCCGGATGCAGCTTCGCCAGCGACTCCATCATCACGCCGGAATTGATCTCGAGCACGCACCAATCGGCGTCGACGCGCACCACGTCGATCGACGCAAAGGCGATGCCGATCGCGCGCGCGGCATCGATCGCGAGCTTCACGCAAGCCGTTCGAACCTCGCCGCTCTCCAGCAATACCGGCTTTGCGCCGCCATCAAGATTGTGTCGCCAATCTCTGCCACGCTGCTTGCCGTAGACGACGAGGGGTACATCATCGAGCAGCACCACACGGACCTCGTCCTCGATCGCGACATAGGGCGAGATCACGAGGCCGGCACTCATCGAAAAAACCTCGCCAACCGCGTGATCCAGTTCCGCCTCCGTCGTCACCTTGAACACCGAGCGCCCCGATGTCCCCTCATTCGGCTTCACCACCACGCCTTGCGGATGGCCGTGAAGCAGCTCAAGCATTGCACCTCGCCAGGTGGGGCCAACGACATTCTGGCCGAGCTTCGGGTTGAGGAACAGTTGATGCGGAATGCACGGCACGCCCTCCAGCGCCAGCGCCTCGGCGGTGGCCGATTTGTCGTTGGCGAGACGATGCGCGATGGCGCTGTTGAGGCCGATGTCGTAGCCGAAGGCGAAGCGGCGCGTCTTGCCCCGGCGCATCGCAACCAGCCAGCCGCTGGCATGGACATCGACCGCAATGCCATGGTCCGCGCAATAGCGCCTGATCGCCTGGATGAAGATCCGCTCGCCGCTCGCCATGGTTTCGGTCGTTCCTGTCGCCAAAAGCCGCGAAAATGCGGGAAACGGCGCCAAACCGGGGTCAAAATCAGAGCTATTCTTAATGAAATTCTCGTTAGCGCCACGGAAATTAACTGCTGCCATCGAGCCCCCCAGGGAAAAGAAATTGCCCGCCGCGCGCGCGGGGCAGCAAATCCATTAATGATGCGCCCAATTCCGCCCAAATGCCGGTTTGGTCGGCACCAATTGCTTCCGAAACGAGGTTGATTATTGGTCTCAATGGCGTAGATCACACACGCCGCCAGGCAAATGGTGCTCGCCCCGCCGTCAGGGGCAGGGCGATGCTTTTGCCCGAAAACCGCAAATATTCGGAAGATCGAAAATCATGAGCGCGTTTTACCGAGAAAAGGTTCTTTCCGTCCACCACTGGACCGACACGCTGTTCAGCTTCCGCGCCACGCGTGATACCGGCTTCCGCTTCCAGAACGGCCAGTTCGCCATGATCGGCCTCGAGGTTGATGGCCGCCCGCTGCTGCGCGCCTACAGCATGGCGAGCGCCAATCACGAGGAACAGCTCGAGTTTTTCTCGATCAAGGTTCAGGACGGTCCGCTGACCTCGCGCCTTCAAAAGATCAAGGAAGGCGACACCATTCTGGTCGGTCGCAAGGCGACCGGGACGCTGATCACCGACAATCTGCTTCCCGGCAAGCGGCTGATGCTGTTGTCGACCGGAACCGGCCTTGCGCCGTTCGCGAGCCTGATCAAGGATCCCGAGGTTTATGACCAGTTCGAGTCGATCGTGCTGGTCCATGGCTGCCGCCAGGTCTCCGAGCTCGCCTATGGCGAGAAGCTGGTCGCGAATTTGCGCGAGGACGAGGTGTTCGGCGAACTGCTCGCGGACAAGCTCGTCTACTACCCGACCGTGACCCGCGAGCCGTTCCGCAACCGCGGCCGCATCACCGACCTCATCAACTCCGAGCAGATCTTCAACGACATCGGTCAAAGCCCGCTCGACATCGCAACCGACCGCATCATGATGTGCGGCAGCCCGGCGATGCTCGAAGAGCTGAAGCTGATGTTCGAAGGCCGCGACTTCGTCGAAGGCTCCGGCAACAAGCCTGGCCATTTCGTGATCGAAAAGGCGTTCGTCGAGCGCTAAGCCCTCGCTCTGTGTCGTCTCGGTGTCGTTCTGGCGAAGGCCAAGACCGGTACCCACCGTGAAGTTTGGCGAAGGCTGGTCGTTGCCAGTCTTCGCAACAACCCCCGCTTAGGGGTGTTGCTGGCTTTGCCCTGGCTTTCGCCAGGAGGACAGCGGCGGGTGAGGCGCCTTTGCCCGCTTAGCCGCGTCCCTTTCCCCTTCTGCTGCACTGCAAAAGCCCGCCCATCGGGCTGATTGATTTGTCTCAGCCGAATTCGCTAGCCTGAAACAAGGGCCGCGTCATATCCGTATGACAGGCACAGGCGTATCGTATCGCCTCATGCTGGCGAGAGGATCGGATCGTGGCCGAGGACAACAAGACGCACGAAGCTCCCAAACGCCTGCCCCTGGCGGAAGAGGGGGTCATGGAAACCCTGCTGCTTCCGTTCTCCCCGCGCTTCATCGTGCTGACGATCTGCGCGGTCGTCACCGCGCTGCTGATCGCCATCGGTATCGTCGACCGCAAGATCTTCGACATCCTGCTGGTCCCGATCCTGATCTTCGGCGCGCTGACCCTGCTCGGCGTCCGCGATCTCTTGCAGAAGAGTCACGCGGTGCTGCGCAACTATCCGATCTCCGCGCACATCCGCTTCCTCCTGGAAGAAATCCGCCCCGAGATGCGGCAATATTTCTTCGAGAGCGAGAAGGACGGCATGCCGTTCTCGCGCGATACCCGCGCGGTGGTCTATCAGCGCGCCAAGATGGAGCTCGACAAGCGTCCGTTCGGCACCCAGGAGGACGTCTATCGCGAGGGTTACGAGTGGATGCATCACTCGGTCTCGCCGAAGGCGCATGCCGAGGAAAAATTCCGGGTCGTCATTGGCGGACCGGATTGCGCAAAACCCTATTCGGCCTCGGTGTTCAATATCTCGGCGATGAGCTTCGGCGCGCTCAGCCCGAACGCGGTGCGTGCGCTCAATGCCGGCGCGAAGAAGGGCGGTTTCGCGCATGACACCGGCGAGGGCGGCGTCAGCCCCTATCACCGCGAGATGGGCGGCGACATCATCTGGGAGATCGGCTCCGGCTATTTCGGCTGCCGTCATCTCGACGGCAGCTTCGACCCTGAGGCGTTCGCGCGCGTCGCCGGCGAGGACCAGATCAAGATGGTTGAGCTCAAGATCAGCCAGGGCGCCAAGCCCGGCCATGGCGGCGTGCTGCCGGCCGCAAAGGTCTCGGAAGAGATTTCCAAGATCCGCGGTGTCGCGATGGGCGAGGATTGCATTTCGCCGGCCTCGCACCGCGCCTTCTCCACGCCGGTTGGCATGATGCAGTTCATCGCCGAGATGCGCCGCCTGTCCGGCGGCAAACCGGCCGGCTTCAAGCTGTGCATCGGCCATCCCTGGGAGTTCCTGGCGATCTGCAAGGCGATGATAGAGACCGGCATCTATCCTGATTTCATCGTCGTCGACGGCAATGAGGGCGGCACCGGCGCGGCGCCGCTGGAATTCATGGATCACCTGGGTATGCCGATGCGCGAGGGCGTCAATTTCGTCCACAATGCGCTGGTCGGCATCAATGCGCGCGACCGTATCAAGATCGGCGCGTCCGGCAAGATCGCCACCGCCTTCGACATGGCGCGCGCCATGGCGATTGGCGCCGACTGGTGCAATTCGGCGCGCGGCTTCATGTTCTCGCTGGGCTGCATCCAGTCGCTGAGCTGCCACACCGACCGCTGCCCGACCGGCGTCGCGACGCAGGACCCGACGCGCGCGCGCGCGCTCTACGTGCCGCTCAAGATCGACCGCGTGCACAATTACCACCATGCGACGCTGCACTCGCTGACCGAGCTGATCGCCGCTGCCGGCCTCGAACATCCGCAGCAGCTGCGTCCGATCCACTTCAGCCAGCGGACGGCGACAACCCAGGTGCAATCCTTCGCACAGCTCTATCCGGCGCTGCGCCCGGGCGAGCTGCTCGAAGGCACGGAAGATCCTCGGTTTCGCGACGCCTGGCGGATGGCGCGCTCCGAGACGTTCCAGCCCGCGCAGTGAGCGTCGCGCCGCCCCGCAAGGACGCCGGTCCCGGCGCGTAAAATCATCGCGAGCTGGACCGCGTTTAACTCTTGGTTCAACTTTGGTGTAAATTGTGCCCATGGACGAACGGCGCGACAAGGCGAGACATCGCGTGCTGAAGGCCGGGACGATCGAGTTCGGCGGCGGCGCGATCGACTGCACCATCCGCAATCTGTCCGATACCGGCGCAGCCCTCGACGTCACCAGCCCGGTCGGCATCCCCGAACATTTCACCCTGTTCGTCCAGTCCGACGGGACGCATCGATCGTGCGCCGTGGTCTGGCGCAAGGAAAAGCGGATCGGGGTGAGGTTCGGGTGAAGGTTTTGCGTTTGGCCTGCGCCGGGACGAGTGGGTGCGGCGTCCCGCGCTGGTGCATGCAATGGCGCACCCTCACGCCGCCGCCTGTTCGCCCCTCCGGCTCGCCAGAATTTTGTCGATCCGTCGCCCGTCGAGATCGACCACCTCCATGTGCCAGCCGGCGAAATCGAAGGCGTCTCCGACGTTGGGCAGCATGCTGAACTGTTGCAGCACGAGGCCCGCCACCGTGTTGTAGCGATGCGGCGGCAGCTCGATGCCGAGCAGTTCGCCGAACTCGTCAACCGGCATCCAGCCGGAGATCAGGAGCGAGTCGTCGTCGCGCCTGATAAAGGCCGGCTCGGGCGGTCCTTCCTCGGAATGGAAGGCGCCGACGATCGACTCGAGGATATCGGCGGCTGTCACCATGCCTTCGAAGGCGCCGTATTCGTCGTAGACGAAACCGACGTGAACCGGCGCAGCTTTCAGGATGGTCAGCACGTCGCGGGCATCGGCCGAGGCCGGAATGCCCGGCGCCTCACGCACCAGCGCGCGCAGATCCGGCGTGCGCTCGTTCATATAAGCGATCAGCAGGTCCTTGGCCTGGAGCACCCCGATCGGCTTGTCGCGATCGCCGTCCGAAACGGGGAAACGCGAATGCGGGCTCTTCGCGATGATCTCGTGAATGGTCTTCACATCGTCGTTCAGGTCGATCTCGTCCACCTCGGTGCGCGGCGTCATGACCGCGCCGACTGGCCGATCGCCGAGCCGCATCACGCCGGCGATCATCTCCTTCTCGCCGGGCTCGAGCACGCCGGCGCTTTCGGCCTCGCTGACGAGGTGATGGATTTCGTCCTCCGAGACCTTTTCCTCGGCTCTGCCGCCGCGACCGAGCAGCGCGAGGATCACCTTGCCCGAGACATCGAGCAGGAAGACGAGCGGCAGCGAGATCCGCGCCAGCAGGTGCATCGCGGGCGCGACCCTGACGGCGATGCTTTCGGGGTCGCGCAGTGCCACCTGCTTCGGCACCAGTTCGCCGACGATCAGGGTGGCGTAGGTGATGAGCGTGACGACGATGCCGACGCCGACGATGTCGGCAATGCCTGGGGACATGCCGAGCTCAAGCAGCCATTGCGTCAGCCGCTGCCCGAGCGTCGCGCCGGAGAATGCGCCGGAAAGCACGCCGACCAGCGTGATGCCGATCTGCACCGTCGAGAGGAATTTGCCAGGATCGGCCGAAAGCGTCAGCGCCCGCTCGGCGCCGCGCACGCCCTTGGCGGCGAGCAACGACAGCCGCGCCGGGCGGGACGACACTACGGCGAGCTCGGACATGGACAGCAGGCCGTTGATGACGATCAGGACGACGACGATGACGAGTTCGATCGAGAGCATTGATGTTCCGAGGTAAGCGAGTGTGCTGGGCGCCCAGGCCTTGATATAGGTATTCAGCGAGACACAATCCCGCCGCATCTGGCGCCGCGGGAACCGCATGATCGATGGTTCCTGCGTGCTGGACGCGCGCAATGCGCGCTCCTCACAGGATGAGGACTGAGTGCGCGGTCGCAATTCGACAAGCACCGGCGTAGCTTAGCCTCATCCTGAGGAGCCCGCGCAGCGGGCGTCTCGAAGGACGAGGCGCGCATTCTGTCGCCAAGAAGCCTTGCGGTTGGCTCGCTACTCAGAACTCCCCGTGCAGCCGTCCCGAAAACACCGACACCGGTCCGCGGTCGGCGTTGTAGGCGGGATTGACGATGAGCTGGTAGTCGGCTGTGACGGTGAGGTTCTTGTTCAGCGCGTAGGCGTAATACGTCTCGAGGATGCGCTCCTTGCGGTAGTTGAGCGCGCCGTCGCCGATGAGCACGCCGAGGCCACCGGCGGCCAGGAAGTCACGATAATCCTGCGAGATCGCATTGACGGCGCCGCCGATGCCGATCACGTCGTCGGGCCGGCCCCATCTCGTGCCCTTGATCGAAAGGCCGGCGGACAGGCTGCGGTTGATGTCGGTGAAGGCAATCGTCTCGAACTTGCCGTCGTTCCAGCTCCAGCGGCCGAACAGTCCGAGGTCGTCGGTGATCGCCTGCTCGAGATTGACGACGTAGCCGACCTTGATGCGGCCGCGCCGGGTCTGCGCGATGTCGAGATTGAGCGCGGGATTGTCCAGCGTCTCGCGGAAGCTGCCCATGTTGGCGCTGTCGAGCCAGCCCATGGTCCTGAGCTTGCCGGGGTGGCCGAACAGCGAGAAGCGCGTCTCGAGCTCGACCACGTACTGGCCGCGCTCTCCGACCTTGGTGTCGAAATGATTCGAATTGGGCTCTGCGACCATCAGGAAATAGCCGCCGCGCAACGCCCATTGCTTCTGGTTGAGCTCGGCGGTGACGCCATAGGTGAGGCCGACCTTGTCGGCGGAATAGTCGAAGGCGCCCGGCGCCCATAGCGACCAGTTCATGAAGTCCTTGCGGGTGTCCTTGGCGTAGGCATTGCCGTCGAACACGTCGACCACCGCGAACTTGCCGGCCTGCAAGGTGAGGCGGGACACGTCGACCTTCTGCCCGAGCTGCAACTGGCCGCTCGCGAGCTCCTCTTGCTCGCCGCCGAAGCCGAAGGTCTGGCGCACGAATAGGCGCGAGGTATTGTAATGCGGATAGGGGAAGTTCGACTTCTGCGCTTCGCCGTTGGGGAAGCCGGCGGCGCCAACGGTGTCGTTCAGTCCAAACCCCTGGAGCAGCTCGGGATTGTAATAGACCTCGCCGCCGTCCCAGAGCCGTGCGTTCAGGAACAGGCTGTTGCTCCAGGTCGCTTTGGCCTGCGCCGACGGGGAGAGCGAATTCGGCCCCGTGTAGAGGGCGGGGAACGACGGATAGCCTTGCGGCAGATAGGTGCTCTGGCCGTGAATCTCCCAGCGATCCGATTCCGTGTCGGTCAGGGAGCTCTTCGGGACGTAGCTCGGCAGGCCCTCCCAATCGACCTTGCGGTTGAGGCCGAGCCTGATCTGCTGGAACTCCAGCGACGATGAGCTGTATTGGGCCCCCGTCGAGAAGGCGACGTTGGCGCCATCGAAGCGGCTGTAGAGATATTCGAGCCGCGCACTCCAATGGGGCGCGAAGCCGTATTCGATGCCGGCGCCTGCGACCCAGCCGGGCCGCGTGTTCAGGATTTTTGGGATTTCGGCACTGGAAGCCGGCGCGTCGAAATAGCGCTCGCCCATCCAGGCAAAGCCGCCGGTGACGTAGAGCAGCCACGGACCGCTGGTGTAGCCGACGCGGCCACGCAAGCTCGCGGTGTAGTCCCATTGCTGCGTGACGGTGTTGGCGGGGGTCGAAAGGAAGGAGACGATCGAGTTCGAGGTGATGTAATTGGGAAACGAAAAATCGCCTTCGATACCAACCAGCCACCCGGAATTGAGCCGGTAATTGTAGCCGGCCTGCACGCCGCCCATCATGCCGCTGAAGACGCCGCTGTCGCTGATTGCAGCCCCGTCGTTCAGCGCAAAGTGCGACGAACCTCGGCCATAGCCGGCATGCGCGCCGATATAGAGCCCCGTCCAGTCATAGACCGCTCTCAGCGCCGGGGCCTTCAGCGGCAGATCGGCCGCGGTGCCTGTGGCGGGAAAAGCCAGCACGCCCGTCGCAATCGCCGCGGCCGTCCGCAAGTACCGGTAACGGTGACCTCTCAACGTCAAAACGCACGCCCCCAAACGCGAATGTGTCCCGATGCTGCGGCATCCCTGCCGATTCGTGGCGACCCTGTCATCAGGTCTTGGTTGGCATGCGATCGGGCGAGATGATCTCGATTCGACGCGATTCCGTCCCAAGCACCTGTGCCTGTTGCGAACTTTATTGCGAGTAATTCTCAATAGCAACTGGTGTCAATTGCCGCAGGTGTTGGTTCGCACCCTCATGTGACGGGCCTGCAACAGGGTCGCGGCCCGAAAACAGATGACCCCGCCCGGGGGGACAGCCGGGCGGGGTCGGGGGCACGACACGGGGTGGATGAGGCGCCCGTGTCGGACGCAGGATCCACGTGAGATCGGCCTCAGGTACTCAAGTCAGTAGCAGGTACGAACGCGGCCGACGTACTGGCCGAAAGCGTTGTACTGGGCGACCCAGCCGCAGCGGTGATAGCCGTAGTAATAGGGATCGTTGCTGGCGGCGATTGCGGAGCCGACGACGGCGGCAGTGGCGGTGCCGGCGCCCACACCCCAGCCCCAGCCAAGCGGCTTGGCTTCGGCCTGCGAGGCGGTGGACACGATGCCGCCTGTCACGGCGAGGGCAGCGAGAGCGACAGCGGCAATCCTGGTCTTGATCGACATGTGAAACTCCATCCGGGGTTGAGGCGGTCCGTTGTGGCCCGCGTGCCCAATTGGACGGAGGCTGCGCGCGTCCGGTTCGAAGCCGGCAGATGCGGTCGCGGAGCCCTGTGCTTTCCTGAACAATTCCAGGAGCATGGGATCTAGCCGAGGGGCCCCTTGGCGAGCCTGTTCACGTCGAAGTTATCGACTTCAATCAGCAGCTTGCAAAAGGCCGTCGCGCCCTGATCGATCAGGCGTTCGCCCTTTTCTGCAACGGCCAAAGTCGCATTGCCGACTGCGCCACTGGCGTTGAGATCCTGCGCCTGCCAGGCGAACGGCGCGGGGCGCTGCGTCGACAGCCAGCGATATTGCTGCTCGATCGCGATGCTGCTCGCGGGAAAATCCGCGATCGCATCTTTGCGCACCTGATCGGGGTAGCGCGCCAGCATGATCGAGGTCTCGATCGCACCGCCATGAATGCCGTGGCGAACTTCGTCCGCCGAGAACAGTTTGTCGGCGCCCGACAGCCGCGACCACGACGTCGTCACCACGAACAGTTTCTGGTGCGCGCGAAGATCCTGCGCCACCAGCATCATCGCCGGGCTGTTGCCGCCATGGCTGGTGATGATGACGAGCTTCCTTAACCCGCGTCGGGCGACGTCTTCGCCGATGCCTGTCCATCGCTTCAGCGCAACGTCGGTCGGCAGCGTCTGCGTGCCCGGATAGTCGATATGCTCGGTGGAGATGCCGACTGGTTCAACGGGCAGGAAACTGGCCGGAACAGTTTCGGGCAGCAGCTCGCGCACGCGCGCGAGATAGGCATCCGCAATCAGCACGTCGGTTTCGAGCGGCAGATGCGGGCCATGCTGCTCGGTCGCCGCCAGCGGCAGCACCGCAATCCAACGCGAGGCCTCGGCCGGGGCAACATCGGCCCAGCGGATCTCGGTCCAGTCGCGGGACGGCATCATTGAACTTTCCTTGGAGGTTTCTTTGCCCGAATTTGTCACGTAATTTGGGGTATGAGGGGACGCGGGCCCGGACGGCTCGCGTCCCCGAACTTCATGCGGTTTTATCGCGTTGCGTTCACATGAGCCAGACGCGATTGGGCCAGCAACGATCGACGGAGTCCCTTCATGAGCCCTTCTCATCTGCGGCGAGCGTTAACGGCGGGCTTGATGGCCGCTTTGATCGGAAGCGTCCCGGTGGGGGCCGAAACGCTCGACAAGGTCACCTTCGGCACCAATTGGGTCGCCGAGGCCGAGCATGGCGGCTTCTTCCAGGCGGTCGCCGACGGCACCTACAAGCGTTACGGGCTCGACGTCACCATCGTCCCCGGCGGGCCCAACGAGAACAATCGGATGCTGCTGATCGCCGGCAAGATCGATTTCTTCATGGCCGCGAACACGCTGATGTCGTTCGATGCGGTCGCCAACGACGTTCCCGTCATCACCATCGCCGCGATCTTCCAGAAAGATCCGCAGGTGATGCTGACGCAGCCCGATGCCAAGGTCGCCAAGATTGAGGATCTCAAGCCGCTGACGCTGTTCGTCTCCAAGGAGGGCATGACCAGCTACTTCCAGTGGCTGAAGTCCGAATATGGATTCAGCGAGAAGAACGTCCGCCCCTATAATTTCAATCCTCAGCCCTTCATCGCCAACCCCAAGAGCGCCATGCAGGGCTACGTGACATCCGAGCCCTTCGCAGTCGAGAAGGCGGCCGGCTTCAAGCCCAACGTACTGCTGCTCGCCGATTACGGCTTCAATACCTATTCGACCCTGATCGAAACCCGCCGCGACGTGGTCGAGAAGAAGCCGGATCTGGTGCAGCGCTTCATCGATGCCTCCATGATCGGCTGGTACAATTACATCTACCGCGACAATTCCGCTGGAAATGCCATGATCAAGAAGCTCAATCCCGAGATGACCGATGATCTGCTCGCCTACTCCGTCGCCAAGATGAAAGAGCACGGCATCGTCGATTCCGGCGACAGCCTGAAGAACGGCATCGGCGCCATGAGCGACGAGCGCTACGCTTCCTTCTTCAACAAGATGGTGAAGGCGGGCGTGGTGAAGCCCGATCTCGACTTCCGCAAATCCTATACGCTGCGCTTCGTCAACAAGGGCGTCGGCGTCGAGCTGCGCCCGAGCAAGCCGTAACGCATGTTGAGATCTGGCGCAGGCGGCTCGGTGTCCTACACCTCTCCCGAAGGGAGAGGTCGCATCGCATCGTCAGATGCGATGCGGGTGAGGGGTTACGCTCCCTGGTGTGACCTGAGCCCCCTCACCCGGCGCTGCGCGCCGACCTCTCCCCGATGGGGAGAGGTGAAGGACGCGGCCCGACCGCGTCTCACAACAGCCTGCGGCCAATGCTAGAGAGCTCAACCTCGCCCGCCGTCGAGGCCAGCCTGACGGCGCTCGCCGTCAGCCTCCGCGGCGTGACGAAAGCCTATGACAACGGCGTCATGGCCCTCGGCCCGCTCGACCTCGCCGTGCGCAAGGGCGAGTTCATCTCGCTGCTGGGTCCGTCGGGTTGCGGCAAGTCGACGGCGCTGCGGCTGATCGCGGGGCTCAGCACGCCCTCGTCCGGAATCGTGCGGGTGGCGCGCCGCGAAGGCGTGCCGCAGCCGGGCCACGGCATCGGCTTCGTGTTCCAGGAGCCGACCCTGATGCCCTGGACCAGCGTGCGCGAGAACGTGCGGCTACCCCTGAGGCTTGGTCGCGTTCCGAAGGCCGAGGCGTGCGCGCGTGCCGAGGCGGCGCTCGCCAGCGTCGGGCTTGCCGATTTTGCCGAGGCCTTTCCGCGCGAGCTCTCCGGCGGCATGAAGATGCGGGTGTCGCTGGCGCGCGCGCTCGTCACCGATCCCGATATCCTGCTGATGGACGAGCCGTTCGCGGCGCTCGACGAGATCACGCGCTTCCGCCTCAACAATGATTTGCTCGCGCTGTGGCGCAGCCTCGGCAAGACGGTCATCTTCGTCACCCATTCGGTGTTCGAATCCGTTTACCTGTCGCAGCGCGTGGTGGTGATGACGGCGCGGCCCGGCCGCATCCAGGCCGACCTCCGCATCGAGACGGTCGAGCCGCGGGGCGAGGAGTTTCGTACTTCAGTCGCCTATTCCGATTATTGCCGCAGGGTGTCGGCGGCCTTGGCGCCGTCCTATGCGGGGCAATCGACGCTATGAACGTGCAAGCTGCGGTCACCGCAAAGCCGTCCGGCGCGCAACGTGCAATGCGCCTCGTGCCGCCCGTCCTCGTGTTCGCGGCCGGCCTTCTCGCCTGGGAACTGGTGGTCCGTATCAAGGAGATTCCGCCCTACGTGCTGCCGGCGCCCTCCGTCATCTTTCTGACGCTGATCAAGGATTGGGCGGTGCTGTCGCAGTCGCTCGCCACCACGCTTCTGACCACGCTAGAAGGTTTTGTGGCAGCGAGCATCGGCGGCATCGGGCTGGCGCTCTTGTTCAACCAGTCGAAATGGGTGGAATATTCGCTGTTCCCCTATGCCATCGTGCTCCAGGTGACGCCGGTCATCGCGATTGCGCCGCTCTTGCTGATCTATCTGGAGCAGCAGACCGCGGTGGTGGTCTGCGCCTTCATCGTCGCCTTTTTCCCGGTGCTGTCCAACACCACGCTCGGGCTGAATTCGGTCGACCGCAATCTCGCCGGCCTGTTCCAGCTCTATGGCGCATCAAAGCCGCAGACGCTGCGCTTTCTCAAGCTGCCCGCGGCGCTGCCCCACATCCTCGGCGGCTTGCGCATCGCCGGCGGCCTGTCGCTGATCGGCGCGGTCGTGGCCGAGATTGCAGCGGGAACGGCCGGTGCCGGCTCCGGGCTCGCCTACAGGATCGCCGAGTCAGGCTATCGATTGAACATACCCCGCATGTTCGCTGCGCTGCTTTTGCTGTCGCTCGCCGGGATTGTCATCTATGGGGTGCTGGCGCTAGTTTCGCACCTCGTTTTACGGCGCTGGCATGAGAGCGCGCTTGGAAAGGAAAACTGATGACCGCCGGTTCGATTTCGTCCGAAAAGATCGATCTTTTGATTTATGGACCGGTGCGGCCGATCCTCGAGAACGGGTTTTCCGACCATTTCGTCGTGCACAAGGCCGAGACGCGCGGTGACCTCGAGCGGCTGACGGCGGCGGTCCGCGACAGGATCCGCGGCGTCGCCGTGACGTATCACACCGTGCGCGCCGACAAGGATTCACTGTCGCAGCTGCCGAAGCTGGAAATGGTGGCGAGCTTCGGCGTCGGCTATGATCACATCGACGCCAAATACGCGGCCGAGCACAATATCATCGTCACCAACACGCCCGATGTCCTCACCGAGGAGGTCGCCGATGTCGCGATGGGCCTTCTGATCTCCACGCTGCGCGAGTTCATCAAGGCCGATCGCTACGTCCGCTCCGGACTGTGGCAGACGCAGAACTATCCGCTCAGCGTCGGCTCGCTGCGTGACCGCAAGGTCGGCATCGTCGGCATGGGACGGATCGGCCAGGCCATCGCGCGCCGGCTCGATGCCTCGCTGGTGCCTGTGGTCTACCATTCCCGTAACCCATCCAAGGATGTCTCCTACAAGCACTACCCTGATTTGATCGAGATGGCGAAGGCGGTGGACACGCTGATGGTGATCGTGCCCGGCGGCGCCAGCACCGACAAGATGATCAACGCCGAGGTGCTCAAGGCGCTCGGCCCGCGCGGCGTGCTCATCAACGTCGCGCGCGGCTCGGTGGTCGACGAGCCGGCGCTGGTCCAGGCACTGAAATCAGGCACCATCCTCGCCGCCGGCCTCGACGTGTTCGCGGCGGAGCCGAACGTGCCGGACGAGCTCAAGACCATGCAGAACGTGGTGCTGCTGCCGCATATCGGCTCGGCCTCGGTGGTGACGCGCAACGCGATGGACCAACTCGTCGTCGACAATCTCAAGGCCTGGTTCGCCGGCAAGGCGCCGCTGACACCGGTTGCGGAAACGCCGTTTAGGGGGCGCTGATGAGAGCTCTTCGGGGCGTTGCATTGATGATCGCGGCATGTGCTGCCGCGATCGATCCTGCGCACGCGCAGGATGCGGCGACCCTGAAGAAGCAGATGCCCGGGCAGTGGGAGCTCTCGACAACCGAGCGCAACAAGACCTGCGTCGTCACCCTCAAGGGCGACGCCAAGGGCCAGGGTTTTAAGCTGGAGCTGGAGCCGGCCTGCAAGACCGCGCTGCCCTTCACCAAGGACATCGTCGCCTGGAACGTCCGGGGCCTCGACATCGTCCGCTTGCAGGACGCCACCGGTGAAGCCGTGATCGACTTTACCGAGGTCGAGGCCGGCATCTTCGAGGGCCTGCGCCAGGGCGAGGGTGTCTACATCCTGCAGGATCTCGCCGCGGCGCGATCGATGGCCAAATCGATGGACCAGATGATCGGCGACTGGTCGATGGTGCGCGGCAACGGCCAGCCGGTGTGCGGGCTGACGCTGACCAACACCGAGGCGGGCGCGGACAATTTCCAGGTCTTCCTCAAGCCGAAATGCGACGCGGCGATCGCGCAATTCAACCCGACGCAATGGCGGCTCGAGCGCGGCCAGATCCTCCTGATGTCGAAATCAGGCGAAGCCTGGCAGTTCGAGGCCGACGACAACGCGCAGTGGCGGCGCGTCCCCGATACCGCCGATCCCTTGATCATGCTGCGTCAATAGGCAAGCCTTCCGCGCTGCCGAACGACGGGTGTGAACGCGGAACCCGCTGCAGGGCAGCCCGTTGACGAAAGAGCGATTTCGTTGGGAGATCCGCATGGCCAAGCGCATCCTCGCGATCGGCATCGAGCCCGGCAATGCGGATTATAGCGCATTCCCGCAGCTCACGCCCGAACATGTCCGCAGCTACATCGAGGCCCAGCTCCTGCGGCTGCGCGGTCTCGGCTTCGAGGTCACGAGCTGTCTGATCGATCTCGATGCGACTGCGGAGGCTGCCGTGACGGCGGCGCTGCGCGACGAGCGCTTCGACTGCATCGTGATCGGCGCCGGGCTCCGCGAGCCGAAGGAACGGCTGCTGCTGTTCGAGAAGGTGCTCAACCTCGTCCACCGCCTGGCGCCGGAAGCCGCGATCTGCTTCAACACGACGCCGGCCGACACAGTCGAAGCGGTGCAGCGCTGGGTCGAGCCATGAATTGACGTCCCGGCCTGCTAGATCAAGCGCATCCCGCGCAGGCTGGCGTGGCCGCTTCTGCCGACGATGATGTGGTCGTGCACGGAAATCCCGAGCGGCTTTGCGATGTCGATGATCGCTTTCGTCATCTGGATATCGGCTTGCGAGGGCGAGGGATCGCCCGAGGGATGGTTGTGCACCAGGATCAGCGCGGTCGCGGAGAGTTCGAGCGCGCGCTTGATCACCTCGCGGGGATAAACCGGGGTGTGGTCGATGGTGCCGGTCTGCTGCACCTCGTCGGCGATGAGCTGGTTGCGCTTGTCGAGGAAGAGCAGGCGGAATTGCTCCTTGTCGGCGAAGGCCATGCTGGTGCGGCAATAGTCGATCACCTCGTTCCAGGACGAGAGCGCGTTGCGGCTGTTGACGTCGCCTTTGGCGACGCGGTGCGCCGCTGCTGCGATCAGCTTGAGCTGGTTGATCGCGGATTCGCCGATGCCCTCGACCTCGCGCAGGCGCGCCACCGGCGCATGCACGACCTCGGCGAACGAGCCGAAAGTCTTTATCAAGGTCTTTGCGAGTGGCTTGGTGTCGCGCCGCGGCAGCGCGGCAAACAGCGCCATCTCCAGCAGCTCGTAGTCGCTGAGCGCATCCGCGCCGGCGCTGTAGAAGCGCTCGCGCAGCCGCTCGCGATGGCCGTGATAATGCGGCGCGTCCTCAGGTTTGCTCTTGTCGTGGTCGGATTTGGCGGGCATCGGCCGCCAGCATTGCCGCGGAACCGCAGCTTTGCAACCGTCAATTGCGATAGCAAGCGCCGTTCATTGTAGGCCGGCGGCCCAAAGCCTCACCCGATCTGCTTCTCGCCATGCCGCTCCGACAGCGTGAAGATCTCGACGCCCGTCGCCGTCACGCCGACCGAGTGCTCGAACTGCGCCGACAGCGAGCGGTCGCGGGTCACCGCGGTCCAGCCGTCGGAGAGGATTTTGACATGCGGCTTGCCGAGATTGATCATCGGCTCGATGGTGAAGAACATGCCGGGCTTGAGCTGGACGCCCTCGCCGGGCCGGCCGATATGGATGATGTTCGGCTCGTCGTGGAACATGCGCCCGAGGCCGTGCCCGCAGAAATCGCGCACCACGCTCATGCCCTGCGGCTCGACGAAACTCTGGATGGCGTGGCCAATGTCGCCGGTGGTGGCGCCGGGCTTCACCGCGGCGATGCCGCGCATCATCGCTTCATAGGTGACTTCGATCAGCCGCTCGGCTTTGCGCGCGATCGGGCCGACCGCATACATCCGGCTGGAATCGCCGTACCAGCCGTCGACGATGAAGGTGACGTCGATGTTGACGATGTCGCCTTCCTTCAGCGGGCGGTCGCCGGGCATGCCATGGCAGACCACGTGGTTGAGCGAGGTGCAGGTCGAGTAACGGTAGCCGCGGTACATCAGCGTCGCCGGATAGGCGTTGTGGCTGAAGGCGAAGTCGCGGACGAATTCGTCGATGCGCGAGGTCGGCACGCCGGGGCCGACGATATCGGTGAGGTCGTCGAGGCACTTGGCCACCAGCGCCCCCGCCTTGCGCATGCCGGCAAAGGCGCTCGGCCCATGCAGCTTGATCTGTCCGGTCTTGCGCAGGGAGGTCTCGGTGGCTTCGACGTAACTCATGCGGGCGCGATCTTCCAAAGGGGCTCAATGTCGGCGGAAAGGCTTGATTTCAGGCTCCAATCTAATGATTGCGGGCCTTCATGCAAGCCAAGCGTGATGTTTGCACCCGAAAGCGGGCCTAATTCGGGACTTCTACGGCCGTTTCGACCGGCAGGGCGCCGCGCACGCGGATTTCGCGGACGGGGTAGGGAACCCGGATGCCCTCGCGCTTGAAGGCGTCCCACAGCGCCAGCATCACGTCGCTCTTGACGTTATCCATACCGTCGGGGTCCGCGATCCAGAACGTCAGCGAGAACTTCATGCCGGCCTCGGCGAACTCGGTCAAAATGCTGTTCGGCGGCTTGCCCTTCTGCGCGCGCGGATGGGCGGCGGCGGTCTCGGCGGCGAGCTTGCAGACGAGGCGCGGGTCGGCGTCGTAATTGGTGCCGAAGGCGATCTTCACCAGCGTGTTCTTGTCGGTATAGGTCCAGTTCACGACTTTCTGCGTCACCAGATCCTCGTTCGGCACCAGGAATTCGCGCCCGTCGCCGGCCGCGACGGAAATATAGCGCGTCTTCATCGCGCTGATCCGCCCGGTATTGTCGCCGATGGTGACGAGGTCGCCGGGCTTCACCGACTTGTCGGCGAGCAGGATGATGCCGGAAATGAAATTGGCCACGATCTTCTGCAGGCCGATACCGATGCCGACACCGACCGCGCCGGAGAATACCGCGAGCGCCGACAGATCGATCCCGACCGCCCCGAGCGCGATCACGATCGCGACCGCAAGCAGCCCGATGCGGATGATCTTGACCAGCAGCACCTGCACCGACGGCGTCAAATCGGTGGTCGCATTGATCCGGCTCTCGGCGAAATTGCTCGCGATGTTGGTCAGCCAGAGCGCGATCAGCAGCAGCGCGCCGGCCTTGAGCGCCAAGAGCGGGGTCAGGCGCAGGCCGCCGAGCACGATCGCGAAGGAATCGAGCAGCTCGACCGTCGCATCGAGCTGGCCGAGGATGGAGAGCGCGGCGATGAACCACGCCGTGATCGACACTAGCTTGACGATGAAGGCGTTGCGCAGCACCGAAGTGAGGAGCCGGATCACCAGCCAGGCCAGTCCGAGCTTGGCCGCGACCATCAACAGATAGCTGCGGCTCGGCCAGGTCGCGTGGTACATCACCACGCGCGAAATGATCACGAGCAGGGTGAAAACCGCCGTCGAGGCGCTCGCGACCATCACCCGGACGAAGTGCCGGAGCGGCAGCGGCCAGCGCATTGCCAGCGACGTCATGTCGAGGCGGCTGCGAATGGCGGCCTCCGCGGCATAGGCCATGCCGGCGGCGGCCAGGATGAGACCGAATTGCAGGTAGAACCAGGGTGAGGAGATTTCCGCCCCGACGCTGCGCGCGGTCGTCTGCACGAACTCCATGAAGTCCTTGAGGTCCATGTCCATCGGGTCGGTCTCGTCGGGAAGCGGGCGGGAGGATTTTGATTCGAGGGCGCCGCAGAATCCCACAAAGGGCACGGCCGGACCATCGATACACCGCGAAGTGATGCGCGTTAAGGCCGCAAAATGCGGGCAGATTGCCGCGAGCGGGAGAAAATAGGTTGGCGCGCGAGTCCGCCGACGATAAGGATGCAAATCCAGCGATTTTTACCCGGAAGGTGGATGGCCTCCCTCGACTCCGTCAGCCTCGCCATATTGCTCGGCGCTGTTCTCGTCATGGCCGGCATCCTCTCGAGCCTGCTTGCGCTGCGCTTTGGCGCGCCATTGCTGCTTGTCTTCCTTGCGATCGGCATGCTCGCCGGCGATTCGGGGCCCGGGCAGCTCCAGTTCGACGACGTCCGCACCACCTATCTGGTCGGCTCGGTGGCGCTCGCCCTGATCCTGTTCGACGGCGGCCTGCGGACGCGCTTTGCCAGCATCCGCACCGTGCTCGCGCCCTCCGTGGTGCTGGCGACCATCGGCGTGCTGCTGACGGCGCTGATCACCGCGCCATTCGCGAAATACGCGCTCGATCTCAACTGGTCGGAATCGTTGCTGGTCGGCGCTGTGGTCGCCTCGACCGACGCCGCCGCGGTTTTTCTGCTGGTGCACACCCAGGGCCTGCGCCTGCGCCCGCGCGTCGGTGCGACACTGGAGGCGGAATCCGGCACCAACGATCCGTTTGCGATCTTCCTCACGCTCATGCTGGTCGAGTACATCTCGCTCGGCTCGAGCTCGCCCGGCCATGTGCTGATGGAGTTCGTCCAGGAGGCGGTGCTGGGTGCCGTCGTCGGCGTGATCGGTGGACGCCTGGTCGTCATCGCGCTCAACCAGGTGGCGCTGCCGCAGGGCCTGCATGCGCCGTTCGTGACGACCGGCGCGCTCGTCATCTTCGGCGGCTCGCAGATCATGCACGCTTCCGGTTTTCTTGCAGTCTATCTCGCCGGAATCATTATCGGCAACCGGCCGACGCGCGCGCATAATTCGGTGGTGGCCTTCCTGGACGCCGCGACCTGGCTGGCGCAGATCGTGATGTTCGTGCTGCTCGGCCTCTTGGTCTCGCCGAGCCGGCTTGGCGCCAGCGTGCTGCCGGCCGTCGGCGTCGCGCTCGTCTTGATGCTGGTCGCGCGGCCGCTTGCCGTGTTCGTGTGCCTTGCGCCGTTCCGCTTCAACTGGCGCGAGAAAGTCTTCATCGCCTGGACCGGCCTGCGCGGCGCGGTCGCGATCTTCCTGGCCTCGATCCCGATGCTGGTCGGCCTGTCCAAGGCCTATCTCTATTTCGACGTCGCTTTCGTCGTCGTCATCATCTCGCTGCTGCTGCAAGGCTGGACGCTGGCGCCCGCCGCGCGCAAGCTGCACGTGGCGCTGCCGCGCGCCGAGCGCGGCCCGCGCCGCGTCGAACTCGATCTGCCGGGCCAGCTCGAACAGCAGCTGGTCGGCTATCCGGTGCGGCCGAAGAGCTTGTATTTTCGCCGCGGACTGATTCCATCCTGGTCCAAGCCGACGCTCGTCATCCGCAACGAGAACATCCTGACGCCGGTGGAGGCCGATCCAATCGCGCCCGGCGATTACATCTACCTGCTGGCGCCGCCGGAAAAGGCGGAGGCACTCGACCGCTTCTTCGTCGACATGCAGCCGAGCTCGGCGCCCGATCCGCATCTGCTCGGCGACTTCATGGTCTCGGGCGAGCACACGCTCGCCGAGCTCGCCGAGATCTACGGCGTGAAGGTCGACAAGGAGGAAAGTAAGCTGACGCTGGCTGATTATTTCGACGTTCATCTCGATCACGCGCCAAAAGAGGGCGCCGAGCTTGCGCTGGATACGATTGTGCTGGTCGCGCGCTCGATCTCCGGCGGCCGCGTCAACGTCGTTGGCCTGCGCCTGCCGGAAGAGGACGAGACCCCGACGCCGCTGACGCGTGCGCAGGCGCTACGGCGCAAGCTCGCCGACGTCTGGGCGTCGGTGGCGGGGGTCTGATTTGGGTGTCGTCCTGGCTTTTGCCAGGACAATCACGATGAGGAACCGCCACCAAATCGCCGCAACCGCCGAAGATTTGCGCGGTTTCGTGACGTCGAAACCCGGAACACTCTGCCATGCCGCTCGTTCTAAGCCGCGTAACAGCTTGGACCGCAGGAGTATGCCAATGCGAAAGTTCATCCTTCCGATCGCAACAGCCCTCGCGCTCGGCGCTGCCGCACCGGCGATGGCCTACGATACCGGCGATCAGATCTCGATGCAGGTCGCGCTCGACGTCGCGACAGATCTTGGCGTCGTGACGGTCTCCCACACCAACTTCCTCGGCGACGAATGGGAGGTTGATGGGCGGGATCGTGCAGGCCGCTGGATGGAAGTCTACGTTGACGCGAGGACGGGTGAGGTGCGCAACGTCGAGCGAGGCTGGTAGCTCTGAATGATATGGCCGCGCAGCCGGATTTCCGGCTGCGTCTTTATGTCAGCACCTTCACCCCGCCGAACGACGTCACGCGGCCCTGCTTCAGCATCACGATCTGCGTGGCGAGCTGGCGCAGCTCGGCGGCGTCGTGGCTGACATAGACCATCGGCACGTTGGCTTCATCGCGGAGCCGCATCAGATAAGGCAGGATCTCGAGCTTGCGGCCTTCGTCGAGCGCGCCGAGCGGCTCGTCAAGCAGCAGGAGGCGTGGCTTCGACAGCAGCGCGCGGCCGAGCGCGACGCGCTGGCGCTCGCCGCCGGAGAGCTTCCCGGGGCGGCGGCCGAGCAGGGTGCCGATATCAAGCAGGTCGACGATGCGCTTGTGCTGGGCCGGATCGGGTGCGAGGCGGTTCATCTGCCGTCCATAGTCGAGATTCTGCGCGACATTGAGATGCGGAAACAGCCGCGCATCCTGGAAGACGTAGCCGACGCGGCGGCGCCAGGTCGGCACATGGATGCCGGCCGCGGTGTCGTCGACGGTTTCGCCGTCGATCACGATGCTGCCGCGGTCGGGCCGCAACAGGCCTGCAATCATGTTGACCAGCGATGTCTTGCCGGCGCCCGAGGCGCCGAACAGCCCGATGACGCGTCCCTCGCCGGTGAAGGACGCGTGCAGCGAGAATTCGCCGAGCTGTTTTTCGACATCCACACGCAGCATGGTCAATTCCCGTGCAGCCGCGCGGTGGCGCGGCGGGCGAACCACTCGGCCGCGATCAGAGCGCCGAGCGCGAGCACGATCGAGACGATGACGAGTCGTCCCGCCGCGGCGTCGCCGTCGGGGGTCTGGATCAGCGAATAGATCGCAGACGAGATCGTCTGGGTCTCACCGGGAATGTTGGAGACGAAGGTGATGGTGGCACCGAACTCGCCGATCGCCTTGGCGAAGCCGAGCACCATGCCGGCGAGCACGCCGGGCAGCGCGAGCGGCAGCGTCACCGTGAAGAACACCTTCCACGGCGCCGCGCCAAGCGTCTCGGCGGCCTGCTCGAGCCGGCGGTCGATCGCCTCGATCGACAGCCGCATCGGCCGCACGAGAAGCGGAAACGACATCACGCCGCAGGCGAGCGCAGCGCCGGTCCAGCGGAAAGCGAAGACGATGCCGAGATTGTCGGCGAGGAAACCGCCGAGGAGGCCGCGGCGGCCGAAGCTAAGCAGCAGCAGATAGCCGGTGACCACGGGCGGCAGCACCAGCGGCAGATGCACGAGTGCGTCGAGCAGCGACTTGCCCCAGAAATCGCGCCGCGCGAGCAGCCATGCCAGCGCGATGCCGAACGGCGTCGCCACCAGCGTTGCGATGACGGCGACCTTGAGCGAAAGCAGGATCGCCGTCCATTCCGCGGGTGAAATCTCGGACATCAAGCCGGAGATATCATGTGGTGGGGCTGATAAGGAACTTGAAGCCGTATTTCTCCAGAATGGTCTTGGCGACCGTCGAGCGCAGGAAGGCAAGATAGTCGCTGGTCTCGCCCTTCGCGGTCGTGGTCGCGGCGACGGGATAGATGATCGCGGGATGCGAATCGGCCGGGAAGGTGCCGACGATCTTCACGTCCGGCTCGACCTTGGCGTCGGTCGCATAGACGATGCCGAGCACGGCCTCGCCGCGCGCCACCAGCGTCAGCGCGGCGCGCACGCTCTCGGCCATGGCGAATTTCGGCTCGGCGGCCCGCCAGGCGCCCAGCTTCTCGAGCGCAGCCTTGGCGTATTTGCCGACCGGCACGGATTTCACGTCACCGGTCGCGATCCTGCCGTCGCCGGCGAGCTTGGCGAGGTCGAGGCCTTGCGCGATCGTGACGTTATCGACCTTTGAGTCCTTCGGCGCGATCAGCACGATGCTGTTGCCGAGCAGGTTGACCCGGGTGGATTCGTTGACGGCTTTCTTGGCGATGGCGTAATCCATCCAGTCGGTGTCAGCGGAGACGAACACGTCGGCCGGCGCGCCCTGCTCGATCTGCCTCGCGAGCACCGAGCTCGCAGCATAGCTGACGCTGAACTTGACGCCGGTCTTGGCGGTGTAGGTCGCGTCGATCTCGTCGAGTGCGTTCTTCATCGAGGCGGCCGCGAACACGGTGATGGTCTTGTCCTCGGCACTAGCGGGCGACAGGCTCGCGCCCGCGAGGATGCCGAAGGCGGTGACAAGTGCGGCAATACGAAACATGGATAGCGCTCCGTGCGAGCTCGCGCGCGGTGACGCGCGCAAATTTGGCGTTGGGTGGGTCTGATGCGACGGGCGGACGCGCTGTTCCACGGAGCCCCACGGCGGCTTACGGCCGGCAGGGATATCGCTGCTCAAAGATAGCAGGCACACGTCTTAGGTCAAAGGCGACCGTTTGTCTAACCAGGGGGCGCCTATTGCGCCGGCAGGATCGCGATCGAGACCGAATTGTCCTTGGCGCCGCTGACCTGGAGCACGAAGGGCTGTGCCGACAGCTGATATTTCATGCTCTTGCGGATGCCGTCGCAATCGGTCGCGCCGCTAAAGGCAACGGGCTTGAGGACATGCCCGTCCTGGACCACGTCAACCCAAGCCCCGGCCGAGAGGCTGATCGAGTAGAGCCCGGCCTTCGGCGCCTTGACGCTGGTGAAGCCCGCGAAGGTGCCGTCCTTGGGCGCGCGCTCAGGCGGCGTCGGCAATTTTGCGTCCGCGGGCGGGACCAGCCCCAGCGTGATGGCGGATGACGGCACTGCCGCCTGTTCGCTGCCCGATGCGAATTTCGCACGGTCCGGCGCGGTGAGCGCCGTGCGGTCGCGCTCGATCGGCCATTTGAACTTGTCGCAGCCGCTGGGCTCCTCAGCGACAAGAACGGGGGCCGTGCCAAGCAGCAGCAGGGCCACGAGGAAAGACGATTTCATGGTCAATCTACGGCAATCATGACATCGGAGGCCTTGATCACAACGGTGACCTTGCCGCCTGCCCTTATGCCGAGGTCGTCGACGGCTTCGTTGGTGATCGAGGACGTCACGATCGTGCCGTCGCCGATGTCGACGCGGATGTGCGAGGTCGTGGCGCCCTTTGTGACCTCGACGACATTGCCTTTGATCTGATTGCGTGCACTGATGCGCATGGAGTTCTCGCGGTGGCTGGTGCTCGGCGATAGCGCCGCGCATGCGGACGGGATGGGCTGGAGCGGGATGCGCGTCCCGGCGGGTGTCGCACGCTTACGGCAGCGCAACGCTGCACCATAGCGCATTCGTGAGGTCATGGATCAGCCGCTGACGGAGTTTTTACCGCGCGCCTGTCACGGCTTCGCATCTGGCGCGTGCAGCACCGCCTTGCATGCGGCCGGCATCTCGGCCAGCGTCATCGGCGGCTTCGGTTTCGGTGGCTCCGGCGGCGGCTTTGGGTGCAGCACCGCATCCGAGAACCAGTAAGCAAGATCGGAAGGCTTGCAGCCTTCGTCCTCGGCTTGCGACGGCTGGCCCTCGCAGTCGCCAGCGCCCGCCGGGCAGTGCATGCGGATGTGGAAGTGATAGTCGTGGCCCCACCAGGGGCGGATCTTCGACAGCCAGGCGCGGTCGCCCTTGGCCTCGCGGCACAACGCCTTCTTGATCGCGGCGTTGACGAAGATGCGCTGCACCGCCGGCTCCCGCGCCGCGTCGCGCAGCACCAGCACATGGCCAGGTGTGAACACTTTCGGATCGATATCGAGTCGGTCGGGACGCACCATCATCACCGCCGACATCTCCTCGCGTTCCTCGCGCGAGAGCCGGCGGTCCGGCATCGGCGTCAACCAGATGTCGGCATCGAGACCGATCTGGTGGCTGGCATGGCCCGACAGCGCCGGCCCGCCACGCGGCTGGGCAATGTCGCCGACCAAAATGCCAGGCCAGCCGGCGTCCTTGTGCGCCTTGGCCGCGAGCCGCTTGATCAGGGCGATCATATCGGGATGGCCGTAGTTGCGGTTGCGCGACAGCCGCATCACCTGCCAATTGTCGCCGTTGAGCGGCATCTGCATGGCGCCACCGATGCAGCCCTTGGTGTAGGAGCCGAAGACATGCGCCAATCCTTTCGACGGCAGCAGCTTGCGCGCGAACAGCTCCTTGGCAGCGAGCGTGGGATCGTTCGGATTGCCGAGCGGCGGCAGCGGCTTCGGGGTGACGCTGCCCTTGTCCTGGGCCAGCGCGGTGCCGGCGATCAGAAGCGCAGCCAGAAGCAGGAGGAGGGTGAGACGGCGGGGACTCATGCTGGGGCTTTTATAGCCCAACGCCGTCTCAAGGGCCAAGAATTAGACTTTCAGCCCGCCGTAACCTGTATCTTCGGATGCCGCCGCGACGACCTTCGGCGCGGCATTCTATCTTCCGAACCGCTCGATGACCTTCGCGAGTTCAACGTCGCCCGCGCGCGCCCCGTTTCCACGGTTGGTCCCCCCTTTCTCCAGATCGGACGCATAAATGACGGCGGGATCGGCTTCCAGCCGCTGGCGCAGAGTCGCCATCTTCGGCCACCGTTCCTTGTCGGCAACTTTATGAAATTCGAGCCAGCGGGCTACGCCGATGAACGCGGCATCGGCCAAGGTCGGGCGGTCGCCGACCAGGAAGGTGCTTCCCTCAATCATCTGCTCGAGCTTGTCGTGGCGCTCAATCACTCGCTCGCGACCCCAGGTCCGCAACGCCGACTGCACCGCCGGGTCGGGCGACTTCATTTCCATCGCAAACCACAACGGGCTGAATGCGGCCGTGAAGCCGGTATTTAGGAATGCCATCAACTGGTGCATCCGGTCGGCCTCACGCGAGAGCGGGTCGAAGCTGATGCGCCGCTCCGGGTCTCGGGCCTCGAGCCAGGCGGCGATCGCCATGCTCTCCGTCAGCACGTGTCCCTCCGCGGTGATCAATACCGGCGTCTCGTGTCGGGCGTTTATGCGGGCGTAGGAAGGCTCGCGCATCTCGCCGAGCATATCGACGCGACACAGCCGGTAGGGTTTCCCCAGCCATTTGAGCGCGGCGACGAGCCCAATAGAGCTTCCCAACGGGAAGCCGTACAATAAGATCGGTTCCATGGCCTTTGTTCTCCGTGACTTCTGATGATCACGCTGCGCAGCGCAGTCAGACCCTACTCGGCCGTGCCGCCGAGTAAATTACGCACTTTTTGGTAACCACGAGCCCTCAATGAAAGATCTCGTTTCCCGCTGTCCCATCGAGGAAGTGATGCAGGTGCTCAGCGGCCGCTGGCCCACGCTTCTGATTTACTATCTGAAGGAGGGCACTAAGCGATTCAGCGATCTGCGCCGGGACAACCCTACCATTTCGCACAAGATGCTGGCCCTGGAGCTTCGCAAGCTTGAGGACGCCGGCATTGTCCAGCGCGCGGAATTCGAGGGATATCCGTTGCGCGTCGAATATGATCTGACCCCATCCGGCCACGCACTCGTGCCGCTGATAGATGCGCTGGGTGAGTGGTGGGCAGCGACCGACAGCGCTCGCGCGGAATTGGCGGATCGCAGCGAGATGGCGGATCGTCACGATTAGAGGAAGCCAGCTTAGGGATTGGACAGTACGAAGCGCCAGCGATCATCCGCTCCATGGTCAGCCTCGGCAAGGTCTCGGGGTCGCCATCACCGCCGAAGGCGTCGAGACCGAAGCCGAGCTCTGCTGTCTCCGCACCGAGGGCTGCGATGAGGGTCAGGGCTTTCTGTTCAGCAAGGCAAGGCCGAATGCGGAGATCATCAGCCTCCTCGCCGCACAGCGCGGCATTGATGCGGACGACGAGGACGCTATCAATGCCCCGCCAGAATCGCCTTTCCGACATCCTCATAATGCGTATCGCGCGCCTGGATCTGCTGCGCGATGGCATGCATGTCGCGAAACCGTCGCTCAAACGGATTGCTGCGGAACACAGCCGTCGCACCGGCCATGTGATAGGCGGCGTCGACCACCTTCGCCGATTGGTGGATGGTCCAGGTCGCGGCGAGGCGAACCGCGCTGCGATGCGTCGGACTGAATTCGCCGGTCGCGCTGAGATCGCGCCACATCGCGTGCGCGGTGGCGTAGAGATAGGCGCGGGCGGCGCGAAGATCGCCCTCGGTGCGGCCGATCAGTCCCTGGACCGCCCCGTTATCGCGCATGGCGCTGACCGCGAGTGACTGGTGTTTTCCACGCGCCAACGCGATGGCCGCATCCAGCGTGGCGCGCGCCACGCCGAGCGAGACTGCCGCAAAGCCGAGGCTGAAGGTCGAGCCGGTGCCGATTCTGTAGAGAGGACCCTGTTCGCGCAGCGCGGACGGCACGTCGCGGAACGCCGTGAAACGCTCGGGGATGAAGAGATCGGTGACCTCGTAGGAGTCGGTGCCGGTGCCGGCGAGCCCGATCGCCTGCCAGACGTCGTGCAGCACGGCGCTCGCGACCGGAAACAGAATGGTGCGCACCTCCGGCGAGCTATCGGCATTTTTCCGCGGCGTGCCGTCGGCATTAACGATACGGACATGCGCCCCCAGCCAGCTCGCCTGCCGCGAGCCGGAGGCAAAGTCCCAGCGCGCCGTGACGCGATAGCCGCCGTCCACGATGCGCGCCTCATGCCCGATCGCGCCCCAGGCAAGGATGCCGGGCGGCGTATTGAAGATCTCCTGCGCAGTATCATGATCGAGCCAGGCGGCGATCATCGCGCAGACGCCGCACTGGCCGAGACACCAGGCGGTCGAGGCGTCCGCCGTCGCGATCTCCTCCAGCATTTGCATGAAGATATCAATCGGGGCTTCAGTGCCGCCGAGGCTTTGCGCAGCGCGCGGTAGAGCCCGTTCTCGATCAGTGCGGCGACCACGGCAGGCGTCAGCCGCCGCGACTGCTCGATCTCGTCGGCTTCACGCGCGATGAGCGGCGCGATCGCCCGGGCACGTTCGACGAGATCGAAGGCCTGCGATCTGTTCATGCGCGACCTCGTCAGGCCGCAGCGCGGCCAAAGTCGAGCGATGGCCGGCGTCTGGTCGGAAAGCTCAGTGCCACCGCGACCGCTGCGAGCCCGATCGTGAACGAGCCGGCGTGCAGCCACGTGTAGCGCTGGAAATTGTCGAACACGAGCCCGCCGGCCCATGGCCCCAGTGCCATGCCGAGGCTGGCAAAGGCCGACACCGCGCCGAACACCGTGCCCATGATGCGTGCGCCAAAGAATTCGCGGACCAGCACCGCATAGAGCGGCATCACGCCGCCATAGGCGAGGCCGAACACGACCGAGAGCGCGTAGAACTCGCCGAGCTGCGCCACCGCGAGATAGGTCGCGATGCACATGGCTTGCACGAGCAGCCCGCCGACCAGCACGGGCTTTGCGCCGCTGCGATCGGCCAGCGCGCCCAGCAGCAGGCGGCCGCCGAGGCCTGAGACGCCGGCCACGCTGTAGACCGTCACGGCCGTCAGCGGGGCGATACCGCAGACCATCGCATAGGACACCATGTGGAAGATCGGACCGGAATGCGCGGCGCAACAGGCGAAATGGGCAGCGGCGAGCGCGACGAACTGCGGGGTGCGCAGCGCCTGCGCCGCGGTCAGCTCGACCTCCGGCGCCGCGTCCGCCGTTGCAGGGGCCGCCACTGCGGGTGCCGGACGCACCAGGAAGCAGGCGGGGATCAGCAGCGCCCAGGCGGCGATGCCGATCACCAGCATCGCGGTGCGCCAGTCATAGGCCGCGATCAGCCAGCTCGCGGTCGGCGCGATTGTCACTGGCGAGACGCCCATGCCGGCTGAGACCAGCGCCACCGCGAGGCTGCGGTTCTTCTCGATCCAGGCGCTCGCGAGCGCCATCATCGGCGCGTAGAAGCTGCCGGCGGCAATGCCGATCAGTACGCCGAAGCAAAGCTGGAATTGCCACAGGCTTGCTGCCTGACTCGCGCTCACGAGGCCGAGCCCCAGCAGCAGGCTTCCGGCAAGCACCACGATGCGGGTGCCGAACCGGTCCGACAGCGTGCCCCAGAGGAACGCGGCCACCCCCATGCAGAGAAAATCCAGCGTCGCGGCCGCCGACACGCCGGCGCGCGACCAGCCCATCGCTTGCGAGATCGGCTGCAAAAACACCGCCAGCGACAGCATCGTGCCGAATCCGACACAGGTCATCAGCGCACCCGCGGCGACAACGACCCAGCCATAGTCGAAGCTTGACGGCTTGCTCATGCGTTTCCTTAGCGCTTTTGATTTTGTTGATGGTGCGCGCAGGGGATGGTGGCCTATCTGCCGGGCGAGAGCAAGGCGGGTTGCCACCGCGGGCGACACGGCCCGTCCGCAATGATATCATATCTCACGTCACCGGCCTGCGATGTTGTTCTCACAAGCGCACACACATCAACGTGCGAGGAGGCAAATCCAATGAAATGGGGAGCGCTGTGCAGGCCGCGTGGGCGCCGCAGGCTTGCCTTGCCCGTCATTTTCGCCGCCGCAGTCTGGGCACCTTCAGCATGCGCAGAGGACATCCGAAGCGCCGAGCCGGGGCCGGTCTTTTCAGACAGCGGTCCCGATGCCGATCTTTACGGCGCGGCTGACGGCTATCCGGTCGGCACGCGGGGAGGCGTCCCTCAGCTCGACAAGCTCGTCGGGGTCTACAGCCATTTCGGCGAGATCTATCCCTCGCGCGCGGTCGTTCGCGCCACGGCGCCCTGGCAATTCAAACGCGCGCCGGAGCCGTCGATCGCCTACAGTTTTGGCACCGAACGTCTGAGCATCGCGGACTACCTCAAGCGCAACCCGGTGACGGGACTCCTGATCGCCAGGGACGACACCATCCTGTACGAGCACTATCAATATGCGCGGACCGACCACGACCGCTTTGTCTCGCAGTCCATGGCCAAGACGCTGGTGGCTATGCTGGTCGGGATCGCGGTCTCGGAGGGACGAATCAAATCGATCGACGACCTCGTCTCGACCTACGTTCCCGGCCTTGCAGGCACGGAATATGGAAACACATCGATACGCGCCTTGTTGACCATGTCTTCGGGCGTCCAGTTCTCGGAAATCTATGATGGGAACGACGACGTCGCCCGGCTTGGACGGGCCCTGTTCGTCGATGAGCCGAAAGATCCCGCGGCCATCGTTGCGCAATTCAACACCCGAACCGCACCGCCGGGCACCAGATGGCACTATGCCAGCGTAGAAACCGAAATCCTCGGCCTAGTCCTGCGCTCGGCCACGGCCATGCCGGTTGCCGACTATCTCCACGACCGGATCTGGGACTCCATCGGCGCCGAAGCGGATGCGTCGTGGGCGATCGACGGGAGCGGACAGGAGATTGCCTTTTGCTGCTTCAACGCAACCTTGCGCGACTATGCGCGGCTGGCGCGGTTGCTCGCACATGACGGCGCCTGGGAAGGTCGCCAATTGATCCCCCGGCAGTGGCTGCTGGATGCCACGACCGTCAGACCAGCCGATGGCCATCTCGCGCCCCGCGTGGCCACACCTTATTTCGGCTACGGCTACCAGGTGTGGCTGCTCCCTGGCGAGCAGCGCAGATTTGCCCTGCTCGGCATCCGCGGTCAGGTCATCCTGGTCGACCCGGCCTCCAAGCTCGTCATGGTGCACACGGCCGTTCGCCAAAGGCCATCCGAGCCGGCAGCCCTCAGGGAGCCGCTCGCATTGTGGTCCGCCGTGCTTCAGCAGCTCGGGCAATGATGATCCGACAGCTTTGAAACCCCATGAGGGCGCGTTTGCTCGCCTTCAGCGCTGCAGCGTCCGACGACTGGCATACGACCAAGGCGACGGTGACCTGCGGGAAGGCGGCGCCTTCTCGTCCCGGATGGAAGCCAAGGACGGCGGCATGGGCTTCGACTTCGCCGGCACCTACACCAAGATCGTCGAGCACAAGCGGATCGAACACGCGTTCGGCGATCGAACAGCCGAGGTCGAGTTCGTGCCCGGCCCAAATGGCACTGTCGTCCGCGTCGTCTTCGATAGCGAAGCGACTCACTCGGTCGAGCAGCAGCAAGGCGGCTGGCAGGCGATCCTCAATAATTTCGCGCGCTACCCGAGCTGCTCGCCTGCCACGAGCCCGAGGCAAGATCCCAGCGTGCCGTGACGCGATAACTGCCCTCGACCGCGCGCGCCTCATGCGCGATCGCGCCCCAGGCTAGGATGCCGGGCGGCGTATTGAAGATCTCCTGCGCAATGTCGTGATCGAGCGAGGCCGCGATCATCGCGCAGACGCTGCACTGGCCGAGACACCAGGCGCTCGTCCCGCTGTAGGGACGTCAGTAAATTTGGTCGACTGGGAGCCCAAGAGCCATTGCACCCGTATATCGCTTGGGCGCCGGGCTGCAGGGGATGATAGCGTGCGGCCTGTATGTCGCGGAAGCGCCGTTCTAGACCGGCCGCGCGATAGAACCCCGCGCCGCCAGCGAGCTCCATTGCTAACTCCACCGCTGCAATTGCATGCCGCGCTACGAGATGGCGGCCGATCACCACCTGGTTCACTGTTTCGGCCGACGGCTTATTCAGGCGCACAGCTGCAAGCATGGTTTGCCGTGCCATCCGTGCGCCAGCAAGCTCGGTATCCATGCGGCCAGCCAGCTGTATAACGTTATGATCGAGCTCTTTGCGCCGCGCGAGCAAGAGAGCAATATCCCGTGCGCTCTCGGCAACGCCCACATAGACCGAGTAAATCAGTGGCAGTGCGATGGTTGCGATCGTCTGGAATAAGGGATCCCACTCACCAGCCTTGCGACGCGCCGATACGGCACTTTCAGGCACTACGTAGCCATCAATCATCACGTCATTCGAACCGGTCGAGCGCATACCCAAAACTCGCCAAGTGTCCAAGATCTTCACCTGGGGTGAGCTCATCGGCACACCAAAGTGAAGCACCATTGGCGGCTCACACTCCTGTTGCAGCACCGCGCCCGTCATCATGAGAGTCCCGGCTGGCGAGCCCGAGGAGAAAACCTTTCGAGCGGTGATCTTATAGCCGCCGTCCACCTTCTCGGCTTTGCCGGAGCCGCCGACCCAATCCGAACCGCCGCTTGAGAGTAGGAAAATGCGTTCCTGGGCGATACGTGTCAGTAGGTTCTCCACCGCCGTCACTTTCTGATGCCGCCAGCGCCAAGCGGTGATGGCGACCTGGTGGGTGTGCATGGAGAATGCAAGCGCTGTGGATCCGCAGTGATACGCCAGGACACGGAGCATCTCGGCCAGCTCATCGACCTCCGCCCCACGGCCCCCGAGCTCGGTGGGACGCCGGCTTCGACCAATCCCGACGATTTCAAGTCCTCATAGTTTTCGGCTACAAAGCAATCTTCGTCCGTCGCCTGCTCGGCCCGTCGTTGAAACACGGGCCCGAGTTCCCGCGCAACGTCGATCGAACTGCGCGGGCTCGCTGATTGGATATCGTGACCTTGATTGAGGCTCATGGCGGTCCTCCTCCGAGAAGATAGGAGAACCGTAATCCTCTAGGGCCGGACCTTTCCAGTTCAAAATCCGTACTAGCGGTAGCCCAGCTGGGACGGGCTCGATGCCTTCACGTCGGCCTGAGCCCCTTCGCAGAAGTCGAACGACACGTGCGGTGACGCGGCGGAGGGAGCTGTTCTTATGCCGCTAATTGACTCGTGGCGGATGATTATGCGTCAACACAGCTTTCCTGATGCATGAGCCGATACCCGCTATTCAGCAGGCGTCGCCATTTTGCGCGAATGCGAGTTCGCGACATGCTCCGCAACAGTCCGCTTTCTCGCGGCAATCCGAAATCGCAACCAACCGCCCCCATCGGCGCATTTGACCCTGAGCGGAAATGGAACCGCCCCTGTATCGTCATCTCTCCCTGCCACAAGCGGTGAGCATCGTGGCCCGGCCTGCACGAAGATCTTGGCGACATTCAATGACAAGAATGCGTTCATCACTTATCGCCTCACGACCAGCCTTCCATGAAGGCTGCATGGCAGTAGTGGACGCCGGTGTAAGCTTCACATCAGATTCACCTAACGTTCTTGGCCTGGCCACGCTGCAATCAGAGTCCGAACGGATAGGTGTCTGGGACAGCGCTGCGACGATGCTCAGGACCCAAATGTGTCACCGCATGTGTCTCGTCAAACCACACCAGCGCGTTAAACTGTTGAGGCAGTGAGGCCTCGGCATAATGGCTTTGCAGCTCGGTGTCCGGTCGATAGATCACGCCGATAAAGCGTTCCAGGCGCGGTTCGAGCAAGCGACGACGAAGGGCCTCCTCGCGGCGGAATTCGATCAAGCCGCGCGTCGCACCGGCATCGTGAAACAGCCGCTCATAGCTGTCTGGTCGAGACGGCCGAACCTGCATCACTTCCATTTCGGCGTCCCAATCTGAGGCCGCTGCCACCGTGCCGGTATGCGTGCTTAATCCGATCAGCGACGCCGCTTCATCGAATTTCTCCCGACAGAGCTGACCAATGTTGAGCTCGTTGCGGACCGCGCCCATGCTGGTAAAACGCGCATTTCCGATATGGGAATTGTGCGCCCAGACCACGGCCTTGGATTGGGGACCATGTGCGTCAAGTACATGGCTTAGCGTCTCGAACATATGCGTATCCCGTAGATTCCAGGACTCCGCGCCGCCGTAATACATGATCCGGTAGTAGCGCTCCGCTGACGCGATCAAGCGGGCGTTCTGCGCGGCATCGAGGAAGCTGTCTGGATCGTCCGCCGCATAGTCGAGCTGCTTCTTCAGAATATCCTGGCACTGCCGAACCACCTCCGCCTCGCATTTCCGGTAGCGCTCGGTCAGGACGGCGCGGCCATAGGTCGAAGGCTCGCGCTGCCACGGCGTCAGGCAGCCGTAGCGTTCGCGCGCCACCGCTGCCGATTGAGGATCGACCTTGTCGAGGTAAGTGAGAACGGCCGCGATCGAGTCGCGCATGTTGTAAATGTCGAGCCCGAAGAACCCGGCTCGATCGGTTGCCGGCATTCGTTCATTGCGACTGCGCATCCAGTCAACGAAGGAGGCGACATCCGTATTTCGCCACATCCAGGTCGGAAAGCGTTCGAACGGGGTCTGGCTTGACGCTCCGCGGTGCGTTCGACCGCGAACGTACCGGTCGATCGCTGCGGCGTCGGGCCAATCCGCCTCGACGGCGACGATCGTAAATCCGTGTTTTTCGATCAGGCGGCGCGTAATCGCTGCGCGTGCCTGGTAGAACTCCGACGTACCGTGACTGGCTTCGCCCAGCAAGACGATGCGCGATTGTCCGAAGCGATCGAACAGCACACCGAATGCAGGATCATCGAAGGCAGGCAACGGTTCGATAGTAGCACGGATCATGTCTGTCAGCGATTGCAACCGCGTGTGACCGGGGATGTGGTTGCTGGCCGAGCGCGTGCCATCCTCGGCCCATCCTTGCTCGCCGATCAACGGCACGAAGCGGACGGCCCCGAAGGTCTCCTCATCGTAATCAGTCTGGCTCCGGCGCGTAATCCGGAGCAGCGATTGTTCGTGCCCGAAATTGCCGACGGGAATGACGAGACGGCCGCCGACGGCCAACTGGCGCTTAAGCGCGTCAGGCACCGAGGGGCCGCCGGCAGCGACCAGGATCGCGTCGAATGGCGCCTCATCGGCCAGGCCGCGGGTGCCGTCGCCGGTATGGACAATGCAATTCGCACATCCGAGCGCAATCAGCCGCTGCGCTGCGATTCTGGCCAGGGCGCCATGTCGCTCGATCGTGTGAACCGTTTTAGCAAGCCGAGAAGCAATTGCGGCAGCATAGCCTGAGCCGGTACCGACCTCGAGCACCTTGTCCGTCGGCTTCAATTCGGCAGCCTCGGTCATCAGCGCGACAATGTAGGGCTGCGAGATGGTCTGGTTGTTTGCGATCGGCAGTGCGCCGTCCTCGTAGGCAAATTCCTCAAAACCGGCTTCCACAAACCGCTCCCGCGGGACCTGTCGCATAGCCTCCAACACGCGACGATCACGGATACCACGGCGCGCGAGTTGAACGTCGACCATACGGTCGCGAAGATCTGAAAATTCGCTCATGCGACCCGTCCATCAAGAATGCCCAGTGCATAAAGCCAATGGGAACGGACGTGACGAGTTCCTTTCCATGGACTGAATCGCGCCGGAACCAAGGCCGGAACCAAGGAGAGAGTTTACCGGTTCCGATCACCCGCAAAGTGAAACGAAATCATACGCATGCGTTGTTCAGTATGGTTCGTGAAGGTCCAGCGCGGACGCCTCCTCCTCACAAGGAGCCTTATCCGACGGAGCGAGCGAGGGGCGGAGAGATCATTCTCCGGACATCGGCAAGGAGAGCAATCTTCCTGATCGGGCTGCTCGGGGCCGTCGTGCTCGCGGTGCTGATCCTGGTTATTGCGCACTGATCGCGCTGGGTTTTGAGGTTGTTGAAGAAGCCATCAGTGGACCGCGATCCATACTCCTGGCTGCCATCATCAAATGGCATCAGGTTCAAAAGTTGGTTCGCCCGATACTTTCCCGTAACATTGTTGGTACAACTTGTTCGACTGATTGCGGCGGGATTCCAAGCTCGGAAAATCCTGGCATTCCCACCGACGCTATGTTGTCGAGCTTCATCAACTCCACCTGATTCCGGGTGATGGGTGGCCTTGGAAGCAGCTCCGAAATCCATCCCGCTGCATGCCAAGCAGCAAACGGCACTGGAACGAGCATGGGGCTGCGGCCGGCTGCGTGCGCAACCTTTTTGAGAAGCTCTTCGTATGTGTAGATGCGAGGACCAGCGCATTCATATGTGATTGCGCTTGTTTCGGCTCTCAGAAGCGCTCTTGTGATCGCGTCGGCCACATCGTCAACATAGGCCGGCTGCAATCTCGTCAACCCGCGGCCGAACATCGGATAGATCGGATATCGGCGGAGTAGCTTGAGGATGACGGTGAGAAACGCGTCATCCGGGCCGAACATTACCGCCGGGCGAACCAGCGTAGCCTGAGAAAATACTGCGCGGACCGCGAGTTCGCCTTCGCCACGCTTGCGAATATAGAGGGACGGCGAAGTGGCGTCAGAGCCGATTCCGGAAACGTGGATGAGCCGCTTGACGCCAGCTCGACGTGCCTGGGCCGCCAGTCGCCGGGCTGATTCCACATGTACGGAATGAAAAGTCTCCTGTCCGTGTTCGACATAGAGGCTGACCGTGTTGATGGCGCCGTATGCGCCATCAACAGCAGCGGCTATCGAACCCTCGTCGCGTAGATCGACGTTCACAGATTGGAGGCGTGGGTCGTCGTGACCAAAAAGCTGTCTGCCCCGTTCGGGATGTCTTGATGCAATCCGAACGAAAAACTCAGGTGCCCGGAGCAGGTGTTGAACAACGCGGCGGCCGAGAAACCCCGTTCCACCGAACACCGTAACAAGGCGATTATGTGCGGGCGCCATGGCGCAACTCGTACTGAGATCGTCTCAAGCAAGGCATGGCCAGCGGAGACCGCAGGCTCGTCGGTCGTCCATTACACACGATCGCGGAGGTCGGTCACGCCTTCCTTCTGGGCGCAGTGGTCGCAGCAATAGTAGGTGCCGCTCTTTTCCAGGCCGTGCCCCACGATGCGCGTTCCGCAATGCTTGCACGTTGGCGCCAAGGCATGAATTGCGCACTCGAAGCTGTCGAACGTGTGCGCCTGGCCGTTCATCACCACCTGAAAAGCCTTGTCATAATCATTGCCGCAGGTTTCGCATGTCGACATTGTGCCTCCTTCACGCCGCGCGGCGTTTGCGAGTTTGAGCAGCCTTCTTGGCTGACCTGGTACGTTCATCGGCCGGTCGGCTGGCTGGTGCTTTTCCGCCAAGTCTGCCGCCCTTGCGTGACGGCGAGGTGTCTGCTTCGGTCCCTCTGCCGGACCCGCTCTTCTTGCCGCCATGGATTTCTTTGTTGACGGTCGCCCAGGCCCGCCGTTCAGCTTCAGTGTCGGGTACACCTCGGGATTCGTAGCCTTCCTCGATGTGTTCGGCCTGTCGCTTCTGCTTATCGATGTAGCTGCGTTTGTCTCCGCGTGGCATCACGGCCTCCCTCTTCAGGTACGCCTCCCTCGCGCCACGAACGGCGAAGTTCACTAATTGTTCCTATTCGACCTGACTTACCGCAGACCGTGTAGGAGCCAGTGTGCACCGCCCGCTGAGACACTCAGTTAGCATCCAGGGCGTAGAGAGGCGGGATCAAGTTGATTGGTCGAACCGTCAACTTGCGCCATGCCTTTCGGAAGTCCGAGGATGTTCGCGGGTCTTTGCCAATGCAGTTTGCCGACCGCGGCGAATTGTTTCGCCGGCATTCCCGCAGGGGGCCCGGAAGCCGACGGAAAGCCATCACCGCTGTGGCGTTCGGATCCCGAGATCGAAGGCTAATCGGTCGGCGTCGAGATGTTGCGTGCTGATGGGCGCCGGCCTCACGCCCGTTGCGATGATGCCATCATGCCCCTGTTTTGCCCGACGGGTCAAATGGATTTCGTAAAATCGAAAAACGCAATACAAACAAGACTCCGGCTACTGTGCATGGGGTTGTTTTTCGATATTTTGTTCTTCGGGTCCCAAACGTCCCGGACCGGCCAATCTCGTCACGCTTGAAACAGGCCTAAGCCCCGCTCAGCTATCCACCTTCAGCGCGGCAATGAAAGCTTCCTGCGGGATGTCGACCTTGCCGAACTGCCGCATCTTCTTCTTGCCTTCCTTCTGCTTCTCAAGAAGCTTGCGCTTACGCGTGATGTCGCCGCCGTAGCATTTTGCGGTGACGTCCTTGCGCAGGGCGCGCACCGTCTCGCGCGCGATCACCTTGCCGCCGATCGCGGCCTGGATCGGGATCTGGAACATGTGCGGCGGGATCAGCTCCTTCATCTTCTCGACCATGGCGCGGCCGCGCCCTTCCGCGCGGGTGCGATGCACCAGCATCGAGAGCGCGTCGACCGGCTCGGCATTGACCAGGATCTGCATCTTGACGAGGTCGGCCGGCTTGTAATCGGTGAGGTGATAGTCGAACGAGGCGTAGCCCTTGGAGACCGACTTCAGGCGGTCGTAGAAATCGAACACGACCTCGTTGAGCGGCAGGTCGTACTTCACCATCGCGCGGGAGCCGACATAGGTGAGCTCCTTCTGCGCGCCGCGGCGGTCCTGGCACAGCTTCAGCACGCTGCCGAGATATTCGTCGGGCGTGAGGATCGTCGCCTCGATCCAGGGCTCGTCGATCTCGGCGATCTTGACCACGTCGGGCATGTCGACGGGATTGTGGATCTCGATCTCCTGGCCGTCGGTGAGCTTCATCTTGTAGATGACGCTCGGCGCGGTCGCGATCAAATTGAGATCGAACTCACGCGACAGCCGCTCCTGGATGATCTCGAGGTGCAGCAGCCCGAGGAAGCCGCAGCGGAAGCCGAAGCCGAGTGCAGCCGAGGTCTCCATCTCGAAGGAGAAGCTGGCATCGTTCAGCCGCAGCTTGCCCATGGCCCCGCGCAGCGTTTCGAAGTCGTCGGCATCGACAGGGAACAGGCCGCAGAACACCACCGGGATCGCCGGCTTGAAGCCGGGCAGCATCTCCGTCACCGGCTTCCGATCGTCGGTAATGGTATCGCCGACGCGGGTGTCGGCCACTTCCTTGATCGCGGCGGTGATGAAGCCGATCTCGCCGGGACCGAGCTCGTCGACCTGCTGCATCTTCGGCGTGAAGAAGCCGACGCGCTCGACGTCGTAGGCAGCACCGGTGCCCATCATGCGCACGCGGCTGCCCTTCTTCATGACGCCGTCGACGACGCGGATCAGCACGACGACACCGAGATAGACGTCATACCAGCTGTCGACCAGCAGCGCCTTCAAGGTCGCCTCGCGATCGCCCTTCGGCGGCGGCAGGCGGGTGACGATCGCTTCCAGCACATCGGGGACGCCTAAGCCGGTCTTGGCCGAGATCATCACCGCGTCGGAGGCGTCGATGCCGATGACGTCCTCGATCTGCTGCTTGATCTTCTCGGGCTCGGCGGCGGGAAGGTCGACCTTGTTCAGGACCGGGACGATCTCGTGGTTGTTGTCGAGCGCTTGGTACACGTTGGCGAGCGTCTGCGCTTCGACGCCCTGGCTCGCGTCGACCACCAGCAGGGAACCCTCGCAGGCCGCCAGCGACCGCGAGACCTCGTAGGCGAAGTCGACATGGCCGGGCGTGTCCATCAGGTTGAAGATGTAATCCTTGCCGTCCTTGGCGCGGTATTGGAGCCGCACCGTCTGCGCCTTGATGGTGATGCCGCGCTCGCGCTCGATGTCCATGGAATCGAGCACCTGCTCCTTGCCCGCCATCTCGCGGTCGGACAGGCCGCCGGTCATCTGGATCAGGCGGTCGGCCAGCGTCGATTTGCCATGGTCGATATGGGCGACGATGGAGAAATTGCGGATGTTGGAAATGGGGACGGTCGTCATGGGCGCGGGATACCACTCACATCCCTGTGCGGCAACCATATTGCTGTATTTTCAGGGCCTTTGTTCACGCCAAGCTGATTCCACGATCGCCCAAAACACGCTAGGCAACCGCTCATGTCGACGACTTCGATCCCCTCTGCCAAAGCGCGCGCGAAGACCCGAGTGAGCTATGCCCGCTTCCGGGCCTGGTTGGTTGCCTGCGCGATCCGCCCCGAGGCCCGCCTCTGGTTGGTGATCCAGCTCGCCATCCTGCATGCAGTGCTCTGGACCTTCATCCTGATCAATCTCAAGGCGGCGCAGGACGTTCACATGGACGTCGCAGAAGCTTATGCTTGGGGCCAAAAATTCCTGTGGGGTTACGGCAAGCATCCGCCACTGTCGGGCTGGGTCGCCGGCCTCTGGTTCAAGCTGTTTCCGGCGGCGGATTGGGCTACCTATGCGCTTGCGATGGCGACCGTCAGTATCGGCATGGTGGTCTGCTGGATGGTTGCCTTGCGCGTGGTCGACGCGCGGCGCGCGTTCCTGGTCGTGGTGATGATCGCTCTCTATCCGATCTTCAATTTCAAAGGCTTCAAGTACAATCCGGATCTGCTCCAGCTCGTCACGCTGCCGCTGCTCGTGCTCGCTTACCTCAACGCCTTCGCGAAGCGGAGCTGGCAATCCGGAATCCTTCTCGGGCTTGCCGGCGCGCTGGCGCTGATGACCAAATATTGGGTGCTGACCATGATCGGCGCCATCGGCCTTGCCGCGCTGATCCATCCCGAGCGGCTGCGCTTCCTGTCGTCGCCGGCGCCATGGGTCGCGATCGCGACGATGGCGGTGGCGATGATCCCGCACTTCGTTTGGCTGGCGAATGCGCATTTCGTGCCGCTGACCTATGCCGGCGACACCTACAGCCTCCAGGACTCGAGCCAGGTGCATCAGCTCGTCGCGGGCTACGTCTTGCATAATTTGGCGCTGCTGGCCCTGCCGGTCGCGCTGGCCGCCCTCGCCATGGCGCTGGCGCCGCCGTGGCTCACGCTGCTGGTGCGGGCGCCGTCGCGCATCGTCACGCGGGCCTGGGCGCGCGGGGTCAATCCGGGCGTCAACCTCTCGCAGGCGCTGAACATCTGGATCATCCAGATCATCGTGGCGTTCGGTCCGCCGCTCGGCGCGCTGGCCTTCAGCATCTACATGAAGACCGATTGGGGCATCTCGCTGTTCTTCCTGGTGCCCTTGGCGCTGGTCGCGATCCCCGCATTGCGGGTGCAGAGCTCTGTGCTGTTCAACATCGCCGCGATCTGGCTCGTGCTCAGCGCAGCCACGCTCGCTGCCTCGCCGTGGATCGCCGCGCGCGAGATGGCGGCCAATGCCGGCAATACCGCAACCTATGGCGCGCGTTCGGAGCTCGCGCGCGAGCTGACGCAGGCCTGGCACGCGCGCTTTGCCTCGCGCTGGGCGGTCGTTGCCGGGACGATGGAGACGATTCAGCCGATGGTGTTCTACAGCCCCGATCACCCCAGCCCGTTCACGCCGAACGAAGCCTGGGCGTCCGGGCTGACCTCGCTCGACGATGTCAAGACATACGGCTTCATCGGCGTGTTCGATCCGACCGACGAACGCCTGCCCGCGTTCGAGAAATGGATGTCGGGGATCGCGCCGAATGCCGAGCGCATGGTGATGACGACGCGCCGCTTCACCCACGGCAAGGCCGGCCCGGCGATGAGCTGGAATATCTACATCGCCCCGCCGGCGAAGTGATCGGGATATCGTAGGGTGACAAAGCGAAGCGTGCCCACCAATTTCAGCACACGATGAGAGAGATGGTGGGCACGGCGCGTCGCGCCTTTGCCCACCCTACGGCGTCGAGCGCTTGGCTCAAATCCCTTCCTCGTTGAACTTGCTCTCGACCAGTTCGGTGATCGCCGCGAGCGCCGCTTCGGCTTCCTCGCCGGCCGCGGCGACCGTGATGGTCGTGCCGGGACCCGCGGCAAGCATCATCAGGCCCATGATCGAAGTGCCGCCGACGGTCTCACCGCCGCGCGTCACCCACACTTGCGCGTTGAAGCGCTCGACCGCCTGGACGAATTTCGCCGAGGCGCGGGCGTGCAGACCGCGCTTGTTGATGATCAGGAGCTCCTTGGAGATCGCGCCTGCGGGCACGCCCGCTGCGGCTTGCGGCGCGTCGTCGCTCATTTGCCGGCGAGCACGCGGCTGGCAATGGTGACGTATTTGCGGCCCGCTTCCTGGGCCATCGCGATCGCGTCGGGCAGCGGACGCTCCTCGCGCACCTTAGCGAGCTTCACCAGCATGGGTAAGTTGATGCCCGCGAGCACTTCGACCTTCGGCCGGCTCATGCAGGATATTGCGAGGTTCGACGGCGTGCCGCCGAACATGTCGGTGAGGATCGCAACGCCGTCGCCGGAATCGACGCGGTTAACCGCCTCGATAATGTCGCTTCGGCAGAGATCGGAATCATCTTCGGCACCGATCGTGATCGCTTCGATTTGCTTTTGTGGGCCCATGACATGCTCAAGCGCTGCCTTGAATTCGTCGGCAAGGCGCCCGTGGGTCACAAGTACTAGACCAATCATCGGAAAACTCCTCGCGGGCGCTTTTGGTGCACCGCACGAACGCGCCACTTTGACCATCCAGAGCCCCCGCGCAAGAGGGGATGTTGCGTATCTCCCTGAACCTAGACGGATGGATGAGGGAAGCTGCGCCGGTCTACTCGGTCGCGATAGTGGGGTTCATATGGTTACCATTTCCCTTCAAACAATCGCCTGAGGGGTTAACGGAAGATGAACTCTTGGTAGTGGTCAAGGCCGCGACAACCAGCGGGAGGGGCGAATAGCCGCGCTCGACCGGGATGCGCGGTATTTCGACACCAGAAATGCTGGCTTTCAGCGATTCTGTCGCAGGCAGACGCTCGGCATCGGCTGCGTCCAGATCGACCACGAGGCCGACGATCGCATGCTCCACGAAGTCGCAGCGGCGAATTCCCAAGCCCCGGATCTCGATCAGGCCAGCCAAGACCGGAGCGGGGCGGACTTCAATTTCATGGCCGACTGTCGCCAGATGGACACGGTCATCTCCGACCAGAACGGCCCTTTCGATCAGGCCTGACCGGCCCGCCATGATCAAATCGAAGGCAAGGCGCGACTTGCCGGAACCGGAGGGACCGCGGATCAGCACGGCAAAAGTCCCGACCTTGACGGCGGAGGCGTGCACGCTGGGGCCGCCGTCGCTCATAGCGCCGGCAGCCTCACCACGAAGCGCGCGCCGGCGACGGTCGGCGCGCCTTCGGCATCCAGCGGGCCTGCGCGGTTCTCGGCCCAGATCCGCCCGCCATGGGCATCGACGATCTGCTTGGAAATCGACAACCCGAGGCCGGAGTTCTGGCCAAAGCCCTGGTGCGGACGATCGGTATAGAAGCGCTCGAAGATGCGCTCCAGCGCGTCGTCGCGGATGCCGGGCCCGTCGTCGTCGATCACGATCTCGATCTCTCCGCGCACGCGGCGGCAGGTGAGGCGCACCTTGCTGCCGGCTTCCGAGAAGGATTGCGCGTTGGACAACAGGTTGGAGACCACTTGTCCGAGCCGCGAATCGTGGCCGGTCACGGAGAACGTGTCGGTCGGGCCGCGGCCCTCGAAGCGGGTCTCGACCGCGACGTCGTGGCCGAGCTTGGTCTCGTTGGCGACCGACACCAGTGTCGTCAGCAGGCGACGCACGTCAACCGGGATCGCATCCTGACGCTGCAATTCGGCATCGAGGCGGCTGGCGTCGGAGATATCCGAGATCAGACGGTCGAGCCGCTTGACGTCGTGCTCGATCACCTCGAGCAGGCGTGCGCGGCTGGTCTCGTTGCGCGCCAGCGGCAGCGTCTCGACCGCCGAGCGCAGCGAGGTCAGCGGGTTCTTCAGCTCATGGGCGACATCGGCGGCGAACATCTCGATCGCCTCGATGCGGCTGTAGAGCGCGCTGGTCATGTCCCGCAGCGCGCCCGAGAGGTGGCCGATCTCGTCGCGGCGGCGGGTGAAATCGGGAATCTCGATGCGGGCTTTGATACGGCGGCGGACGCGCTCGGCGCTGTCGGCGAGCCGGCGCACCGGACCTGCGATCGTGCTGGCAAGCAGCAGCGACAGCATGATCATGACCGCTGCGGCAACGCCGCCGACCTTCAGAATGGCGAGGCGCTCGGCAGTGACCATCTGGTCGATGTCGTCGCCCTGGGTCGACAGCATCAAAGCGCCGTGGATTGCGCGCGAGCGCAGCACGGGGACCGCGACCGAGACGATCACCTCGCCGCGTGCGTTGACCCGCACCATCGAGCGCTTCTGGCCTTGGAGCGCATCGCCCACCTCCGCGTAGCCATTGCCATTCTCGGGCCCGAGCTCACGGTAGAGCGGCAGGTCGCCGCGGTTCAGCCAGGTTCGCACCGCGACCATGCCGCGCTCGACGATGCCGGGCTTCTCGGCCGGTGGCGGCAGGTTGTAGCGCAGCACGTTTTCGAGGTTGCGGCTGTCGACCAGCAGGCTGCCGTTCGGATCGTAAATGCGCGCGCGCGTCTTGGTCGGCGAGATCAGCGTGCGCAGCACCGGCGCCACGCGCTCCGGATTGATCGGGAAATCCAGCGGCGAATATTCGTCCGAGCCGCCATAGGTCTCGCCCGGCTTGAGATCGAGCAACCGGTCGGGGTCGATGGTGATGGCGTTGGTCTGCACGGTCGCAGAGGCCGCGATCGCGCCGGCGATGATCTCGGCCTGGACCAGCAGGCTCTGCGCGCGCGCGTCGATCAGGCCGGCCCGGAATTGCGACAGATACAGGATGCTGGCGACCAGCGCGACCAGGCCGGCGAGGTTGAGCGAGACGATGCGGCGCGTCAGGCTCGAGAAGGACAGCGCGAAGAAGAACTGACCGGCGCGCTTCAGCCAGTTCAGCGGCCGCCAGCCCTGCGGCTTGTCTTCGCCAACGTGCTCCGGAACGCCGTCGGATGCGATATCCTCGGCGCTCTGGTTTGGATCAGGCTGCGTTCGGTCAAGCAATGCTTACGCCCGCGTTAGGACAGCTCGTTGAGAAGGTCCCCGCATCCTAGAGCCATCCCGGTTCCGATGGAATCAGAACCAGCGATGCTCTCCTCTTTCGTGAAACTGCGCGAGTCTCAGGCTTCCTTGAAGCGGTAGCCGACGCCGTAGAGCGTTTCGATCATCTCGAACTCGTTGTCGACCACCTTGAATTTCTTGCGCAGCCGCTTGATGTGGCTGTCGATGGTGCGGTCGTCGACATAGACCTGGTCGTCATAGGCGGCATCCATCAGCGCGTTGCGGCTCTTCACCACGCCGGGCCGGGTCGCCAATGCCTGGAGGATCAGGAATTCGGTGACGGTCAGCGTCACCGGCTCGTTTTTCCAGGTGCAGGTATGCCGTTCCGGATCCATGCGCAAAAGGCCGCGATCGAGCGCCTTGGCGTCGTTCTCCTTGGGCGCGACGGTCGGGTCCTTCGGCGCCGAGCGGCGCAGGACCGCCTTGACGCGCTCGACCAAAAGGCGCTGCGAGAACGGTTTGCGGATGAAGTCGTCGGCGCCCATCTTGAGGCCGAACAGCTCGTCGATCTCCTCGTCCTTGGACGTCAGGAAGATCACCGGCAGGTCGGACTTCTGCCTGAGACGGCGCAACGTCTCCATGCCGTCCATGCGCGGCATCTTGATATCGAGGATGGCGAGATCGGGCTGGGTGGTGCGGAAACCGTCAAGTGCGGAAGCGCCGTCGGTGTAGGTCATGATGCGGTAGCCTTCGGCTTCCAGCGCGATCGAGACGGATGTGAGAATGTTGCGGTCGTCGTCGACCAAAGCGATTGTGGGCATGAGCCTCTGCTTTCTGCTTTCCGTTTTGGGTCGTGGCTTGAAACGGCGAGCAATCAGTGATGCGCCGCATACATGGGTGCCGAAGTCGGCATTCGAACCTTGTCACCGAGCAATGCAAGCTGGGCTGAAGTGTGACCAAGTTCCACGAAACGCGGCAGATTCGCCGCATCTCGACCCATAACCTGGCCCCCGTTTACCCGAGAAAAGGCCTCTATTGCAACCACCCGACCCGAGAAAGCCGATGCAACCGACCCCGGATTTCGATCCCGCAAAACTCGCCAAATCGCTGCTGCGACGGTCGCGGCAGGGGGCGCTGGCGACCCTGATGGCCGGCAGCGGCGATCCCTATTGTTCCCTGGTCAATCTGGCGAGCCACCCCGATGGCTCACCGATCCTGCTGATCTCGCGCCTCGCCGTGCACACCAGGAACATCCTGGCGGACAGCAGGGTCTCGCTGATGTTGGACGAGCGCGCGGCCGGCGATCCCCTAGAGGGGGCCCGGATTATGCTGTCCGGCCGGGCCGAGCAGGCTGACGCCGACAAGGACTTGCTTCTGCGGCGGTATCTCAATGCCCATCCGTCGGCGGAAGGCTTTGTTTCGTTTAAGGATTTCTCCTTCTTTCGGATCCCGCCCACGGGAGCCCATCTGGTCGCCGGCTTCGGCCGGATCGTCGACCTCAAGCCGGAGCAGTTCCTCACGGACCTCACCGGCGCCGAGGATCTGCTGGCGGCGGAACAGGGCGCCGTCGAGCACATGAATGCCGACCATCGCGACGCCATGAACCTCTATGCCACGAGGCTGCTCGGCGCGGCCGAGGGCGGCTGGCGCTGCACCGGCTGCGATCCGGAGGGCCTCGACATGCAAATGGATCAGACCGCGCTGCGGCTGGAGTTCCCGGAGCGGGTGACGGATGGCACGGCACTGCGCAAGATGCTGGTCCGCCTCGCCGGTGACGCGCGCAAGAAGCTGGACCAAGGCGCAACACGTTGATCGTCGCGGCTCATCGCTGCGATCCAAGACCGTAATCGGTCCGACGGTGCAGCGAGAGTGGTGATGGCAAGATGAAATCGGCCGGCGCTGATCGCAGGGCTCGCGCTCGCGGCGAGCGCATTGCTCGCCACGCCAGAAAGGAAGTCTTGCCGCGGCGGGCGCGTGATCAACCCGCTCATGGGGGCCTGCAAGTATTCGGAAGCGCGCTTCCGCTCGCGCAGGCGATGGTTGCGACCCTGGAGAAAAGCGATATCGGCCGCGAACTCGCCGCGGCGCTCAAGATGCTGTTGTCCGCGGTCACGCGCGGCTGGCAAAGGCGCTGTGGCAATTGCCGAATACCGCCGAGTTGAACGCGGTGGCGAGCGATGTCGGCAAGGGATGCCGACATCCATCTCGGTTGCGACGCCGGCGAAACGACGCTCAAGCGTGCAGCGCTTGCTCAATATGGCATCATCAACTTTGCCACCCACGGCCTCTTCGCGGCGACATCAAAGGACTCGGTGAGCCCTCGCTTGCACTCTCGATCCCGATCAGCCATCGGAGCTCGACGGCCTTCTCACTGCGAGCGAAGTCACCCAGCTCAAGCTCAATGCGGACCGGATTGTGCTGTCGACCTGCAACACATCGCGGGCGACAAGCCGAGGCCGTGGCCCGGTCGGGATTGGCGCGCTCGTTCTTCTATGCCGGTGCCTGCGCGCTTCTTGTGTCGCATTGAGCGGTGGATTCGGAAGCTGCCACGCGTTTGACCACGTCGACGTTCGAGCTGCCCAAGACGAACTGAAGATCGGTCGCGGCAAAGCCTTGCGCGTGCGATGCTGACTTATCTCGCCGCCGCCTCGTCTCGTCACCGCAATGCCTATCCCGCGATGTGGGAGCGGTTCGCACGCATCTGCAAAGCCGAGTTACGATGGGAAGCCAACTCGAGCATTGTGCGTCGCAATAACCGGAAGTAACGCGCAAACGCGCGTTTGGTTGCGCGATCATTCGGACTTTTTGATGCGCTTGCTCAGAGCTGACATGCGCGACGTTTGGCGCGGTCTTTGAATAAACCAAATCCTACGGGATCAGCTTGGCAACGCCAGCGTTCATCAGTATTAGGTCGTTCCAGCCGAGGCCAAACGGGCCTATTATTCACGGTGACCGCGATGGTGCCAAAGCTTGGTCGCGCTGAGTGTCGCGGGTTCTAGGAGGACTTTTTCGTGCAAGAGACGGGCGTGCGCAACGGTGCCTTCGGCGCCGACAAATTCGGTTTAAAGAATCTCAAGCAGGTTCACTGGAACCTCGGTGCGCCGCAACTCTATCAGTACTCGCTCTCCGCGGGCGAGGCGGTGCTGTCAGCGGACGGTGCACTCTGCGCCGATACTGGCGAGTTCACCGGCCGCAGCCCGAAGGACAAGTTCACGGTGCGTGACGCCACCACCGACAAGAAGATGTGGTGGGCCGGCAACCAGTCGATCACCGCAGAGCAGTTCGAGACGCTCTACCAGGATTTCCTCAAGCACGCCGAAGGCAAGAGGCTGTTCGCGCAGGATCTCTATGGCGGCGCCGATCCGGCCTACCGGATCAAGACGCGCGTCTTCACTGAGCTCGCCTGGCACTCGCTGTTCATCCGCACACTTCTGATCCGCCCCGAGGCGATCGAGCTGTCGACCTTCGTGCCTGAGCTCACCATCATCGACATGCCGAGCTTCCGCGCCGATCCTAAACGTCACGGCTGCCGCTCGGAGAACGTCGTCGCAATCGATTTCGCCCGCAAGATTGTCCTGATCGGCGGGTCTTATTATGCCGGCGAGATGAAGAAGTCGGTCTTCACCACGCTGAACTACTATCTGCCCGAGCGCGGCGTGATGCCGATGCACTGCTCGGCCAATGTCGGCGCCAAGGGCGATACCGCGATCTTCTTCGGCCTGTCCGGCACTGGCAAGACGACGCTGTCGGCCGATCCCAACCGCACCCTGATCGGCGACGACGAGCACGGCTGGGGCCCGAACGGGGTGTTCAATTTCGAAGGCGGCTGCTATGCCAAGTGCATCAAGCTGTCGAAGGAAGCCGAGCCCGAGATCTACGCGGCGTCGACGCGCTTCGGCGCAGTGCTCGAGAACTGCGTGCTCGACGAGGACACCCGCATCGTCGATTTCGACGACGGCTCCAAGACCGAGAACACGCGTTCTGCATACCCGCTCGACTTCATCCCGAACGCCTCGCACACCGGCCGCGCGCCGCAGCCGAAGAATGTGGTGATGCTCGCCGCCGACGCGTTCGGCGTGCTGCCGCCGATCGCCAAGCTTTCGCCGGCGCAGGCGATGTACCACTTCCTGTCCGGCTACACTGCAAAGGTCGCCGGCACCGAGCGCGGTCTCGGCAACGAGCCGCAGCCGGAATTCTCGACCTGCTTCGGCTCGCCCTTTCTGCCGCTCGATCCATCCGTCTACGGCAACATGCTGCGCGAGCTGATTGCCCAGCACAATGTCGATTGCTGGCTGGTCAACACCGGCTGGACCGGCGGCAAATATGGCGTCGGCTCGCGCATGCCGATCAAGGTGACGCGCGCGCTGCTGACCGCCGCACTCGACGGATCGCTTCGCAACGTCGAATTCCGCACCGACAAATATTTCGGCTTTGCGGTCCCGACCGCGCTGCCGGGCGTGCCGGCCGAGATCCTCAATCCGGTCAACACCTGGAAGGACAAGGACGAGTTCGACAAGACCGCCCGCGCGCTGGTCGGCATGTTCCAGAAGAACTTCGCCAAGTTCGAAGCTCAGGTCGACGCCGAAGTGCGCGCAGCCGCGCCCGACCTGAAGCTCGCGGCGGAGTAGGGCTCGCGCCTTGTAATGCAAAGGGCGGCCGCGAGGCCGCCCTTTTTGTTTACGCGATATCTCTCCAGCGTCATTGGCAGCGCAGCGAAGCAATCCAGACTGTCTCCGCGGAGAGATTCCTGGATTGCTTCGCTGCGCTCGCAATGACGAGTTTGCGGAAGCAGCTACGCTTTGAAATACGCGATCTGCGTCGTGGTCGCGAGCAGCCGCCCGTTCGGCGACCACAGCTCGCCGTTCTGGTCGCCATAGCTCTTGTGGAAAATCTTGGCGTCAGCGGTGGCAAGCACACGCGTGATGTCTTCGGCGGCTAGCTCTTCGGCATCGGTGTGGAAATAGGTCGTCAGCGATACCGTACCGAACGGCACCAGCTCGCGCCGTGCGTGGAAGATGCGGCCGAAGAAGGCGTCCGACATCGACATCAGCGACAGCATATCGAGCTTGCGCGGCGTGCGGTCGCTGATCCAGATTTTCGAATAGGTGCTGGCGGGCTCGGTCTGTGGCGGGCCGATCCGCATCTCGCCCTCTACGAAGCGGAATTCATACTGGTTGGCCCAGGAGGCCGAGATCTTCGGAAACGGCAGCGTCTGTTCGAACGGCTTTGCGTCCGGCACCTTCGCCACCCTATGCTCCCAGGACGGTCGCCGCTCGGCGAACACGGCGGTGGCGAGCGTTGCCACCCCGCCGCCGCCTTGGCTGAGCTCGACGCTCCAATGCTGGCTGGAGCGATTGGCCTTCACCAGCCGCAGGTCGAGATCGAACGGACCCTTGGCGATCGGCGCGCAGTAATTGACGGTGAGCGCGAGCGGATCGCCGGCGCGGTCCGGATGGTCGATCAGCGCGCGCAAAATCGTCGCGGCAGTGACGCCGCCGAACGGACCGACAAAGGCCCAATAATCGTCGCTGGTGTGCCCCTGCCAACTGGAGTCGCCGGCGCTGACGCGGGTGGCGTCATCGAAGGGGTGCGGGAGCTTGGCGTGCATTGCTGGTCCTCGGTGTCTCACCAACGTCATTGCGAGCGCAGCGAAGCAATCCAGACTATCTCTGCGGAGGGATTCTGGATTGCTTCGCTGCGCTCGCAATGACGGCGCTTGAGGTAGCGGCCTCGATATCGACGCCTTGGAGATGATGACGACCATATCATCATCCGCGGCGCCCGATGCAATAACCTCGCAGGTAACGCCGATTTCACCCCGCGGAAAATCAGCCTGCGACATCGCGCAGATTTGGCAGCAGCGGCGTGGTCGGATTGACCGGCACGTTCCAGATCTCCTCGGCATATTCGCGGATGGTACGGTCCGACGAGAACCACGCCATGCGCGCGACGTTGAGGATCGAGGCGCGCGTCCAGGCCGGTGCCACCTGCCAGCGCGCATCGACCGCGCGCTGCGCCTCATAATAGGAATCGAAATCGGCACTGACCATGTAATGGTCGAGATAGCGCAACGCGTGCGCGATGGATTCGAAACGGCCGGGATCGCCGGGCGAGAACTCGCCGGTCGCGATCGCATTGATGGCGCGCTGGAGCTTCGGCGAGTTGCGGATGACGTCGGACGCATCCAGGCCCTGCTTGCGGCGGATCATCACGTCGCCGGCCTCCAAGCCGAAGATTGCGATGTTCTCAGCTCCGACATGGTCGCGGATCTCGATATTGGCGCCGTCGAGCGTGCCGATGGTGATAGCGCCGTTCAGCGCCAGCTTCATGTTACCGGTGCCGGAGGCCTCCATGCCGGCGGTCGAGATCTGCTCGGACAGATCGGCCGCGGGAATGATCACTTCCGCGAGGCTGACATTGTAGTCGGGCAGGAAGGCGACCTTGAGCTTGCCGCTGATGGCGGGATCGTTATTGACGGCCTCTGCGACGTCGTTGATCAGCTTGATGATCAGCTTGGCATAGCGGTAGCTCGCCGCCGCCTTGCCGGCAAAGATCTTCACCCGCGGCACCCAATTGCCGTTGGGATCGTCCTTGATCGACTGGTACAGCGCGACCGTCTCGATGACATTGAGGAGCTGGCGCTTGTATTCGTGGATGCGCTTGATCTGCACGTCGAACAGCGCGCCGGGATCGACCTTGATGCCGAGCCGCTCGCCGATCAGCCGCGCCAGCGCCGCCTTGTTGGCGTGCTTGACGGCGCGGAATTTCTTCTGGAATTCGACGTCGCTGGCGCGAGCTTCGATCAGGCTGAGCTGGGTGGGATCGTCGAGCACTGCTTCGCCGCAGGTCTCGCGCAACAAATCGGTCAGCTTCGGGTTCGCCAGCATCAGCCAGCGGCGGAAGGTGATGCCGTTGGTCTTGTTGGTGATGCGGCCGGGATAGAGATGGTTGAGATCGTGGAACACGGTCTCGCGCATCAGGTCGGAATGCATCGCCGAGACGCCGTTGATGCGGTGCGAGCCGACGAAGGCGAGCTGGCCCATGCGCACGCGGCGGCCGCTCTTCTCGTCGATCAGCGAGACCGAAGCGCGGAAGTCGATGTCGCCGGGGCAGCGTGCTTCCGCGAGCGCCAGATGCTGCACGTTGATGCGGTAGATGATCTCCAGATGCCGCGGCAAGAGTCGCTCGAACAGCTCGACCGGCCAGGTCTCCAGCGCCTCGGGCAGCAGTGTATGATTGGTGTAGGAGAGCGTGGCAACGGTGATCTTCCAGGCCTCGTCCCAGCGGAAATTATGCAGGTCGACGAGGATCCGCATCAGCTCGGTGACCGCAAGGCTCGGATGCGTGTCGTTGAGCTGGACCGCGACCTTGCTGGCGAGGCTGCGGAGCTGGCCGTCGGAGGCGAGGTGCCGTTTCACCAGATCCTGGAGCGAGGCGGAGACGAAGAAATATTCCTGGCGCAGCCGCAGCTCGCGGCCCGCCGGGCTCTCATCGTTCGGATAGAGGAATTTGCAGATCGCCTCCGCGCGCGCCTGCTCGGCGCTGGCGCTGACATAGTCGCCCTTGTTGAAGGCATCGAGCCTGAGAGGATCGGGCGAGCGTGCCGACCACAGGCGGAGCGCGTTGACGTGCTGGCCGCGCCAGCCGACGATCGGCGTATCGTAGGCGATCGCCTGCACGGTCTCGCCCGGATGCCAGATGGCGCGGTCGCGGCCCTTATCGTCGACATGCTCGACGGCGCCGCCGAAATTGATGTCGTAGATCACCTCCGGCCGCTGCAATTCCCAGGGATTGCCGAAGCTCAGCCATTCGTCCGGATATTCCTGCTGCCAGCCTTGATTGATGATCTGGCGAAACAGGCCGTAATCGTAGCGGATGCCGTAGCCGATCGCAGGGATCGACAGCGTCGCCATGCTCTCCATGAAGCAAGCGGCGAGCCGACCGAGGCCGCCATTGCCGAGCGCCGCATCCGGTTCGCATTTGCGCAGCTCGGGCAAGGAGACACCAAGGTCGCCGAGCGCGACCTCGAAGATCTTCAGGAGCCCCATATTGTTGAGCGCGTCGGTGAAGAGGCGGCCGATCAGGAATTCGAGCGAGAGATAATAAACGCGCTTGCGCCCGGCGTCGTAGCTCAGCTTCTCCGCGCTCAGCCAGCGATGCACGATGCGGTCGCGCAGCGCGAGCGCTGCGGCCTGATACCAATCGTGCCGGGTCGCCATGCCTGCGTCCTTGCCGATGGCAAGGCGCAGCTTGGCCAGGATCGCGCCCTTGATCTCAGCCAGCGCGAGCTCGTCGATGGGCTGGCCGGGAGCGGGAAAATTCGGCTGGAACGATTGATCTTGCAAGGCCTTCACTTCCTGGTCGACTGAACACTCACCCTACGCGTCCTGCTTCCGTGCCGGAACCGTCACTGGTGCGGCCGTGCACTGCGCTGGCGTAAATTTATGCAAGGAACGGGCCGGCTTGGGAACCCGGACGAGCACGGAGAAAGACGGATCTGCTGTTAGAATGCAGGCCAATTCAGCCATCACTGTGGAGGAGACCGTTGAGACCTCTGATGAGACTGCTGATCGAAATCGCCACTGCGACCCTGCTCGTCGTCTGCATCACCGCCGCCTCCGCCGCCGGCAGAACGGGCCGCAGCGCCGATGGCCTCAGTTGCGCCGTCTCGCTTCCGCAAAACGCAACGCCAGCAGCACGCTGCGCCGCCATCAAGCGCCAATGCGGCGGCAAGTTTTATGCGAGCGCGTGCGGAGACAAGTTGATGTCGGCGGCGAGGTGAGGCGAGTGATCGTACCGCAGAATCCGCGTTCGTTTGGCGAACGCTTTCACGCGGTTGTTTCTCGACGAAGGCCGGGAGGACTTTGTGGACGCATCAGAACAAATTAAGAACACTTTAGCAAGTCTTTGATATCATCGTGATTCGGCATCGTGCCGACACAATATCTAGCGTCCGTCAGACTTTGCGAGGACTACATGTCCACCATTGCCTTCGATCAATTTGCCCTCACCCGGATCGCCGATTTCGCGCGCTCGCTGTCGCTTCTGCATCGGGCGGCGCGGCGCCAGAGGATCGATGACGACCAGTTCGACCGCGAGTTCAATGCGGTGTGCCAGTCGATCTGGGGCTACACCATCGACGATATCAGCGACGAGCTGTTTTCGACCGACGACCATCTGTTCCTCGACACGCTGGACGAAGCGCATGCGCGCATCTTCGCGGCCGAGCAGGGTTATGACCTCGTCGACGATCAGGGCATGCTGACCGATTGGTGGGGCTTTTGCTGGATGATCCTGGCCGAGAAGCGCGGCCTCCTCACGCCGGAAAACCGCGCCGCTGCGCGCACCGCGATCGAGGAGAAATATCTGGCGGCGCCGAATGTGATCGGGGTGATCATCGGGAGGTGACGGCTCAGTTGCCGTCATTCCACTAATCCAACCCCGCCCGCTTCGCCGGTTTTTGCGTCTTCGGCACCGTGACGTCAGGCAGCGCCTCGCGCACGATCTCTGCAGCCGGGGCATCCGCCGCGACGGTCTCGGCCCGCACCGGTGCCACCTTCATCTCGCCGAGCCGCGCGCGGACCTGTGCGGTGAGGCCGGGATAGGAGGCAACCGGGGTGAAGTCCGCAGCCTGATCGTTGCCGACACGGATGCCGGTATAGGCAACGAGGCCGTCGGCCGTGGCAATCACGTCCCCGGCTTTCAGCGATGAATCCAGCGCGAGATCGACCGGGGCGAGGCCGACCGGCTCGCGGCCGTTGCAGGTGCAGTCGGCGCGCAGCGCCTTGCGATAGGCGAACGCGTTCTCACTTTCGGTGTAGCGCTCGCCGGTCTGCGACGCGGCACCCTCGATCGAGGAGCCGAAATAAACCTTCGTCGCACTGGCAGGACAGAACGCCTGACACATCTGGGCAGGCGAGGCGAGTCCGCGCATCAGCGGGAAATATTTACCATCGCAGCTGCGCACGCAGAAGGCCGGGCCGGAGCCGCCGGCCGCCGCCGAACGGGTTGGCGGCACGTATTGCGGAGTTGCGGCATTCTGCTGGCCGGTGAAGGGATCGGCGTAGGAGCCCGCCTGCTGCGGCACCTCGCGCTGCGGGCGCTGTTGCCGCATGCCGCCGAAGAAGAAATCGAACAGCCCTTCGGCCGCAACCGGGGACGGCGCCGCGAGCAGCGGAGCGCCAAGGCTGGCGGCTACAAGCATCGCGCGACGCCGCCGGCGCGCATGGGACGAGATTGTACGCAACGCGCTGCTCCACCCGACGCTACTGAATCAGCCGAGACCAGCGAGGTCTTGGCACATGATTCACCATAAAGCGGGATGGTAAATGAGCAGTTGAGCGGAGGCGGTTTCAAGTCGAGGCCCTGACCTCTTTGAGGCCGGGCACAGCTTCCGACAAATCGTTGCTTCCGGGCCACGCCCGGACATGACGGCCAGGGCTGTTTCGCGGCCTCAAGCCTTCAAGAACTCGGATGCCTTGTACAGCGAGCGGAACGGCAGGCCGGCTGCACCGAACGTGTCGGTGGCGCCTTCCTCGCGGTCGACCATGGTCAGCACCAGCACCACATTGGCGCCGGTCTCGCGCACGGATTCCACCGCCTTCATCGCCGAGCCGCCGGTGGTGGTGACGTCCTCGACGATCACGACGCGCTTGCCGGCCAGGGTCTCGCCCTTGGGCAGGCCCTCGATCGCGAGCTTGGCGCCGTGCTCCTTCGGTTTCTTGCGCACGAAGAATGCCGCGATCGGATGGCCTTTGATCCAGGAGATCTGCGCCAGCGCCCCGGCGAGCGGCACCGCGCCCATCTCGAGCCCCCCGATGAAATCGAGCTGGTCGTCCTTCAGCGCCTCGTAGGTGAGCTCGGCGAGCAGCGTCGCGCCCTCGGGGTCGAGCATGGTCGGCTTCAAGTTGAAGTAGAAATCGCTCTTGCGGCCCGACGCGAGCGTCACCTCGCCGCGGCCGAAGGAACGCCGGCGGATGATTTCGAACAGGCGGGCGCGGGAGGCTGATTTCGACACGGCGGTCCCTCGGAAGCATTTTTGGAGGAGGCGGAATTTATCCGCGACCGCCGCCACATTCCAGAGGGGGCGTCCCCCGTCAACAGAGATCGGCTATCCCGGTCCGCCGGTTGTGGGGGTGCAACCTTCTGGAGTAGGTGAGGGCCGAACCTGTCAGCGGCAAGGAAGCAAGGCATGACCATCGAACTGCACACCTGGAACACGCCGAACGGCCGCAAGATCTCGGTCGCGCTGGAGGAGATGGGGCTGCCTTACAAGGTGATCCCGGTGAACATCACCAAGGGCGAGCAGATGGCCACGGAGTTCCTGAAGCTCTCCCCCAATAACAAGATCCCCGCGATCGTCGACCCCGAGGGTCCCGACGGCAAGCCCGTCAGCATCTTCGAATCCGGCGCCATCCTGCTCTATCTCGGCGAAAAGACCGGCAAATTCCTGCCGAAATCGCTTGGCGGGCGCATCCCCGTCTATGAATGGCTGATGTGGCAGATGGGCGGTTTCGGCCCGATGCCCGGACAGGTGCACCATTTCATCGCGCTCGAAAACGAGCAGGACCGCGCCTATGGCCTCAAGCGCTTCATGGCGGAGACGCGCCGGCTCTATGGCGTGCTCGACCGCCGGCTGGTGGGCCGCGACTTCGTCGCCGGCGACCTCTCGGTTGCCGATTTTGCCATCCTGGGCTGGGCCTGGCGCCATCCTCGCCACAAGGTGGACCTCGCCGACTTCCCCAACGTCAAGCGCTGGTACGACGCGCTGATGGCACGGCCCGCCGTGAAGCGCGGGATGGAGGCGAAGCTGGATTGATCTTTCTCTTACCCTCCCCTCGAAGGGGAGGTCGATCGCGCGTAGCGCGAGCGGGGTGGGTGAAGGTCCCTCCGCATCGAACCGTCCTCGTGGGGAGAGATCACCCACCCCGTCTCACATTTCGCTGCGCTCAATGTGAGCCGACCCTCCCCCTCCAGGAGAGGGTCAGAAATCTCACACCTTCTTCGCCTCGACCGCCATCCGCACAGCGAGCCCGGCCAGCACCGTGCCCATCAGCCAGCGCTGCACCAGCATCCAGCTCGGCCGAGTTGCGAGGAACAGCGCAATCGATCCGGCCGCGAGCGCGATCATCGCATTCACGCTCACGCTGATTGCGATCTGGATCGCCCCTAACACCACCGACTGCGCCAGCACGCTGCCGGCGGTGGGATCGATGAACTGCGGCAGCAGCGCCAGATACAGCATCGCGATCTTCGGGTTGAGCAGGTTGGTGACGAAGCCCATCGCGAACAATTTGCGCGGGCTGTCGATCGCGAGCTTCCTGACCTGGAACGGCGAGCGTCCGCCCGGCTTCACCGCCTGCCAGGCGAGCCACAGCAGATAGCCGGCGCCGGCGAAGCGCAGCGCGTCATAGGCGAAGGGAATCGCGAGCAGCAGCGCCGTGATGCCGAAAGCCGCGCACAGCATGTAGAACACGAAACCCAGCGCCACGCCGCCGAGTGAGATAATGCCCGCCGTCGGCCCTTGCGTGATCGAGCGCGAGATCAGGTAGATCATGTTCGGCCCGGGCGTGAGCACGAGACCAAGGCAAACGAGGGCAAAGCCGAGCAGGGCGGGTGTGTGGGGCATGGGGCGACCGGTGCGAAGGACGGCACGGTTCTAATATGCGCGCCGACGCGAGGCCATTGCGCAATTGCTCGGAGGACAATCGAGGCGGGGCGCGCTCTCTTTGCTCCCTCTTCCAGCAAGGGGCAGGACTGTCACAGACTCTGCGTTTGCCGCCATCCTTCGAGACGCCCGCCTTTGGCGGGCCCTCAGGATGAGGAGCAACTGTGCGACAGCAGTTTCAACGCGTACCGACGCTGCTTAGCCTCATCCCGAGGAGACCGCGCGGCGGTCGTCTCAAAGGACGAGGCGTGCGCTCAGCCGCCTCCAAAGTGATATGCGATCGCTCTGCCGCCAACAAGGAGAGGTTGGGAAGAGCTCAATGCGCCTCGTCCCAGTTCGTCGCTGCCCGCGCATCGACATGCAGCGGCACTGATAGCAGCACCGCCGGGAAGGGCGCGTCCTGCATCACGTGCTGCACCACCGGCAGCGTCGCCTCGACCTCGTCGTCCGGCACCTCGAAGATCAGTTCGTCGTGCACCTGGAGCAGCATCTGCGCCGAGAGCTTCTTCTCTGCCAGCGCGTCCTCCACCCGCGTCATGGCGCGGCGAATGATGTCAGCAGCGGTGCCCTGGAGCCGCGCGTTGATCGCGGCGCGCTCGTTGAAGGCGCGCACCGAGGCATTGGAGGCCTTGATATCCGGATAGTGGCATTTGCGGCCGAACAGCGTGGTGACGTAGCCGTGGCTGCGGCAGAAGTCGCGCGTCTCGTCCATATAGGCGCGGATGCCGGGGAAGCGCTCGAAGTATTTCTTAATGTAGGCGGCCGCTTCCTCGCGCGCGATGCCGAGCTGGTTGGCGAGGCCGAACGCGGAGATGCCGTAGATGATGCCGAAATTGATCGCTTTGGCTCGGCGGCGGATTTCGCTTGGCATGCCCTTGATCGGCACGCCGAACATTTCCGACGCCGTCATGGCGTGAATGTCGAGCTCGTCGCGGAACGCCTGCTTCAGCACGGGAATGTCGGCGATCTCGGCCAGCAGCCGCAGCTCGATCTGCGAATAGTCGGCGGAGACCAGCTTGTGTCCGGGCGTCGCGACGAAGGCCCGGCGGATCTTGCGGCCGTCCTCGGTGCGCACCGGGATGTTCTGCAAGTTCGGCTCGTTCGAAGACAACCGGCCGGTCGTAGTCGCGGCCAGCGCGTAGGTGGTGTGGACGCGGTGGGTCTGCGGATTGACGTAGGTCGGCAGCGCATCGGTGTAGGTCGATTTCAGTTTCGAGACCTGGCGCCACTCCAGGATCTTCTTCGGGAAGTCGTGGCCCTGCTCGGCGAGCTCGTCGAGCACCTGGGCGGTTGTCGACCACGCGCCGGTCTTTGTCTTGGAGCCCCCGGGCAGTCCCATCTTGCCGAACAGGATGTCCCCGATCTGCTTGGGGCTGCCGACATTGACCGGCTCGCCCGCAATCTCCTGGATCTCGGCCTCGACCCGCGCCGCGGTCTGGGCGAATTCGCCCGACAACCGCGACAGCACCTGGCGGTCGATCGAGATGCCGCGCCGCTCCATGCGCGCGAGCACGGACACCAGCGGCCGTTCCAGCGTCTCGTAGACGGTGGTCATGTGCTCGGCGACGAGACGCGGCTTCAGCACGCGCCAGACTCGCAGGGCGATATCGGCGGCTTCCGCCGAGAGCGGCGCGGCCTTGTCGATCGTCACCTGGTCGAAAGTGATCTTGCCCTTGCCGCTGCCGAGCAGCTCGCTCTCCTTCAGCATGGCATGGCCGAACCAACGCTCGGCGAGCTGCTCGATCGCATGCGAGCCACGGCCGGCGTCGAGCACGTAGGAGATGAGCTGCGCATCGTCGATGTTGCGCAGGGTGATTCCGTGCTGCGCCAGCATCACGGCGGTGAATTTGACGTCGAAGCCGACCTTGAGGATGCCTGATGATTCCAGCACCGGCCGCAGCGCTTCGATGGCATCAATGTGCTTGATCTGGTCGGGTGCCAGACCCGCGTCGAACAGGCCGGCACCACCGCCGGATTGCTTGTGCGCCAGTGGCACATAACAGGCCTCGTTCGGCGCCACCGCCAGCGCGATGCCGCAGAGATCGGCCTGCATGGGATCGATGGAGTTGGCTCTCGTCTCGATCGCGACGTGGCCGGCGTCATGGATGCGGGCGATAAAGGCGTTGAGCTCCTGGAGCGTCTTGATCGCCTGATACTTGCTGCGGTCGACCGGAAGCTTGCGCAGCGCCTCTTCGCGCGCGGCGGCCAGCGAGATCGGGGCACCCTTCTGGCTTGCGGCCTTGTCCTCCTTGCTCGCCGATTTATTGCGTTGGCCGGGAGCCGCTTGTGCCGGCGTGCCGGTGCCCGGCGCGGGCACGACGTCCGAGGGCGGCAACGGCGAGAACACGCTGGCGCCGCTCGTATAGCCGGGATCGGCATCGACATTGGCGGGATCGATCTGAGAATATTCGGCGACGCGCCGCGTCAGCGTCGTGAATTCCATCGCCTTCAGGAAGGCGATCAGCTTGCGTGCATCCGGCTCGTGGACGGCGAGGTCGTCGAGTGGCACATCGAGGTCCACCTTGTCGTCGAGCAGCACGAGCTGCCGCGAGATGCGCGCCTTCTCCGCATTCTCGAGCAGCGCCTCGCGCCGCTTGGGCTGCTTGATCTCGCCGGCGCGGAACAACAATTGGTCGAGGTCGCCATATTCGGTGATCAGTTGCGCCGCGGTCTTGATGCCGATGCCGGGCACGCCGGGCACGTTATCGGTCGAATCGCCCGCGAGCGCCTGCACCTCGACCACCTTGTTCGGCGGCACACCAAACTTCTCGATCACCTCTGATATGCCGATGCGGCGATCCTTCATGGTGTCGTACATCGTGACGCAATCGGTGACGAGCTGCATCAGGTCCTTGTCGGAGGACACGATGGTCGCGCTCGCGCCGCGCTCGCAGGCCTGCCGCACATAGGTCGCGATCAGATCGTCGGCCTCGAACCCCACCTGTTCCAGGCAGGGCAGGTCGAAGGCGCGCACGGCCTCGCGGATCAGTGAGAATTGCGGGATCAGATCATCAGGTGCCGGGGGCCGGTGCGCCTTGTAGTCGGGATAGATCTTGTTGCGGAAAGTGATTTCAGACTTGTCGAAGATGATCGCCAGATGCGTCGGCCGGTTGTCCTCGGGCATCTCGCGCAACAGCTTCCACAGCATGTTGCAGAAGCCGAGCACGGCATTGACCTGGAGGCCGTCGGACTTGCGGTTCAGCGGCGGCAGCGCGTGATAGGCGCGGAAGATGTAGGAGGAACCGTCGACCAGGAAGACATGGTCACCCTTGCCGGCCGCCTTCGCCGCGACCGGCTTGGCAGCAGCTTTGGCAGCAGCGGATTTGCTCTCGGCGGCCGCCTTTGGCGCGGCCTTGGTGTCAGCTATGACGGTGGTCTTCGGGGATGTCTTGGGCATGGCCGCAATGTATGAGCTTTTGCGGGCTTTGACAGCCTTGGGAGGCGGATTTTTGGCTCGCTATCCCCACGGTCTCACAGGACCCATCCAGTAATCGGGAGGCCGCCGGCGCCCCATCCTTGAGGAGGATGGCGACACAATCATGCAATCCAGTGCGCCGCGGCTTTTCCGTATCCGACTGATGCCTGTGGAATACTGGATGCCCCGCCCCCGCGTGGCATGACCGCTATTCCGCCGCCTGCAACACCGCCCCGGCTTTTTTCTTCGGCGCGAGCCAGAACGCATCGGGCCGCTCGAACAGGAAGTGCGCATGGAGCCGCAGCGCAAACTGCCAGATCGCGAGTGCCCCGAGCACGCCGAGAACCGTGACGATCAGCGACACCGTGCCGATGTCGCCAATGACGCCCGTGCGCAGCAGCAGCGTCCGCGTCGCCGCCATCGGCAGGAAGAAGGCGAGATAGATCACGATCGAATGCTCGCCGCAGAAGCGGAGAAAGTTCAGCCACTGCGCGCGCGCGAGCAGCGTGCCGATCGTGATGATGGCGCAAGCGCCGGCGAAGCCGAGCACGAGCGAGACGATCTTCCATTCGCTGGCCCCATGCCCGACGAGGCCGGCATTGACCAAGGCCCAGCTCGCGAGCGCTGCAAGCGCAAGGATGGGATGGCTGCGGGCGCGATCCGACAGCGCGAACACGTGAGGCGCGAACAGATAGCCCGAATAGAAATAGACAAAGCGCGCGCAGAACTCGTCGATGACGGTCCAGCCGGTCGTGATGCGTGCCGTCTCCAGTGCCGCGGCGGCGAGCCAGATCGCGAGCGGCGGGATTTTGCGTGTCAGTTTCGTGACGACGAAGAAGATCGGCAGGAGATAGATGAACCAGAGCGTGCCGAACGGCTCGATGAAGGATTCGAGGTACAAGAGGCCAACCTCGCGCCAGCTCGTTTCCGCCGCGAAGGCCGGCGCCTTGAAGCCGAACTGGATTGTCACCCAGACGACATAGAAATAGGCGAAATGCACCACCTTGCGGTCGAGATAGGTTCGCCAGTCCCGATCGATCACCAGGGCCAGGAACAGGCCCGAAATCAGGAAGAAATCCGGCATCCGGAACGGCTTTGCGAAGGCGACGGCGACATGCATGAAGCCTGTCTGGCCAGCGGCGAGCTCAACCCCGAGCACCGAATGCATCATCACCACCATGACGATGCAGATGCCCTTGGCGTAGTCGACCCAGTCGACACGCGCGGCAGAAGGGGGCTTGGAACGGCCGCCTGCAGCGATTGTGCCTGATCGTGCCATGGTGTCCCTTTTTGAGGCGTGTTCCGCCGCTCTCCGTCTGTCAGCGGGGCAGTGTGGCGCCTTGCGGTTTCAGACTTCTTTACCGGTTCAATTCCCGTGCCGCTTTTTTGCATGCGGACTCTTCCCTCGCCTCGGGAAAATGCTAAACCGCCCCGCGTCGGGGTTTCATTAACCAATCTAAGACAGGGATTTTCATGCGCATCGCGATGATCGGCACGGGCTATGTGGGATTGGTGTCCGGGGCCTGCTTTGCGGATTTCGGTCACGACGTCACCTGCGTCGACAAGGACGAGAAGAAGATCGCGGCGCTTCATCGCGGCGAAATCCCAATTTACGAGCCCGGGCTGGACGAGCTGGTGGCGAACAATGTGAAAGCCAAGCGGTTGGACTTCACCACCGATCTGTCCAAACCGGTCGCGGAGGCCGATGCCGTGTTCATCGCGGTCGGCACGCCCTCGCGTCGTGGTGATGGGCACGCTGACCTTTCCTACGTCTACGCCGCCGCTCGTGAGATCGCGCAGTCGCTCACCGGCTTCACCGTCGTGGTGACGAAGTCGACCGTTCCGGTCGGCACCGGCGATGAAGTCGAGCGCATCATCCGCGAGGCCAATCCGTCAGCCGACGTCGTGGTCGCCTCCAACCCCGAATTCCTGCGCGAAGGCGCGGCGATCCGCGACTTCAAATTCCCCGACCGCGTCGTAGTCGGTACCTCCGACGAGCGTGGCCGCAAGCTGATGGGCGACATCTACCGCCCGCTATCGCTGAACCAGGCGCCGTTGATGTTCACTGCGCGCCGCACCGCCGAGATGATCAAATACGCCGCCAACGCGTTCCTGGCGACCAAGATCACGTTCATCAACGAGATCGCCGATCTGTCGGAAAGGGCCGGCGCCAACGTCCAGGAGGTCGCGCGCGGCATTGGCCTGGACAACCGCATCGGCACCAAATTCCTGCATGCTGGCCCCGGCTTCGGCGGCTCGTGCTTTCCGAAGGACACCAAGGCGCTGATCAAGATCGCGCAGGACTATGACGTGTCCCTGCGCATCGTCGAATCCGTGCTCGCGGTCAACGAGAACCGCAAACGCGCGATGGCGCGCAAAGTGAGCCAGGCGCTCGGCGGCTCGCTGCGCGGCAAGACCATCGCGGTGCTCGGCCTCACCTTCAAGCCTGATACCGACGACATGCGCGATGCGCCCTCGATCCCGCTGGTCACCGGCCTGATCGACATGGGCGCGAGCGTCAAGGCGTTCGATCCCGTCGGCATGGAGCAGGCCAAGAGTGAGCTGCCCAACATCACCTATTGCGAGGATGCCTATTCCTGCGCGCAAGGCGCCGATGCGCTCGTCATCGTCACCGAATGGGTGCAGTTCCGCGCGCTCGATCTCGACCGGCTGAAGGCGACCATGGCAAAGCCCGTGGTCGTCGATCTCCGCAACATCTACCGCCCCGAGGACATGGAAGCCGCCGGCTTCGTGTACGAGAGCATCGGCCGCCCGTCGGTTCAGGGCTGACGATCTGCCGCCAAATAATTCCGTCATGGCTGGGCTTGCCGTCTTCGCCTAGGCTTCGTCGGCCCGATTCTGTAAGCCCGGCGAAGCATTCGCGGAGCCGGGTCCCGGCCATCCACGTCTGTTTTCTAGTCCAATGATGTGGATGCACGGGACCAACCCCCGGGCACGACGAACGGATAGATACTTGCCCCGCAGCTTCGACACGCCCCTCCCGATCGATGCCGTGCTCGATGACCTCTCGCGCACGCTGGAGGCGCATAACGCGGCCGTGCTGGTGGCGCCGCCGGGTGCGGGCAAGACCACGCGGGTGCCGCTGGCGCTGCTGGATGCGCCCTGGGCCAAGGATAAGAAGATCATCGTGCTGGAGCCGCGCCGCATCGCCGCCCGCGCTAGTGCCGACCGCATGGCCAAATCGCTTGGCGAGCGCGCTGGCGAGACCGTCGGCTATCGGGTCCGCTTTGGCTCCAAGATCTCGCGCGCCACGCGCATCGAAGTCGTGACCGAAGGCATCTTCACCCGTCAGATCCTCGATGACCCCGAGCTTTCGGGCGTTGCCGCGATCCTGTTCGACGAATTCCACGAACGCTCGCTCGATGCCGACATGGGCCTGGCGCTGGCGCGCGATGCGCAAACCGGCCTGCGCGAGGATCTCCGTATCCTCGTGATGTCGGCCACGCTCGATGGCGCGCGCGTGGCAAGATTGCTCGGCGAGGCGCCCGTCGTCGAGAGCGAGGGCCGCGCCTTTCCGGTCGAGACCCGCTATCTCGGCCGCAAAGCGGACGCGCCGCTAGAGCGGCAGATGGCCGACGCGATCGCATCGGCACTGCGCGCCGATAGCGGTTCGGTGCTGGCGTTCTTCCCCGGCGCCGCCGAAATCCGCCGCACTCAGAGCTTTCTCGCCGAACGCGTGCAGGACGCTTCGATCGAGATCGTGCCGCTGTTCGGTGCGCTCGATGCCGCCGTGCAGGACCGCGCCATCGCGCCGGCGCCCAAGGGCATACGCAAGGTGGTGCTGGCGACATCGATCGCCGAGACCTCGCTCACCATCGAGGGCGTGCGTATCGTCGTCGATTCCGGTCTCGCCCGCGTGCCGCGCTACGAGCCCGACATCGGGCTGACCCGGCTCGAGACCGTGCGCGCCTCGCGCGCGGCGGTGGACCAGCGCCGCGGCCGCGCCGGCCGCACCGAGCCCGGCGTTTGCTACCGCCTCTGGGACGAGCCGCAGACGGCTTCGCTCGCGCCTTATACCCAGCCGGAAATCCTCAGCGCCGATCTGTCGTCGCTGGTGCTCGATCTCGCGCAATGGGGCGTTGCCGATCCTGCAGCGCTGTCGTTCCTCGATCCGCCGCCGCAGCCGGCCTGGAAGGAAGCCAAGAGCCTGCTCTTGGAGCTCAACGCGCTCGATGGCGACGGCCGCATCACCGCGGAGGGCAGGAGCCTGCGCGCGCTGGCGCTGCCGCCGCGGCTGGCGCGCATGATCGTGGATTCGCATCGCGCCGGCAGCGGCGAGGCGGCTGCCGAGATCGCGGCCATCATCACCGAGCGTGGGCTCGGCGGCGACAGCGTCGATCTCGAGCACCGGCGCGACCAGTTCCGCCGCGACCGCTCGCCGCGTGCCGCGAGCGCGCGCGACCTGGCGCGGCGCTGGGCCTCGCAGGTGGCGGCATCGGAGACAGCGGGGCAGCAGGAGGAACTTTCGACCGGCCTGATGCTCGCCTATGCCTTTCCGGATCGTGTCGCGCGCAACCGTGGCAATGGCAGTTTCGTGCTGGCCAACGGCCGCGGCGCTTCCGTCGAGCAGACCTCTTCGCTGGCCCGCGCGCCTTACATCGCAATCGGCGAAATGACGGGAACGGCGGCGAGCGGACGCATTCTGCTTGCCGCGCAGATCACGCAGGACGAGATCGAGCGGCATTTCGCTTCGCATATCGAGAGCACCGACGAGATATTCTTCGATCGCGGCGCGATGGCGTTGCGGGCGCGGCGCAAGCGCGCGCTGCACGCGATCACGCTCTCCGAGGCGACGCTTGCCGTGTCGCCCGCGGAGGAAACGGCGCGCATCTTCGCGGATGGCCTGATCGCCGCCGGCCTCGACCGGCTGCCCTGGTCAAAAGCCGCCAAGCAGTGGCGCGATCGGGTGATGTTCCTGCGCAAGGCCGAGGGCGAGAGCTGGCCTGACCTGTCGGACGATGGATTGGTCGCGCGGCGCGACGAATGGCTGGTGCCGGCGCTCTATGACAAGACCGCGCTCAAGGATGTTTCCGCCGGCGATCTCTCCGATGCGCTGATGGCGCTGCTGCCGTGGGACATGCGCACGCGGCTCGACCGCGAGGCGCCAACACATTTCGAGGCGCCAACTGGCACCATGCTGGCAATCGATTACGAGGCCGAGCAAGGGCCGACCATCGCGGTGCGGCTGCAGGAATTGTTCGGCCTCAAAACCCATCCCTCGATCGCCGCCGGCAAGGTGCCGTTGGTGCTGGAATTGCTGTCACCGGCGCAGCGCCCGGTGCAGGTGACGCGCGACCTTCCCGGCTTCTGGCGCGGCAGCTACAATGCGGTACGCTCCGACCTGCGCGGCCGCTACCCGCGCCATCCCTGGCCGGATGATCCGGCCAGCGCGCTGCCGACAAGGCGGGCGAAGCCGCGTGGGACGTGAGATGTCTTCTCCCTCTTCCGCAGGCGGCAGGGCTATCGCAGTTGAAGATTGTTCGCCTTGGGCCATCCTTCGAGACGCCCGCCTTTGGCGGGCCCTCAGGATCAGGACGGAGTGTACGGCAGCAGTTTCAACGAGCACCGATGCCGCTTAGCCTCATCCTGAGGAGACCGCGGAGCGGTCGTCTCGAAGGACAAGGCGCGCGCTCACTCGTCGCCAAAAGCCATATGCGATTGCCCTGCCGCAGGCGGGGAGAGGTCAGGCGGCCGCATTAACCGTCCGCTCATCCTTTTCGTCAAAATGGCATCGGTCCAGCCGTGGCTTCGCTCGCGGACGGGCGTGCCGCGTGGTGAAATCGAGCTTTCCGGCTCGGAAGTGATGTGATGCGTAACATAGTGATCTTCGCGGCTGTCATGATCGGCCTCGGCACCTTCATGGCGCAGATGGCGGACAAGATGAGCTCCGCCTCCGCCACCTCGGTGCCGCGCACGACGGTGGCAGTCGCTTCCTCCGCGCCGGCCGGCGGCCGCAGCCTCGCCATCTCTCGCGACGGCCGCGGTCATTTCCAGGCAGAGGGCCGGATCGAAGGCCAGCGTATCGGCTTCATGGTCGACACCGGCGCGTCCGTCGTTGCGCTGAACGAGACCTCGGCCGCCCGCTTCGGTCTGCGTCCCTCGCGCAGCGAATACAACGCGACCGTCTCCACTGCCAACGGCACCATCAAGGCCGCGCGCACCCGCATCGCCATGCTGGAGGTCGGCGGCCTCGTCGTGCGTGACGTCGATGCCATGGTGCTGCCGGACGCAGCGCTGTCGGAGAACCTGCTCGGCCTTTCCTTCTTGTCCCGCCTCAAGCGCTTCGAATACGCCAACGGCCAGATGGTGCTCGAGCAGTAAGTTCGCTTTAGCGGCCCGAAGAGGCTCTCCCACCGGAGCAGGCGGGGTGCTATATTCCATCCATGAACGGCCCCGATGCGATAGCGATTCTGCGACAGTTCGAGCCTGCCCTGCGCGAGCGGGGCGTTTTGCATGTCGCGTTGTTCGGCTCGGTGGCGAGGGGTGAAAATCATCCCGGCAGCGATGTCGATATCATGGTCGAGATCGATCCGAATAAGCGGATCACGGTCTTCGATTACGTCGAGCTCAAGGAATATATTGCCAAGCTCTTTGATGAACCCGTTGACGTCGTCAACCGTGACGGCCTGAAATCATACGTCGCTCCCGCCGCAACGGCCGACGCTATCTATGCCTTCTGATCGCATCCCCGGGGCACTGCGAGACATCTTGCATCACATCGATTTGGCGGCTGAATTCGCCGGACGTCTTGATCGCGAGGAATTCGCGGCGGATCTGCGGACCGTCTACGCAGTTACGCGGTGTCTGGAGATTATTTCAGAAGCATCCCGCCGTCTGCCCGAGGAGTTGAAGGCGAGGCACCCGGCGATCGCGTGGAAACAGATGGCAGCCGCAGCAATGTCTATCGCCACAATTATGAGGACGTTGCCGCCCATTTCGTGTGGGAGACTGTTCAACGGGCTCTGCCGCCTCTCAGGGAGGTCCTTGAAGAGGAGGTTGCACGACTACAGCGTTAGCCCATTCTGGTCAGACATCTATATCGCGCGCGCTTCGTTACCAAACTGCCGCAATTATCGGCCATAAGCCTTTATTCCCGCCTTCCGCTGCGGTCCGGCATTCGCTAAGGCTGCAGCAAATCCTGCCCCCCCCTTTTCACGAGACCGTCTCAATGTTCCCGAAGCCGAAATCCGTATTGTTGCCCAACACCTATGCCTTCGAATCCGAGCCGATGGTGAAGCCGACGGGCTTTCGCGAGTACGACGCGCGCTGGTTGTTCCAGAAGGAAATCAACCTGATGGGTGTGCAGGCGCTCGGCATGGGCCTGGGCGCGTTGTTCGCCGAGCTCGGCGTCAGGCAGGAGATCGTCACCGGCCATGATTTCCGCGGCTATTCGGCCTCGATCAAATACGCGCTGATCTCCGGCCTGATGGCGGCGGGCTGCAAGGTGCACGACATCGGTCTTGCCGTGACGCCGATGGCCTATTTCGCGCAATTCGATCTCGACGTGCCCTGCGTCGCCATGGTGACGGCCTCGCACAACGACAATGGCTGGACCGGCGTGAAGATGGGCGCCAACCGCCCGCTGACCTTCGGTCCCGACGAGATGACGCGGCTGAAGGAGATCGTGCTGGGCGCCGAGTTCAAGAACAAGGCCGGCGGCTCCTATCAGTTCCACGAGAACTATCCGGCGCGCTACATCGCCGATCTCACCTCTCGTCCGAAGCTGACGCGCAAGCTCAAGGTCGTCGCGGCCTGCGGCAACGGCACCGCCGGCGCGTTCGCGCCGCAGGTGCTGGAGGCGATCGGCTGCGAGGTGATCCCGCTCGATACCGAGCTCGACCACACCTTCCCGAAATACAATCCAAATCCTGAGGACATGGAGATGCTGCACGCGATCCGCGACGCGGTGTTGCATCACAAAGCCGATGTCGGCCTCGGCTTCGACGGTGACGGCGACCGCTGTGGTGTCGTCGACAACACCGGCGAGGAGATCTTTGCCGACAAGGTCGGCGTGATGCTGGCGCGCGACATGTCGGCGATCCACAAGGACGCGCAGTTCGTCGTCGATGTGAAGTCGACCGGCCTGTTCGTCACTGATCCCGTGCTCCAGAAACAGGGCGCGAAGGTCGCCTATTGGAAGACCGGTCATTCCTACATGAAGCGCCGCACTAACGAGATGGGCGCGCTGGCGGGCTTCGAGAAGTCGGGACACTTCTTCTTCAACAAGCCGTTCGGCCGCGGTTATGACGACGGCCTGGTCTCGGCGATCGCGATCTGCGACATGCTCGACCGCGCGCCGGGCAAGTCGATGGCCGACCTGAAGAACGCGCTACCAAAGACCTGGTCGTCGCCGACCATGTCGCCGCACTGCGCCGACGAGGTCAAATACGGCGTCATCGACGCCGTTGTGAAGCATTTCGAGGGGTTGCAGGCGAAGGGCGCCAAGATCGGCGGCCAGGCGATCCGTGATCTCGTCACCGTCAACGGCGTGCGCGTCACCGTCGAAGACGGCAGCTGGGGCCTGGTGCGCGCTTCCTCCAACAAGCCCGAACTCGTCGTCGTGGTCGAGAGCCCGGTCTCGGAGCAGGGCATGCACGACATGTTCGAGATGGTGAACAGCGTGCTGCGCACGCATCCCGAGGTCGGCGAGTACAACCAGAAGATCTGAAGCGCGCCGTACCGCGGCGGCCCGACTCGAGGCGAGTGCAGCCGACTATGCCATGCGCGGGCGGCTCACGCCGCCTGCAGCGCACCGAGGAAGCCGTTCACCTCGGATTTCAACTGATCGGATTGCGACGACAAGCCGTTGGCTGCCTCTAGCAGCCGGTCAGTGGCCTTGCTCGCGTCTTCCGATGCCCGGCTGACACTGAGGATATTCTTGTTGACGTCTCTGGTCCGGTCGGCAGCCTGTTGCAAATTGTTGGCAATCTCACGCGTCGCTCCGCCTTGCTGCTCGACCGCAGCGGCAATCTCACCGGAGATCCGGTCGATTTCGGCGATGGTGCCGCCGATCGCCTCGATCGCGCCGACGGCCTCACCGGTGGCCGCCTGGATGTCCTGGATCTGGGCGGAGATCTCTTCAGTTGCCTTGGCGGTCTGATTGGCCAGTGCCTTGACCTCGCTCGCGACGACCGCAAAGCCCCGGCCATGCTCACCGGCTCGCGCCGCTTCGATGGTCGCGTTCAGGGCCAGCAGGTTGGTTTGGCTGGCAATACTCTGGATCAGCGTCACCACCTCCCCGATCTTTTGCGTGCCGGTTGCGAGCATTTCGACAACCGTATTGGTCCGACGCGCTTCCTCAGCGGCTTTCGCGGCGATTTGGGCCGATCGCGTCACCTGCTCGGAGATGCTGTTGATCGAAGCCGTGAACTCTTCGGTTGCCGCCGCAACGGTCTCTACATTGGCCGTCGCGCAGGTCGAAGCCGTGGCAGCAGCCGTGCTCTGCCGCATCGCTTCGACGTTACTGCCCCGCATCGATGCGGATAGGTCCTGCATCTCGCCCGCAGCGCGCGCCACTGCTTCGACGACACCGCTGATCCTGTGCTCGAAACCGGCTGCAAGGTTGCGACGGGCGTCGTCCCGCTTTTGTTTGGCGCGTGCGGCCTCCTGTCGGTCTGCGTTGGCGCGGGCTTCAGCGGCGCTCGCAGCCTGGGCCTCGACGGTTTTCTGAGCCGCCATTGCGAAGATCCCGGTGACCGTATGCGCGAGCCAGATCAGGACCCCGGCCTCGATCAGAACGATGACGGCGTGGAGCACCACGCGGCCGAGATCCGCGCCGCCGGGGTAGATGGCCGCCGGCAGAACGAAATTCAGCGTCAGGTGATGCAAAGCGACTGCAACCGTGCCGGCGACGATCGGACGATAGTCGCAATACGCGACGAGACAGGCTAGCGCCGCGAAGAAGTACATGTGCATGTCGACCTGCCATGGGTGACCGGCGAACTGGAACACCAGCATCGAAACGCCGCCCATCAGCGCAACGGCGACGATCATTTGGGTCGAAGGTCCGTTTCCTCCAGCCGACCACGCGATGCTTGCGGCCGAGGCCATCGCGGCCATGAAAATGGCCGGTAGCAACCACCCGGTGCCCAAGATCACCCCGACCACGACCGCGAGCGGGACATGCAGCCAGAGCGCCACGAGCAGGATCTTGCTCGTGCTCGCGCGCAGGACCGCCAGTTCATCACCTTCGAAGGTCATTCCCCAGTCCCCAATGGCTTGTTCGTGAAACAGGCATCGATCGCTTGCGGGTCGAGAGTCAGCCAGGCCCCCGCCTCGTGCAGCTTCTTCAATCCATCGTGGCTGTCGGGACGCAGCACCAGAACGGCCGGCGCAGCCGTCATCCGCACCAACGCCGCGTTCGCCGATGCGGCGGCCAGCAACGCCTGCTGGGCGTCCCACCAGGGCGGGAATGCCACTGCCACCACCTCAGCGTCCGGTCGCGCCTGCAGCGAAAGTGCTGCGACCGCGACCCAGCTCACCAGCAGCAACGCTGCTGCGGGCAGCCAGCTTCTTCTGAGGACGTTCCCCGACTCCATCTCCGAGGATCATAGCTTCACGAAGCTAACCGAGGGTAAATCTCTGGTAGAAGAAAGCCGAGCCCTCGCGAGGCTGCCGCGCTATGCCGCGACCACCGCCGGGATCGGCAGCGCAGTGACCGACTTGATCTTCTCCATCGCGAAGCGCGAGGTGACGTTCTTCAGCGGCACGGCGCTGATGAGCTTCTTGTAGAACACGTCATAGGCCTGCATGTCCGCCACCACCACGCGCAGCATATAATCGACGTCGCCGGCCATGCGATAGAACTCCATCACCTCGGGCATGGCGCTGACGGCTTCGGCGAACCGTTTCAGCCAGGCGTCCGAGTGATCGGCGCTCTCCACCGAAACGAACACGGAGATGCCGAGCCCGATCTTGTTCTGGTCGACGAGGGCCACGCGCTTGATGATCACGCCGTCGGCCTCAAGCCGCTGGATGCGCTTCCAGCAGGGGGTCGAGGACAGGCCGACGCGGTCGCCGATCTCGGCGACGGAGAGGGAGGCATCTTCCTGGAGCACCATCAGGATCTTGCGGTCGATGGCATCGAGGCGGCGGCTGGTCTCGGGGATCTGGACGGCAAGGTCGGTCATTTGAAGAACTTTGTTCCATTTCAGGGGCGAATTCCCCTGATACATAGAAAATCATTCTATCGCAAGTCTATAATGTTGGCGCCTGACCGGGCATCGCCGCCTGCTGCCTTCTCAAAAGCTCTTCAACTTCAACGCGTTGTGGGGCGGCTAGGCCACCGCCATGGCGGGTGCATTTCAGCGCCGCGGCGGCCGCGGCGAATCGCAGCGCCTCCCGCGTCCCCTCACCCTCGGCGAGGCGCAGCGTGAATGCGCCATGGAAGACGTCGCCGGCGCCGAGCGTATCCACCGCATGAACAGGGAAGGCTGGCGTCTCCTTCAGCTCGCCTGTCTCGTTCAGCCAGATCGTGCCGAGGGGACCGCGTGTGGCGGCGAGGAAGGCCGGCGTCAGCTTGGCGAGGCGCTTCAATGCCTCGCCGTCGTCGGCGATGCCGGCGGTCTCCTGCACCTGTTCGCTGGCGAACAGCAAATGAGAAGCGGCCGTGAGCAGGCCGTCCTGCAACGACATCGCGCGGTCCACGCCGACGATGAGGGGAAGGCCGCGCCGCCGTGTCTCGGTGCAGAGGGAAGTCGCGAGCGAGGCGCAGCGGCTTTCGACGAGGACCGCGCGGCAATCGGCCAGCAATTCGTCCAGGTCCGGCAGTTCTACGGTCCACAAAGCGGGATCACGATAGATGGTGATGGTCCGCTCGCCGGAGGGCTCGATCATGATCGCCGAGACCGGCGTGGCCAGGCCCGGCATGCGAACGATATGGCTGATGTCGATGCCCTCCAGCGCCATCCGTTCGAGGATGAAGCTGCTCGACGTCTCCCGCGCATCGCCCATCGGACCAGCGAACGCGACACGACCGCCGAGTCGCGCAATGGCAATCGCGGCATTGAGCGCGTTGCCGCCGCAGATCTCCGCAAGCTGGTTCGCATTGGCCTTGCTGCCGCGCGCTGGCACGTGTTCGACGCGGAAGGTGAGGTCGCGCACGGGAATGCCGATGCAGAGGATGCCCGGCGCAAGTCCCGTTGCGGTCATGGACGCTCTCAGTTCAGGTGCGGCTCTTGTCGTGCACCCAGCGGCCGAGCAGGTGATGGGCGATCGCGAAGGGATGAGGTCCGGCGAGCCCGTCGGGGTGCGTCCGCGCCAGCATCAGCGCAGCCTCCTCGCGCGTGAACCAGCGCGCGTCTTCCAGCTCCATGCGATCGACGACGATGTCCTCGTTCAGCGCCCGCGCGCTGCAGCCGATCATCAGCGACGACGGATAGGGCCAGGGCTGCGTCATGTAATAGTGCACGTCGGTGCAGCGGATCCCGGACTCTTCCAGGATCTCGCGGCGCACCGCGTCCTCGATGGTCTCGGCCGCCTCGACGAAGCCGGCAAGGCAGGAATACATGCCGGGTGGAAACTGCTTCTGGCGGCCGAGCAGGCATTTGTCGCCGGAGGCGACCAGCATGATCACGACGGGATCGGTGCGCGGAAAGTGCTCGGCCTTGCAGGCAGGACAGTCGCGCTTCCAGCCGCCTTCCTTCATGCTGGTGCGCGCGCCGCAATTGGCGCAATAGCCGTGGCGCTGGTGCCAGCTTACCATCGACTTCGCCATTGCGATCGCCGACAGCTCCTGTGGCGGAAGCGCGCCCTGCATCGCCATGCCGCGCAGCTCGGTCACGGTGTAGTCGTCGCGGCCGACGAGCTTCTCGGCCGCCGCCTGCGACATCCCCATGCCGAACATTGCTGCGCCGTCGCGCAGCCCCAGAAAGACCGTGCCGGGATTGGCGCCGCATTTCACTGCCTCGTCAATTCCCAGCAGCGCCCGCACCTTCTCGCCCTCGCGCTTCACCAGGAGCGAGTCGCGATAGACCACATAGGCGCGCGATGACGGCTTCTGCTCCAGCGCGAACAGCTTTTCGTCGTCACGGCGCAGATGCGCGGCACGGTCGAGGACGTTGGTGACGAAGGCCGGCTGTCCCAGCGGGAACGCGTTGAATGCTGACATTTTTTCTTTCAACCCAACCAAATCTTGCGGCGGAGCGCGCTGATGAAATTCTGCACTTCAGTGGCGTCGTGCGCCAGCGGCGGCATCACGCCCCACACCGGCCGCGGCCAGGCCGCATCACTGGTGCGGCGCGCGATGATATGAACATGAAGCTGCGGCACGAGGTTGCCGAGCGCGGCGACATTGAGCTTGTCGCATTTGGTGATCTCCTTCAGCGCGCGCGAGACGCGGGAGATCTCGGTCATCAGCTGCGCCTGCTGCACCTCGTCGAGATCGATGATCTCGATCGCGTCGGGCCGCCGCGGCACCAGCAGCAGCCAGGGATAATGCGCGTCCTTGATGACCAGCACCTTCGACAGCGGCAGATCGCCGATGTCGATCGTGTCCTCTTTCAGGCGGGAATGCAGCGACCAGGCGGGTTCGGGCATGGAGGTTCCGGATGGGCCCGATGGGTTCGGGCTTGTTGGAGCCGACCATACGATACGGAGTCAGCGAGGGGAAGGTTGAGGCTCCGCCGCCACTGCATACGCGATCGTCGTCCTGGACAAGCGCGCGCCGCGCTCGTCGCTGCGTGAGCTAGGGCGGTTTGTCAGTATCGAACGGTTTCTCTATCAATGATGTGTGAGCGCAAGGCGGCGCGCCGCGACATGATGTCGGTCCCGAGGGCTCAGCCGTGCCAATGGGAGTTGCGGATGACGCTGCAGAAATTGCCGCGATGGAAATGCGGCTCCTTGTCGGCGATGACGTCGGCCTTGACGTTGCCGAACGTCGTCTGGGGCCGATGCTTGATGCCGTCGTAGAACGACTGGATGATGTCTTCCTTGAAGTGCGCCGTTCGCGGAAATGCCTTCACCACGGCCTCGCGTTCCTCATCGGGATATTCGTCGTAGGTGAGCCCGAGAACGTCCATTTCGACGCCAGCGGTCACCAGCGCGACGACGGGATGCATGTGCTGGGGAATGCCCGGCGTGGTGTGCAGCGCGATCGCGCTCCAGACCGTGTAGGCATCCGCTTCCGGGATGCCGTGGCTGCGCAGGAAATCGCGCGCCGCATGGGCGCCATCGACTTCGAACCGCTCGTGCTTGCTGCCATGGCCGGGCATCAGGCCGATATCGTGAAACATGGCGCCGGCGTAAAGCAGCTCGCGGTCGAACTTCAGCCCGCGGCGGATGCCTGCCAGCGCCCCGAAATGGTAGACGCGGCTGGAATGGTTGAAGAGCAGGTCCGTCTCGGTGTCGCGGATATATTCGGTAATGGCACGCGCCAGCGTGCTGTCGGGAATCTGGGCGGCTTCGTTGATTTTCGACATGACGTTCTCCTGAAAATCTCTGGTGGCTGGCAGGCTAAGTCTGGGCTATTCTGTCTGCAATTGACGCGATACGTCCAAAACGGACAAATCTGCACCGAGGCGGACATGAATGGGAAGCCAAAATCGAGGACTGTTGTAATCGTTGCGCTGCCAGGGGTGCAGCTTCTCGACGTCGCCGGGCCGCTCGACGTGTTCGCCGAGGCCAACGTGCAGGCCGGCCGTGCGGCCTATGCGCTTTTCGTGGCTGCGACCGAGCCGGGCCCGATTCTCAGCTCCTCCGGCGTTCGCTTAATGCCGGACCGAATCATCGACCGCGACTTCCAGGAGCCCATCGACACCCTGCTGGTCGCCGGATGCCCGAACGCTACCGAGATCCCCGCGAATGCCAATGTGGTCGGCTGGCTTCGCCGGCGAGCGTCGAGGACGCGGCGGTTCGGGTCGGTGTGCAGCGGCGCATTCTTCCTTGCGGCGGCCGGCCTTCTTGACGGCCGGCGGGTTACGACGCATTGGGCAGTCGCCGATACCCTCGCGAGTAAATTTCCGTCGGTCACGGTCGACAAGGATGCGATCTACGTCATCGACGGAAAACTTCGCACAGCAGCCGGCGTGACCGCAGGGCTCGATCTCGCGCTTGCACTGGTGGAGGAAGACCTTGGACGCGAGACCGCGATGAAAGTCGCTAGCCAACTCGTGATGTTCTTCAAACGGCCCGGTGGGCAGATGCAATTCACCCGCAAGGGCGCGGCCGTTCCTGCCGGGCGTGCGGCATTGCAGGAGCTCCAACGCTGGGTCGCCGCCAATCCTGGTCTGGACCATCGGGTTGCGAATCTGGCCAAACGCATGGAACTCAGCCCGCGGCATTTGGCGCGGCTGTTCCATGCGGAGGTAGGCATCACGCCTGCGACCTGGGTCGAAGAAGCCCGCGTCGACGCCGCGAGGCGGCTGCTTGAGTTCGGTAACGAAGCGCCAAAGCAAGTGGCGATTCGTTGTGGATTTGCGGATGCCGATACGTTGCGGCGCGCTTTCGCTCGCCACGTCGGCGTGACGCCGGCCGAATATCGCAAGCAGTTTGCGCACATGGCCGAGGTTCCGGGGCAGGTGCCCTGACCACGCTCGGCATCCGATCTGGCGGTACCCGGCAGGTATGCTGGATTGGGGATGGCCCCGACAGGGAGACCATGTCCGTGGACAGCCGACTTGCTTTCCGCTTCCTTTGGCCCCAAATAGGGACCGGGAGATTGGCGGTGGACGAGCCACTCGCCAACCGGGTCAGGTCCGGAAGGAAGCAGCCCTAACGAGGTCCGGATCGGGTCGCTCGTCAGTCTCCTACCTGTTTTTCGAGCGAATTGCGCCGGCGGCCCCCGCCGGCGCGCTCCTTTCCGCAAAAGCCGGCCAACAGACATTTCATTGCGGATCGACCGATGACCGACGCTGGCGCCCCTCCCGATCCCGACAGAGCGAGCCAGGCCCCCACACCCTACCGCGTGCTGGCGCGGAAATACCGCCCTTCCTCTTTCGATGATCTGATCGGCCAGGAGGCTGTGGTCCGCACCGTCTCCAACGCATTCGAGACCGGGCGCATTCCGCAGGCGTGGATCCTCACCGGGGTCCGCGGCGTCGGCAAGACGACCACCGCGCGTATTCTCGCCCGTGCGCTCAACTACGAGATGCCGGATGCTTCGGTGAAGGGTCCGACCATCCACATGCCGATACTCGGCGTGCACTGCCAGGCGATCATGGAAAGCCGGCACATGGACGTGCTGGAGATGGACGCCGCTTCGCACACCGGCGTCGACGACGTCCGCCAGATCAATGACAGCGTGCGCTATGCCCCCGCCAGCGCCCGCTACAAGGTCTACATCATCGACGAAGTCCACATGCTGTCGACGGCGGCGTTCAACGCCTTCCTGAAGACGCTGGAGGAGCCGCCGGAGCACGCCAAGTTCGTGTTCGCCACGACCGAGATTCGTAAGGTTCCGGTGACCGTGCTGTCGCGCTGCCAGCGCTTCGACCTGCGCCGCGTCGAGGCCGACGTGCTGATGAAGCACCTCGCCAACATCGCGGCCAAGGAAAGCGTCGAGATCGAGCCCGAGGCGCTCGGCATCATCGCCCGCGCCGCCGAAGGCTCGGTGCGCGATTCGCTGTCGCTGCTCGACCAGGCGATCGCGCATGCGGCTGGCACCGTGAAGGCCGATGCCGTCAGGCAGATGCTGGGCCTCGCCGATCGCACCCGCGTCATCGATCTCTTCGATTCACTGGCGCGCGGCGACATCGCGGCCGCTTTCAAGGAGTTCCGCGACCAGTACGATGTCGGCGCCGATCCCATCGTGGTGCTCTCGGACCTCGCCGAGTTCGTCAATTTCGTCACCCGTGTGAAGATCGTGCCGGCGACCGCCGACAACGTCGCCTATGGCGAGACCGAGCGGGTCCGCGCACGGGACTTCGCGTCCAAGATTTCCATGCGCGTGCTGTCGAGGATGTGGCAGATGCTGCTCAAGGGCATCACCGAGGTGCAGGCCGCGACGCGTCCCGCCGCGGCGGCGGAAATGGTGCTGGTGCGCATTGCCTATGTCGCCGACCTGCCGACGCCGGACGAGGCGATCCGGATGCTGGAGCAGAACGGCGGCGGTTCGCCGGTCGTGAGCAGCGGCAGTGCCACGCGCAGCGCGCCTTCCGCACCGGTCGCGTCTGCTGCGCCGGTTCGCATGCCGACATCCTTGCCATCCTCGTTCGGCGCCGGCGCCCGGCCGCAGATGGCGGCCCCCGCGTCGGATCCGCAAGGTGCAGCGCCGGTGCTGCGCGTCACCAGCTTCACCCAGCTCGTCGCGCTGGCCGGGCAGAAGCGTGACATCATGACCAAGAGCGCGCTCGAAGGCGACATGCGCCTCGTCCGTTTCGAGGAGGGCCGGCTGGAAGTCGCGCTCGAGCCCAACGCCTCCAAGACCATGATCTCCGAGCTCGCGAAAAAGTTCGAGCTGTGGACCGGGCGCCGCTGGACCGTGATCGTCTCCAACGAGCAGGGCCAGCCGACGCTGCGCTCGGTGAACCAGGCCGCGAAGCAGGAGCATGCGCGCACCGCCGAGGCCGATCCGCGCGTGCAGGAGGTGCTGTCGCGTTTCCCCGGTGCGAAGGTCGTCGAGGTCCGCAGGCTTGCCCCCGAGGTGCCGGAAACCAATATTAACGCCGACTATGGCAGTGACGATCCGCCCGACGGTTCCGACGGCGACGATGATCTCTGAGCCATTCTTTCCAAGGACGAGCACCGATGGCTGATTTTCTCGGCATGATGAAGCAGGCGGCGCAGCTGCAATCCAAGATGCAGGAGATGCAGGACCAACTCGCCAACGTGGAAGTCGAAGGCATCTCTGGCGGCGGCCTCGTCGCCGTGCGCATGACTGCGAAGATGGACGTCAAGGCCGTCAAGATCGACCCTGCGCTGATGAAGGCGGACGAGCGCGAGGTGCTGGAAGACCTCCTCGTCACCGCCTTCGGCGATGCCCGCCGCAAGGCGGAGACTGCGATGCAGGAGAAGATGCAGGCCCTCACCGGCGGGCTCGGCCTGCCGCCGGGGTTGTTCGGCCAGTAATATGGGCGCCGTTGCAGGTCCCGAGATCGAGCGGCTGGTCCAGCTCCTCGCGCGGCTGCCGGGCCTCGGCCCGCGCTCGGCGCGACGCGCGGCGCTGCATCTGATCAAGAAGCGCGAAGCGCTGATGATGCCGCTTTCGTCGGCCCTCCAGGTCGCGCTCGACAAGGTCGAGGTCTGCAAGACCTGCGGCAACATCGATACGCAAAATCCCTGCACCGTTTGCATCGATCCGAAGCGCGATCCCTCCATCATCGTCGTCGTGGCCGACGTCGCCGACCTCTGGGCGCTGGAGCGGGCCAATGCCACCCAGGGGCGTTATCATGTGCTCGGCGCGACATTGTCGCCGCTCGACGGCGTCGGCCCGCAGGACCTCACCATCGACGCGTTGGTGGCGCGCGCGCATGATTCGCAGGTGCACGAGATCATTCTGGCGCTTAATGCAACTGTGGACGGCCAGACCACGGCGCACTACATCACCGACCTGCTCCAGGACGCCAATGTGAAGGTGACGCGGCTCGCCCATGGAGTTCCTGTCGGCGGCGAGCTTGATTATCTCGATGAAGGTACGCTATCGGCTGCGATGCGGCAGCGTACTCTGTTCTAGCCATCCAGAATTTACGGAACGGACGACATGACGAAACCTTTCGCCACACGATCGGCTTTGGTTGCGACGATGATGATGCTGGTGAGCCCGGCCATATCCGCGCAGCAGGGCGACGAGGCGCTGCCGCCGTCCAAGCCCGGCAAGCCGATCAACACCGGCGACGTGCTCTCCGGCGAGTTGAATGCGATGAAGGTGCGCGACGTCAAGAACGGCAAGCGCGTTGCGACCTACCAGATCACCTCCGAGCCGCGCCGCCTGCCGCCGCCGAACGGGCTGTGCAATCTCGAGACGGGCCCCGAAACCTTCCAGCTCGTCACCTCCAGCGACGCGCAGGCCGCGCAGCTGAAATCGTTCGTCGGCAAGGAAATCTCGGTCAAGGTCGACGAGATCGCCTGCGCCAGCGATGCCGGCCAGATGAGCGAGGCCGTGATCACCAAGTGGAGTTTGGTCAAGAAGCAGTAGGAATGGTTCGCGATTGGCCCCTTGCCGCGGCTTTCTCCGCCGTCATTGCGAGCGAAGCGAAGCAATCCAGAAATTCTTCCGCGGAAACGGTCTGGATTGCTTCGTCGCAAGAGCTCCTCGCAATGAGGAAGGCGAGACGTGAGTCCTAAACCCTGACTGGCCCCAGCGTCTTGAAATGGCCGCGCTTCTGGAGCCAGGCCAGCAGTACCAGGCTCGGGATCGCCACCAGCACGCAGATCACGAAGAACAGCGCCCAGCCGGTCGTATCAGCCACGAAGCCGGCACCCGAGGAGAGATACGTTCGCCCCACCGCCGCGAGCGCGGTGAGCAGCGCGTATTGCGTCGCCGTGTGCAACGGGTTCTTGCACAGGGCGGAGAGATAGGCGACGAAGATCACGGTGCCGATGGCGCTGGTGAAGTTCTCAGCCGTGATGGCGAAGGCGAGCGCCCATTGGCTGGTGCCGACGAACGCCAGCCAGGAGAACGAAAGGTTGGCGAGTGCCTGCACCACGCCGCCGATCCACAGGCTGGTCGCGAGCGAATAACGCCGCGCGACAAAACCGCCGGCAAAGCCGCCGAGCAACGTCGCGGCGAGCCCGACACCCTTCACGATCGCCGCATAATCGTTGCGGGAAAAGCCGAGGTCGATCACGAACGGCGCGGTCATCGTGCCGGAGAACGCGTCGGTGAACTTGAAGAGAACGACGAAGGCGAGCGCGGCGAGCGCGTCTTTCCGCGACAGGAATTCCGAGAACGCCCCGATTGCGGCGCGCAGCACGCGCGCGAACGCGGTCTCGGCCTTTGTCGCAGCTTCCGCCCGCACCGATTGCTCGGGCTCGGTTGCGAGGAGCGCCGTGATGGTCCCGATCAGCACCATCGCCGCCATCACCACATAGCCCCACATCCAGGCCGATTGCCGGCTAATGCCGGTGCCCTCGAAGCCGGAGACGATGAACAGCGCGCCCGCGGTCGAGACCAGCATGCCGATGCGATAGGCCGCGACATAAGCGGCCATGCCGGCCGCCTGCTCGCTCTCGGGCAAGCTCTCGACGCGGAAGGCATCGACCACGATGTCCTGGGTCGAGGACATGGTTGCGACCAGCAGCGCGCCGAGCGCGACGTAGAACGGCGAGCGCGCGGGATCGGTGAGCGCCAGCAGCAGGATGGCGATGATCAGCAGCATCTGCGAGAACAAGAGCCAGCCACGCCGCCGCCCGAAGGCGCGGGTGAACAGCGGCACATGCATCGCATCCACCAATGGCGCCCACAAGAATTTCAGCGTGTAGGGCGTGCCGACCAGCGCAAACAGCCCGATGGTCTTGAGATCGACTCCGGCCTCGCGCATCCACACCAGCAGCGTCGAGCCCGACAGCGCCAGCGGCAGGCCGGATGAGAAGCCGAGGAACAGCACGATCAGCACCCGCGGTTGCAGGTACACGGCAAGGCTGTCACGCCAGGAGGCGGCAGCGCCGGCGGAGGAGGTCGCGTCGGGTGCGGTCATGCGCAGGTGTTAGCAGATTCTGGCCGAAAAGACTCTGGCGGAGCTCGGTGGGCGGAAGCTCTCTCCATCCCTCGCTGTCATCGTCCGCGAAGGCGGACGATCCAGTAATCACCAGCGCCTCGGCTCAACCACGATCGCCGCGGCGTACTGGAGGCCCCGCCTGCGCGGGGCATGACCGTGTACCTTAATCTCACTCCCCTGCCTGCAGCTTCCTCGGGAACAACTCACCCGCGCCCGTCGCGACCAGCCGCGGGGCATCGGCCGCATCGCTCTTGCTGAAATCGAGTTCCTCGATACGTCCGGCGCGCTTCTCGATCTTGTCGGCGGAGATCAGAACCTGGCGGACGTCCTCGTTGACGTCGGAGAAATGCTTTTGCAGCTTCAGCACCCGGTCGCGCAGACGGCCCAGATCGTCGCCGAGCTTGATAACCTCCGTGCGGATCTGGTCGGCGGCGTCGCGCATGCGCGCGTCCTTCATGATCTGCTGCATCACCTGGATCGCGAGCATCAAAAGCGACGGCGACACCAGCACCACGCGAGCGCGGTACGCTTTCTGGATCACGTCGTCAAAGCCGTCATGGATCTCGGCATAGACCGATTCCGACGGCACGAACATCAGCGCCATCTCCTGGGTCTCGCCGGCAACGAGGTATTTTTCGGCGATGTCGCTGACGTGCTTCATCACGTCGCCGCGTAACCGCTGCGTGGCAATCCGCCGCTCTTCGTCCGTACGGGCATCGTGCAGGGCCGTCACCGCCTCCAGCGGAAATTTTGCATCGATGCAGAGCGGGCGCTGGTCGGGCAGGAACACGACGCAATCGGGCCGCTTGCCGGTCGAGAGCGTGAACTGGAACTCGTAGGACCCTTTTGGAAGACCGTCCTGGACAATCGCCTCCATCCGCGCCTGGCCAAAGGCGCCGCGCGACTGCTTGTTAGCGAGCACGTCGCGCAGGGTCGTCACCTGGGTGGTGAGGTCGGAGAGGTTCTTGTGCGCGCTGTCGATGATACCGAGCCGCTCATGCAGCGCGCGCAGGCTCTCCATGGTGTTGCGGGTGGAGTGTTCCATGGACTGGCCGACGCGATGCGTCACCGAATCCAGCCGCTCGTTGACCGCCCGTGCCATCTCGGCCTGGCGGCCGGCCAGCGCCTGGGTCATGGCGTCGACCCGGCCCGAAGCCTCGCTCTGGGCCCGCAGCACCTCGCTCAGGCGCTCCTCGAGCTCGTCGGCACGGATGGCATTGGCCATCGCGAGTTCCGCGCCGCGCCGCCCGGAGCGCGCGATCACCCCGGCAATCACCACCAGCAGGATGAGGACGAGGGCGCCGAAGCCGATCAGCGCGTCGATGGTGCGCACCGGCCAGTCGCCGAGCACGAAGATGATCTCGTTCATGCCGACCCTTCTAGCCGATTCGCCGGGCTCCACGAACGAATAGCGAACGTTTATGGCCAAAGTCCCGTTGATTCTTATGGTTAACGAAATCTGAAGTTTTATGGTTAGCGAAGGGTTAACGGAGTTCCGCGCCGGATTGACCGCACCCGACACGCGGCTTAAATCGCGGCCATGGCCCTACGAGAAATCATCATCCTGCCCGACAAGCAGCTGCGTCTGGTCTCCAAGCCGATCGAGAAGGTCACGCCGGAGATCCGCAAGCTTGCCGACGACATGTTCGAGACCATGTACGACGCGCCTGGCATTGGCCTCGCCGCGATCCAGGTCGCGCAGCCGCTGCGGCTGATCACCATGGACCTCGCCAAGCGGGACGAGGACGGCGAGACCAGGCACGAGCCGCGCGTCTTCATCAATCCGGAGATTCTCTCCTCCTCAGAGGAACTTTCAGTGTACGAGGAAGGCTGCCTCTCGATCCCCGAATATTACGAGGAGGTCGAGCGCCCGGCGAAGGTGCGCGTGCGCTTCACCGATCTCGACGGCAAGCTGCACGAGGAGGATGCCGAAGGCCTCTATGCCACCTGCATCCAGCACGAGATCGATCATCTCAACGGCGTCTTGTTCGTCGACTACCTGTCGAAGCTCAAGCGCGACCGCGTGATGAAGAAGTTCGAGAAGGCCGCCAAGCGGGCGGGGTAGAGTTTAGTGTTGCCTCACGCTCAGTCTGCTCCCTCGCCTTGGGGGGAGGGCAGGGGAGGGGGCAGCCCAGCAAAAGGCGCTCCTGATTTGCGGAGCGCGAGCAACAAAGCGCCCGCGCTCACGCCGCTAGAGCGGTCGTGTGGCACCCCCTCCCTAGCCCTCCCCAAGGGGGAGGGAACGCAGCGAGTCTGTTGATGCCCCTCCGCCTGATCTTCATGGGCACGCCCGATTTCTCCGTGCCGACGCTGCTCGAGCTGGTCGCGCATGGCCACGAGATCGCCGCCGTCTACACCCGCGCGCCGAAGCCGGGCGGACGGCGCGGCCTGCAATTGCAGCCCACTCCGGTTGAAGAAGCGGCGCGAAAACTCGGCGTCCACGTGCTGACGCCGAAGACGTTGAAGACGCCGGAAGCACTCGACGAGTTTCGCGCCTTCGATGCCGATGCCGCCGTCGTCGTCGCCTATGGCATGATCCTGCCGCAGGCGATCCTCGATGCGCCGAAGCTCGGCTGCTACAATCTGCACGCTTCGCTCTTGCCGCGCTGGCGCGGCGCCGCGCCGATCAACCGCGCCATCATGGCAGGCGATGCCGAAAGCGGCGTGATGGTGATGAAGATGGATGTCGGCCTGGATACCGGCGACGTCGCCATGGCCGAGCGCATCGCGATCACCGACAGCATGACCGCGGCCGATCTGCACGATCGCCTGTCCCGGTTAGGTGCCGATTTGATGGTGCGCGCGATGGCGGCGCTCGCACGCGGCGGGCTCCAGCTCAAAAAGCAGAGCGAGGACGGTGTCACCTATGCCGCCAAGATCGACAAGGCCGAGGCGCGGATCGACTGGACGAAACCCGCACGCGCGGTGCTGCGCCACATCCATGGCCTGTCGCCGTTTCCCGGCGCCTGGACCGAGCTTGTGGACGTCAGCGAAAATGCGCGCGTCAAGATCCTGCGATGTGAATTGGCGAACGGCTCAGGTGCGCCGGGCGAGGTGCTCGACGACCACCTCACCATCGCCTGCGGCGAGGGTGCCGTCCGCATCCTCGAGCTGCAGCGCGAAGGCAAGGCCAGGATGCGGGCCGCGGACTTTCTGCGCGGCGTGCCTGTGAGGGCGGGCGCGAAATTCAGCTGACACTGTCATACCCCGCGAAGGCGGGGTATCCAGTACGCCGAGGCTTCTCGGTTGATCTGATCGGCTGCGGAGTACTGGATTGCCCGCCTTCGCGGGCAATGACGGTGAAACTGGACACGATGCCCCGTTACAAGCTCACCATCGAATATGACGGCGCGCCGTTCTTCGGCTGGCAAGTGCAGGAGACGCTGCCCTCGGTGCAGGGCGCGCTAGAGGCCGCGGTGAAGGCGATGACCGGCGCGGACGCGCGGGTGCATGGCGCTGGCCGCACCGATGCCAGCGTGCACGCGCTTGGCCAGGTCGCGCATGTCGACATCGGCAAGCAATTTGCGCCGGATCGTTTTCGCGACGGGCTCAACGCGCATTTGCGCCCCCATCCGGTCGCGGTGCTCGAGGCCGAGATCGTCCCCGAGACCTTCGAGGCGCGCTTCTCGGCCATCAAGCGCCACTACCGCTACCGCATCATCAACACCCGCGCCAATCTCGCCATCGACGTCGGTCGCGCCTGGCGCGTGCCGCGCCGGCTCGACAGTAACGCGATGCATGCAGCAGCCCAGCGTCTGCTCGGCAAGCACGACTTCACGACGTTCCGCGATACCGAGTGCCAGGCCAAGTCGCCGGAGAAGACGCTCGATCAGCTCGACGTGATACGCGACGGCCGCGAGATCACCATTGTCACCTCTGCGCGCTCGTTCCTGCACAGCCAGGTGCGCTCGATGGTGGGATCGCTGGTCTGGGTCGGCGAGGGACGCTGGACGGCCGATGATCTGTCGGCCGCACTCGCCGCCCGCAGCCGCGCCGCCTGCGGCATCGTCGCCCCGCCGCAGGGGCTGTATCTGGTGAAGGTGGATTATTGAGATGCGCGGAGGGCGCAGGGTGCGCTCTCGCTACATCAGCGCTGTCATGCCCCGGCTTGCCGCCTTCGCAAAAGCTTCGGTGGCCGAGCACCCTTGTGGCCCCGGCGTAGCCTTGGCGGCGCCGGGACCGGGGCATCTCGTACGCCGCGGCCTCCCGGTTCAATACTGCTGTCTCTGGAATACTGGATCGCCCGATCAAGTCGGGCGATGACAGCTCTGTTTGTGGAGGCAACAGTGCCTCAAGCAAAATACCTTGCCAAAATCCCCCGATACACCCGCGTCAGCTTCTCTAGATCCGCCACGGGCACCCGCTCGTCGATCTGGTGCATGGTCTGGCCGACCAGGCCGAACTCGATCACCGGGCAGTAGCTGGAGATGAAGCGCGCGTCCGACGTGCCGCCCGAGGTCGACAGCTCCGGCTTGCGGCCCGTCACCTCTTCGATCGCGGACACTGCAAGATCGGTGAACGGGCCGGGCTTGGTCACGAACACGTTGGAGTTCGAGTGATCCCAGACGATGCGGGCGCGGATGCGGTTGCCGCAGGCTTTGGCGAGGCGCGCCTCGACCAATTCGCGCAGGCTGGCTTGCGTGTGGTTGTCGTTGTAGCGGATGTTGAATTTCGCGCGGGCCTCGCCGGGGATGACGTTGCTGGCCTTGTTGCCGACGTCCACCGAGGTGAATTCGAGATTGGAGGCCTGGAACTGGGCGCTGCCATGGTCGAGCGGCTCGTCGGAGATCGCCACGATCAGCCGCGCAATATCAGGCACGGGGTTGGAGGCGCGATGTGGATAGGCGACATGGCCCTGCACGCCGTCGACATGAAGCGTGCCGGATTGCGAACCGCGGCGGCCGACCTTGATGGTGTCGCCGAGCGTCTCGACGTTGGAGGGCTCGCCCAGCACGCAATGGTCGAACTTTTCGCCGCGCTCGGCGGCCCATTTCAGCAGCTTGACCGTGCCGTTGATCGAAACGTCTTCCTCGTCGCCGGTGATCAGGAAAGAGATCGAGCCCTTGCCGTCCTTGCGCGGCTTGCCCTCATTGGCGGCGAGATGCTCCAGCACCGCCGCCACCGAGCAGGCGATGCCGCCCTTCATGTCGACCGCGCCGCGGCCGTGCAGGACGCCATCCCGGACCTCGCCCGAGAACGCGCCGACGCTCCAGGCGCTCTCGTCACCGGGCGGCACCACGTCGGTGTGGCCGGCAAAGGTGATGTGCGGGCCCTCGCTGCCGATCCGCGCATAGAGATTGTCGATGTCGGCGGTGCCGGGTTCGCTGAACGTCACGCGATGACAGGTGAAGCCTGCTGCGGTCAGGGCTTTTTCAAGCACCCCAAGCGCACCGGCATCGGCCGGGGTTACCGAGGGGCAGCGGATGAGATCGCGGGCGATGGAGAGAGCATCGGTCATGCGCGTCGGATCAATCCCGCAGCAGCTCGTTGATGCTCGTCTTCGACCGCGTGCGCTCGTCGACGCGCTTGACAATGACGGCGCAGGCGGTGCTCGGACCGGGCTGGCCGTTCTTCAGGGGCTTGCCGGGCAGCGCGCCCGGCACCACCACGGAATATTCGGGCACTTCGCCCATGAAGATTTCGCCGGTCTCGCGGTCGACGATCTTGGTGGAGGCGCCCAGGAACACGCCCATCGCCAGCACCGCGCCCTTGCGCACGATCACGCCTTCGGCGACCTCGCTGCGCGCGCCGATGAAACAGTCGTCCTCGATGATCACGGGCTCGGCCTGGAGCGGCTCGAGCACGCCGCCGATGCCGGCGCCGCCGGAGATGTGCACGCGCTTGCCGATCTGGGCGCAGGAGCCGACGGTGGCCCAAGTGTCGACCATGGTGCTCTCATCGACATAAGCGCCGAGGTTGACGAAGGACGGCATCAGCACGACGTTCTTGGCGATAAAGGCCGAGCGGCGCACGATGGAGCCGGGGACGGCACGGAAACCGGCATCGCGAAAGCGGTTCTCGCCCCAGCCTTCGAACTTCGAGGGCACCTTGTCCCACCAGGTCGCCTTGCCCGATCCGCCGGGAATGACGTCCATGTCGTTCAGGCGGAAGGAGAGCAGCACGGCCTTCTTCAGCCATTGGTTGACCTTCCACTTGCCGTCGCTGCCGCGCTCGGCAACGCGCGCCTCGCCCTTGTCCAGGATTTCCAGCGCCTGGTCCACGGCCTCGCGCACCTCGCCCTTACTCGTGGTCGAGATGGTCTCGCGCGCGTCGAAGGCGCTGTTGATGGTGGATTCGAGGGCTGCAAGGGACATCGGGATTTCCTCAAGGAAACGGGAATTTTGATGGATTGGGGCGCTTTTTCGGGATTTGGAAAGGTCAAGTCAAGCGCACATTCGTCGCTATCGGGCTTGCCCCGGGTATCTCCACCGTCATTCCGGGGCGATGCGAAGCATCGAACCCGGAATCTCGAGATTCCGGGTTCGCCCTTCGGGCGCCCCGGAATGACGATGCATGGTTGAGCGATAAGGCCTACCGTGACAGCTTGGCCAAGAACCCCGCCAAATCATCCGCGACGTGATCGACATGAGCGGCGTCGCGGCCCTCCAGCTCCCAGTCCTCGCGCACCACCTCTTTCGCGCCGTCGGGCACCACGAGCACCGTGGTCATGCCGAGCTGGTGCGGGACGGCGAGGTTGCGGGCGAGATCCTCGAACATAGCGGCGCGGGTCGGATCGACGGCGTGCTGACTGAGGAATTTGCGGTAGGTCTGCGGCGCCGGCTTGGGCTCGAACTCGGCGGCGATGATGTCGAACACGCCGTCGAAATGCGAGGCGAAGCCGAGCCGCGCCAGCACCGCATCGACATGGTCGACCGAGCCGTTGGTCAGGATCAGCTTGCGGCCCGGCAGTCCAGCGATGGCTGCACCGAGCGCCGGGTTCGGCTCCAGCGGCGAGTGGTCGATCTTGTGGACGTAGGCAAGGTAGTCGTCGGCGGAGACGCCGTGCAGGGTCATCATGCCGCGCATGGTGGTGCCGAAGCGCAGGTAATAATCCTTCTGAATCTTGCGCGCTTCCTCCGGGGTCACGTTCAACCAGCTCGACACGAACTCACCGATCCGCGCATCGACCTGCTGCCACAGATTGACGTGATGCGGATAGAGCGTGTTGTCGAGATCGAACACCCAGGTGTCGATGTGGGCGAAGGTGCGGGGGGATTTCATCAAGGATTCTCTATCTGTTGCGCGCGCAGCCGCCCGGCCCTCAATTGTCGTGCTGGCGAAAGTCAGGACCCCTACTCCGCGGCGCATCGATCGGGGCATTCTGGTTGTCGTTCTTCCAAACGCAATCCTTGGTTAATCGGTCCTGGCTTTTGCCAGGACGACACCGGTCTATGTAGCGTCATCACGCCATTTCCTCACGGCGTCGCAAACCGCAGCGTCTTGCCGCCGCTCGACACATCCACCGCCCCAAACCCCGTTGCCGCAAATCCGCGCGCGCCGCAATCGGTCTGCTCGCTCGTCTCGAATTTGGTCTCGCGCGTGCAGAGCTGCTTGTCGCCGCCCCAGTTCAGCGGCCGGTCCTTCAGCTTGATGACGCGGTTGTCGGCATCGACCGCTTCCGCGAAGCTGAAGATCTGCCTGGGCTGGCCGGTCACATCAGGATGCAGGCATGTCTTTGGATCGATGCGATACCAGCCGCGGCTCGTCACCGACTTGCCGTCGTCGGTCGCGACCGCCGCCATCACCTTGTGCGGCGTGTCGTTGCACCAGGTGAGGCCGGTCGCCGACGGCGTCTGCACCGCATCGACCATGCTCTTGAAGACATTCGGCGACGACACGACGTCGGAGGACAGCCTCCGGCCCTTCAAAAAGGCAGCCAGCGCGGCCTGCGTCTTCGGCCCATCGACGCCGTCGATCGCGCCGACGTCGTAGCCCGCGATCACCAGCAGCCGCTGGATGCCGGCGAGGCGCGCCTGCTCGTCGTCATATTCGGAATCCTCGGCGAGATAGGCAATGAGGTTGCCGTCCGCGCCTTGCGTCGGTGTCACCTGCGTGAACGCGGCCTGGGTCTGGCCGCTGCGGCACTGCCGCGCCGCCGCGATGACGAAATTGTCCTGCGCCACGCACAGCATGTCGCGGCCGTTCTGCGGAATCGGCGAGGCGCCATAGACACCGAGCGCGCGCGCATTGAGCAGGATGCGGTCGGCGGTCAGCATGCCCTGCACCACCACGCGGCAGGTGGCGGGATCGATCCTGAACCAGCCCCGCGTCGCGGTCGCCGCCTTGTCGTCGATGCCGATCGCGGCCTCGACGACATAGGACATGCGGTTGCAGATCTTGAGGTCCGCAAAGGCCGGCGCGGAGGAGAAGAAGAACGAGGCGGCTGCAGCAGGCAGCGTCATCAGGAAGCGGGCGAGGGGCGAGCGGCGGTGCTGCGATCCAGTCATTCCGGGGCGACGCGAAGCATCGAACCCGGAATCTCGAGATTCCGGATTCGCCCTTCGGGCGCTCCGGAATGACCGAGCAATGCGAGAGCCGTGGATGGCCGGGCCTTCGCCTCGCCGAAGCGGCTTCGGCCGCGCAGGCGGGACAAGCCCGGGCATGACGCCCTCTTTCCTTGCCCGTTCCCGCATCACTTGTGGATCAGCGTTCCCGTGCCTTGGTTGGTGAAGAGCTCGAGCAGCACCGCATGCTGCATCTTGCCGTCGATGATGACGACGCCCTGCACGCCCTGTTCGAGCGCGTAGATGCAGGTCTCGACCTTCGGGATCATGCCGCCGGAAATGGTGCCGTCGGCGATCAGCTTTCGTGCGTCCTTGACGGACAATTGCGGTATCAGCTTCTTGGACTTGTCGAGCACGCCAGGCACGTCGGTGAGTAGCAAGAGGCGCTTGGCCTTGAGCGCGCCGGCCACGGCACCCGCAAACGTGTCGGCGTTGATATTCAGCGTCTGGCCGTCCTGAGAGGTCGCGAGCGGCGCCAGCACCGGGATCAGCTCGTAGCCGATCAGCTGGTTGAGCAGGGTGAGATCGACCTTCTCGGGATCGCCGACGAAGCCGAGATCGATCGCCTTCTCGATGTTCGAGTCCGGATCGATGATGGTCCGCGTCGTCTTCGACGCTTTCACCATGTTGCCGTCTTTGCCCGACAGACCCACGGCCTTGCCGCCAGCTTCGTTGATGTATCCGACGATCTGCTTGTTGACGGAGCCGGCAAGCACCATCTCGACGATCTCGATGGTCGCGGCATCGGTGATGCGCAGGCCGGCGGCGAATTCCGAGACAATGCCGAGGCGCTTGAGCATGGTCGCGATCTGCGGCCCGCCGCCATGTACCACCACCGGGTTGATCGCGGTCTGCTCCAGCAGCACGATGTCGCGCGCAAAGTTCTTGGCGGTCTCCTCGTCGCCCATGGCATGGCCGCCATATTTGATGACGATGGTTTCCTCGTCATACTGCTGCATGTGCGGCAACGCTTCGGACAGGATGCGGGCCTGGTCGAGCGGGGAGATGTCGGTCATGAGGCGGATCTCGCTGGCGGGACTAACGCGGGCTGCGTTCTATCCGATTGGCGGGCGTGGCGCAAAGTGCTCTTACCCTCCCCTGGAGGGGGAGGGTCGATCACGCGCAGCGCGAGCGGGGTAGGGTGATCTCTCCACACGGGCGCCGCTTCTGTGGAGAGACTGTCACCCCACCCCCGCGACGCATTTCGTTTCGCTGCATGCGTAGCGACCCTCCCCTCCCAGGGGGAGCGTAAGAAAGAAGCTACGTCTTCACCACCAGCGCCGCCATGCTCACCGCCAGCCAGCCCAACATCATCACCGTTCCACCCGTCGGCGCTGCATACGGAAATAGCCCAGGTCCCGCATATTGCCGCCAGGTGAGATCGCCCGCGAACAGCGCGGCGCCCGCTGCAAGGCCGAACGCGGCAACGAGGCCAATTCCGCCATGCAGAAGGCCGCGCGCGAGCAAGGCGACGGTTGCAAGTATGGCAGTTGCATGAAACAGCAGCATGGCGCTGGCAGATGCCAGCCGGCTCGCATCGCCGCCATGCGCGGAGGCGGCCGCCAGCGCAACGCCGGCGGCGCCCATCAAGCCGGCCAGCCCAATCAGCAGGCGTTGTGCCGTCATCAGGCGGTCCGCTCTTCCAAGAGCTTCGCCATGGCGGCGCGCAGCTCGGCCATGCCGGTCGAACTCCGCGACGAGGTCGCGAGCACGTTCGGGAATGCAGCCGGATGCTTGGCCAGCGCGGCCTCGGTCTCGGCGATGCGCGATTGCAGCTCGGACGCCTTCACCTGGTCGGCCTTGGTCAGCACGATCTGGTAGCTGACGGCGGAGCGGTCGAGTGTCTTCAGAACCTCGAGATCGACGTCCTTGAGACCATGTCGCGCGTCGATGAGCACGTAGACGCGCGCGAGTGAGGCACGTCCCAGCAGAAATTTGTGGATCAACTCGGTCCAGGACGCGACCTGGCTCTTGGGCGCCTTGGCGTAGCCGTAGCCGGGCATGTCGACGAGGCGCAGGTCACTCTTTCCCGGGACCTCGAAAAAGATCAGCTCCTGGGTGCGGCCCGGCGTATGCGAGGTGCGCGCCAGCGCGTTGCGCCCCGTGAGCGCGTTGATCAGGCTGGACTTGCCGACGTTCGAGCGGCCGGCAAAGGCGATCTCCAGCCCCGCCATCGGCGGCAACGTGGCAATCGAGGGCGAAGCCCAGATGAACTGCCAGTCGCGCGCGAACAGCTTGCGCCCGGCCTCGATCAGCTTCGCATCTTTGTCGTCGGTCATGCTCAAGGCCCAGTGCTAGTTCCTCATGGTGAGGAGGCGCGCAAGCGCCGTCTCGAACCATGCAGGCCCGGGAGCCCGTCGCCATCCTTCGAGACGCGGCCTTGCGGCCGCTCCTCAGGATGAGGTTCGAAGTCCTCGGCTTACGTCGCTTTCCTCGCGAACGTCGCCTTGAGATTATCGAACAGCTCCACCTTCACGCCGTTGCGGCGCATGATGTAGCTCTGCTGGACCACCGAGAGCAGGTTGTTCCAGGCCCAGTAGATCACGAGGCCCGCCGGGAAGCCGGCCAGCATGAAGGTGAAGATCAGCGGCATCCAGTTGAAGATGATCTGTTGCGTCGGATCCGGCGGCGTCGGATTCAGCTTCATCTGGAACCACATCGTGATGCCCATGATGATCGGCCAGATGCCGAGCGCGAGATAGTGGCCGAACACGGGAATCGTGGTCGGGTCGAACGGGATCAGTCCGAACAGGTTGAACAGGTTGGTCGGATCGGGCGCCGAGAGGTCCTTGATCCAGCCATAGAAGGGTGCGTGCCGCATCTCGATGGTGACGAACAGCACCTTGTAGAGCGAGAAGAACACCGGGATCTGGATCACCACGGGAAGACAGCCGGCGACCGGGTTGATCTTCTCCTTGCGGTAGATCTCCATCATCTCCTGCTGCTGCTTCACCTTGTCGTCGGGATAGCGCTCCTTCAGCGCCTGAAGCTGCGGCTGGATCGACTTCATCTTCGCCATGGAGGCGTATGACTTGTTCGCCAGCGGGAAGAACAACAGCTTCACGATCACGGTCACGAGCAGGATCGAGATGCCGAAATTGCCGAAGAAGCGATAGAAGAAGTCGAGGCCGAGAAACATCGGCTTGGTGATGAAGTAGAACCAGCCCCAGTCGATCAAGAGATCGAAATGGTTGAGGCCGAGCTCCTTGTTGTAGCCGCCGAGGCCTGCGAGCGGGAAGTTGATGCCGACCACGCCGGCTTCCTTGGCGCCCGCGAACAGCCGCGTGTTGGCTGTCGTCGTGCCGCCGATTGCGACGGTCTGCGCATCTTGCAGATAGTCGGTCTGGTACCGGATCTGGGTACCTGGTTCGGCGACGAAACGTGCCTTGAGCGTTGCGGACGTGTCGGGAAGGAGCGCGGATGCCCAGTATTTGTCCGTAATGCCGAGCCAGGCATTGGTGACCTTGTTGAATTCGAATCCGTGTCCGCCGTTGCCGATCGCAGGGGCCTCGCTGACGGCCTTGTAAGCCTTCTCCTGCAAGCCCTGGTCGCCGAGATAGCCGATGAGGCCTTCATGCAGGATGTAGTAGCCTGAGACTTGCGGCGTGCCGTGGCGCGAGATCAATGCGAACGGAAAGAGCTTGACCGGCGCGTTCCCGACATTGGTCACCTCGTCCTTGATGCTGAACAGGTAGCGGTCGTCGATCGTGATGGTGCGGCGGAAGGTGAGGCCCTGACCGTTATCAAATTTCAGCACCAGCGGCGTGGACGGCGTCAGGCTGTTGGAGCCCTCCTGCTGCCAATCGGTGGTCCGGTCAGGCACCTTCGTGTCGCTTGTCGCGGCCACCCAACCAAATTCGGCGTAATACGGCTCCGCCGTGCCCGAGGGCGAATAGAGGATGATCGGCGGCGACTTCGGGTCGACCGTTTCTCGATACTGCACGAGCGCAAGGTCGTCGATGCGCGCGCCTTTCAAGGAAATGCTGCCGGTCAAACGAGGCGTTTCGATCTTGACGCGAGGGGAGGCGGCAATCGCGGCCTCGCGGCTGACGATCGGCTGGGCCGGCTGGTTCGCGACAGGGGGAGCCGAGGGAGTGCCGCCCGCCTGCGGCGCGGCACCCGGCGTCGCCGACGCCGTCGGCTGCGGTGTGCCTTTCTGGAGCTCGGCCTGCGTCTGCTGCTGGGCGCGCTGCTTCTCCATCTGCGGCACGTTGTAGAAATACTGCCAGGCGATCAGCACCAGGCCGGACAGAATGACGGCGAGGATGGTGTTGCGATTGTCGGTCATCATTCTCTCGTCATCAATCCGGTTTGCGGCTTATCGCGGGGCACGGCCTTCGCCGGTCCCTTGGGCGTATGCCGCGCGGGCTTCGCGAATGCTATGCGCAGATCGTCGAGCATGGTCGCGAAGTCGCGCGAGAGCGCGTCCCTTCGGCCGACCAGCACATAATCATGATGGGGTTGCATCGACACCGGATCTAGCCGCTTCACCAGTTCGCGAAGCCGGCGCCGGATACGATTGCGCTCGGGGGCGTTGCCGTTCTTTTTGGTAACGGTAAAGCCGATCCGGATCGGGCCGCCGTCGTCCCGGCGGCGGCTTTGCAGGACGAACGCGGGACTATTCACCCGCGCGCCATTGGCAACGGCGAGGAAATCCGCCCGCTGCCTCAGCCGATCCATGATGAATCCCGGAAAAAGGGGGTCCGGCTCAGGCGCTCAGACGCTTGCGGCCGCGGGAGCGGCGGGCGGCGAGAACCTTGCGGCCGCCGGCCGTGGCGAGACGGGCACGGAAGCCGTGACGGCGCTTGCGCACCAGTTTGCTGGGTTGATAAGTCCGCTTCACGGGTTTTTCTCCGCTGACCGGGCAATTTGCCTGTAGAATTGATGGTAAAGTCCGGAAGATGCGGCCCAAAACGGGCCCTTTTCCGGCCCCAAGAGAGCCGCTCCCGGTGTCGCACCGGGTCATCGCGGACAATTCGCGCGGCTTATAAGCGAGCGCCTTGTTTTCGTCAACGCCGCACAAGCGCGCGTTTCCAGTGAATATCGCTGTTTGTGCGGGGTTTTTAACTCTTGAGGTAGCGACTCGCTTTATCAGCGCTTACATCTCACCTCGGCAGATTAGCGATCCGTAATTTGACCGGGCCCGGGGCCGGTCGCATCTTGCATCAGCCAAGGCCAACAGGGGCGAATTTCGTGGCAGCCACAGATCGCCAGCCGATCCAGGATCTGGATCAGCCGGACCAGCCGGCGATGCGGCCGCGCGGGTCGCGCGGGCTCGGGCTGTCAGGCAAGCTGCTGCTGCTTACCGTCCCGCTGGTGATGATCGCGGCCAGCCTGCTTTACGTGCCCGCCATTGCCAACTTCTGGGTCAACCGGCTCAACGACCGGGTGGCGGCGGCCAACACCGCGGCGCTGGTGCTGGACGCCGCGCCGCTCGGCATGGTTCCCGATTCGCTGTCGCGGCAGATTTTGAAGAGCATCAATGCCCGCGCCGTCGCCATCAAGATGGGCCAGCAGCGCCGGCTGCTCGCCAGCGACAACCTTCCTACGGCCATCGAGCATGACATCGACCTGCGCGACATGACAGCGTGGGAGGCGATCACCGGCTCGTTCCGGATGATGCTGGAGACCGGCAACCAGGCCATCCGCATCGTTGGGCCGGGCGTCGGCAACGCCCAGTTCATTGAGATCGTGACCGACGAGCTGCCGCTGCGGCAGCAGATGTACCGGTTCTCCCGTAATGTCGTGGTGGTTGCGCTGATCATCGCGGCCCTGACCGCCGGCCTCGTCTATCTCGCTCTGCATTATCTCTTCGTGCGCCCGATGCGGCGGCTCACCGCGAGCCTGGTCGGCTTCCACGAGAATCCCGAGAGCTCGGCGCGGATCATCGTGCCGAGCCAGCGCAGCGACGAGATCGGGGTGGCCGAGCGCGAATTGTCCGACATGCAGCGCGACCTGATGTCGATGCTGAATCAGAAGAGCCGGCTCGCCGCCCTCGGCCTCGCCGTCTCCAAGATCAACCACGATCTGCGCAACCTGCTGGCCTCGGCGCAGCTTTTGTCGGACCAACTCGCCAGCGTGCCGGATCCGCGGGTGCAACGCTTCGCGCCGAAACTGGTGCGCTCGCTCGAGCGCGCCATCGCCTTCTGCCAATCCACGTTGTCCTATGGCCGCGCTCAGGAGGCCGCACCAGACCGCCGCATGATCCTGATCGAGCCGGTGGTGCTGGAGGTGCGCGAGACCGCTGGGCTCGCCAACGACGCCTCGATCGCCTGGGTTTCCGCAATCGAGCGCGGGCTTGCCGTCGATGCGGATCCCGACCAGCTGTTCCGCGTGCTGCTCAACCTCGTCCGTAACGCCGCCCAGGCGCTGGAAAGCCATGCCTCGTCCGGCGAGGGCGGCGTGCAGCAGATCCGGATCACCGGAAAACGCGAGGGCGCGGTCGCCATCTTGGAGGTTTCCGACACCGGCCCGGGCGTGCCCCAGAAAACCCGGGAGCACCTGTTCGAGGCGTTTCAGACCTCCGGCCGCCCCGGCGGCAGCGGCCTTGGCCTTGCCATCGCCGCCGAGCTCGTCCGCGCCCATGGCGGCGACATCCACCTCGTCGAAGGCACCATCGGCGCCACCTTCCGTATCGTCATCCCCGACCGCCCCGTGGAACTGCTCTCCATCCGCAACGAGCGGGCGCGGGCGTAGCCGGCCAGCCGGCAGTCTCCCGTCATTCCGGGACGGCCCAAAGGGAGGGCCACGGAATCTAGAGGTTTCGGCGCGAGATTCCGCACTTCTTGCTTCGCGAGCCCAGGAATGACCATGCTGGCGGTCATCTCCTTGCAAAATCTCCCCATCCCGGATCTTGCCAACAGGGACAAGAGCGGCTAGTCAGAGCGCTCTTTCGCACCCCTCCCGGCCTTCCGGGAGATGCGTCGCGGGTCATGCCCGCCATCGCTGCTTGCGAAAAACGCGCCCGTAGCTCAGCTGGATAGAGCATCAGACTACGAATCTGAGGGTCGGACGTTCGAATCGTTCCGGGCGCGCCATTCCTTGACGCCGGGCAGGCAACCGGCATCCGAGATCGCGGATTGGCCGCGCCCTGTCGGGAACCAAATGAAGATATCGCAGGCATTCAAATTCGAGGCGGCGCATCGGCTGCCGAAGGTGCCCGAGACGCACCGATGCAGCCGGCTGCATGGTCATTCCTACCGAGTAGAGGTTCAGCTCGAAGGACCGGTCGACCCGCGCACGGGCTTCGTCGTGGACTTTTTTGATCTCGAGAAGTGCTTCGCCGACATCGTGGGCGCGTTGGACCACAGGTGCCTGAACGACGTCGAGGGGCTCGAGAACCCGACGGCCGAAAACATTGCGATCTGGATATGGGACCGGCTGGAGCCGAGCGTGTGGCAAATCTCGGCTGTCCGCGTTTACGAAACGGCGGACTGCTGGGCCGAATATCAGGGGCGGTGACGCGCGACGGCGCCGTGGTCAAAATGCGCTCGACATCGCATCCCGAACCGCAGCCTCGCTCGGCTGGGATACGCGTGGCGGCATTCACCGCAGCCCCTGTTCGTCGATCAGGATGCGGTGGATCTCGATGCGTTCCGGCAATTCGATCAGGAATTCCGGATCGCGCGCGAGATGATGCACCTTGGTCGGCTCGCCCTTGGTGAAAGCCGTCATGGCCTCGACGTCCGCCCAGTAGGAGATGGTCGTGAACACGTCTCCTCATCGCGGTCCTCGCGCAGCTGCTGCACGCCGAGCGCCGTCTTCAACAGCGGCGGAATGCCCTCCGCCTGCAGATAGGTCTGGTAGGCGTCAGCGATGTCGCGGCGGGTACGGCCGCGCCAGATGCGGGCGATGGTCGGCTTGGTCGGCATGGTGGACTCCTTCAGGCGAACGCCGTGCTTCGCATTCTCGTTCCAGCGTCTCCATGTCACGGCCCTCGACAGCCGCCCTGGAACTTGGTGCCACATCATTGATCTGAAGCAATGATGGTCTTCGGCACAAGTGCTCTTCTGAACATCAGCTGACCGCCGCCTGTAATCTGTTTCACACGCAAACGCGCTCAATGACGCTACACGAACCAGACCGCGCTCCGCGCGGCCTGGTCCGGAGCTGGCGATGATGGCTGCACTGGCAAAAGCACTCTCCCGTGCAATGAGAACCACCATCGACGTCGAGACCCTGAAAATCCTCATGATCTTCGCGGGAGCGTGGGCGCTACTCTTCCTCGTTGCCGCCATGATCTACGGACAGGCGCTGAAGGCCGCATTATTCTGAGGTCGCGCGAGTAAATCGCCCTTCGCCGCGAGACGAGCCCTCGTCCTGAGGGCCCGCCACAGGCGGGCGTCTCGCGCGCGCCAGCGCCGGCCCTTCCGGAAACCTATTGATGATCGATTGCAGCCTGCCTCAGCGCCGGCGCGACGTGGGTGAGCCGCCGCGTCGTCGGTCAGCGCGTCGCGCTCTCGGATTGATGCCGGGCTTGCCGCCCCGCAGGAACTTCCACTTTTTCCCGACGTTGAGCAGGCGGCTCCCACGGTCCACCGATGAAGAACTTTGCCAATACCGAGTTTTCCCCTGAGGTGATCGAGCTGATGACCACCGCGCTGGAAGCTGCGATTGCGACCCTGCCGGAGCCCGTGCATTCCTCGCACGTCAATGCACTCGCCGAATCCATCCTGCGCACGGCCGGTGCGGGTGAGCGCAACCCCGCCGCCTTGCAGAGGATCGCTTTGATGGAATTGCAACTGGCGCCGCGTCATTGATGAGGCCGACATGAGGACAGCAGCTGCTGTGGTCATCGCGCTCTGTGCGACATCGTCTGTTGCCGGGGCAGACAGCTGGACGACCTACCGGATTCCGGAATCCGGGACGTCGGCCGACATTCCCGCCTCGCTTTTCACCGAGCCCGCCGGAAAACCCGACGGATACGGCCAGCAATTTCGCACGGCCGATGGCCGCGCCGATCTCACCGTGCAAGCTGTTCCCAATCAAGGTCTCTCGCCCGCCGAATTTCTCGCCAGGAAAAATCCGCCGTCCGGGATCATCTACAAACGGATCACACCGAGATTTTTCGTAGTCTCCAGCATCAAGCGCGGCAAGATCTGGTACGACCGATGCAATTTCTCGCGGCGCTACGTGCATTGCGTGCTGATCAATTATCCGGCGGCCGAGAAGCGGCAATGGGACGGCATCGTGACGCGCATCAGCCACAGCCTGAGTGCCGGTTGACCTGGGCCAACACAACAAAAAGGCTGCCCGAGCGACTCGGGCAGCAGGTCGTGAGGATGGCGCGTTTTCTAGCGAGGTGGATACCGGTCCGCGCGACGAAAACGCGTCAAGCCAAGGAGCTTCAAGACAAGGAGCTTCGGTTCTGATTCCACCAGAACCGATATGCTCTAGCGAGCCGTCGTCGATGTCGTCGACATGGTCGGCTTCGAGCCCGGTACATGCGACATCGTCTTGGTGGTCGAGCCGACCTCTTCGCCGGCCTTGACCTTGGTGCGCGTATGCGAGCGGCTGAACGTGCCGCCTTCATGGGCCTGCGCCCGCGCGTTGGAATTCAGCACGGGCCCGTTGCCCTTGTTCGTGCTGACGCCGGTCTGGGTCTTGCCGTCGACGGAAGCGGCGCTTCCACCGGCCGCAATCGAGGAGCCGGTGCTGCCGGTCGGCGACGTTGACGTGCCGCCGGTGCCGACGGTGGAGGCGGATGTGCCGCCCGCGGCGGCCGAGCCGCCGCTTCCGCCCGTGATGCTCTTCTGTGCAAGAACCGGCGAAGCGGCAGCGAGCAGGGCCGCGACCGCCGCGGTCGTGAGTAAGTTTCTCATGTTTCAATCCTCTATCAATCAGGGTGACGATGTCGAGATTGTGCAGCCGTTGACGGTGATGGTGCTAGCACTGGTGGAGCCAGGACCGCCCGCCGTCGACGACGAGCTCGAGACGTTGCCGCCGCCGGCCTGCACATGCACCGATGATCCGCCGGCCGAGCTTGAGCTCGACAGCGAACTGCTCGATGAGGTCGACCCGGTCGTGCCCGAGCTCGATGAGCCGACCGCGGTGATGCTTCCGTCTGCATGCTTCTCGACCTTGACCTTGCAGGTCTCGCCTGATGCCGTCTTGCCGGTTTTTTCCATGGTCTCTGCCGATGCAGCGCTGCCCATCAGAGCCAGCGCCATGATCGCAACGATTGACTTGTTCATTGCGGCTCCTCCTCAACATGGACGAAGGGAGCGGCACGTGGCCGCTCCCGGGATGGGACTAATTCTTGTCCTTCTTCCACTCGTCCTTGTTATGGCCCTTGCCCTTCTCGAGGCCCATGTCGCTGGCGTGGCTACCGGACTTGCCGTCGCCCATGCCGGGCGACTTCGACGCGCCGGACTGACCAACGGTCGAGCCGCTGCCGGCCGCCGAGCCGCCGGTGCCGACGCTGGACGAGCTCTTGCCGCTGCCCGCCGACGAACCGCCGGTGCCGAGCGTCGAGGCCGAGCCGCTTCCCGAGCCGCTGCCGGCCGCCGAGCCACCGGTACCCACAGTCGAGCTGCTGGTGCCGCCGCCCGCAGACGAGCCGCCAGTGCCCAGCGTCGACGCAGAACCTGATCCGCTGCCCGAGCCGGCCGATGAGCCGCCGGTGCCGACCGTCGAGCTGCTCGTGCCGCCGCCCGCCGAAGAGCCGCCGGTGCCGACCGTCGAACTCGATTGCGCAACAGCGAGTGCCGTGCCGGCCAACAGCGCGGCCGCAGCCGGAGAAAGCTTCAGGATCCTCATGTCCATTCCTCCAGGGTTTCCAAAAACAAATCGCCAAATCAGGCACGGGATAAATTGGCAAACGCGCAAACGTTCCTTGCGTCGGACACGTTGACGCTTTTGCGCAACCTGAAGTGAAGTTCCGCGCTGCGCGAACACGGCCACGCATCCTTTTATTCATCTGGCGTTCATCTGGAGCGAGTGCGAACGGCTGCGCGCCTCATGCGCCGCGATCACGCTGCATCAGCACATCTCAGAACGCCCCGACCATCACCTGGCGATCGTAGAGTCGACGTGGGGACGCCGAGCGAGCCGCGCGATTTGAACGGAGACCGGCTGCTCGCGTCGCGCCGCGCTGAGGTGCGGGCGTGTTCGTCTCTGGCTTCCGCGGTTCGGCCATCGCCAATGCGTTGCTCGCAACGTGGACCGGCGGCTCGGCGGCGAGCAGAGGCGAAGAGACACTGGCGGCGATCTGAGTGGACGTGTCGAAGACGATTTTTTCAGGCAAGGCTCGTGCGGAGTGGATGCGAATGATGCTTCGGTCGACCTCCGGGCCGACAGAGCGCTCGCCAAGTGGCGGCAGATTGCGATCGAGTGCGAAGAGCAGCGCCACGACCAATGCGCCTGCAAACAGGAAATATCGAATGATGGGCATCGGGCCCCCTACCGCAAAATGAAAGCAGGATGCACGGCGAGCCGCTCCTCCACGGCCCGCCGCGCGGCGGAGTTAATCCACCTCCTGGACCACCATGCGGGTCTCGGGGTCCACCAGCATGACCCGGTTGCCCGAATAGACGTAGCGATACTTCGTCAGCGACGGGCCCCAATCGCTCGGCACGCTCGCGAGCTCGACATCGCGCGGGACCGGCGAGCCGACCACGATCTTTTCGCGCGTCTCGACCGGACGGATCTTGTGCTCGGTGACGTAAGATCGAATCTTGGTGCGGTATTCCGGCTCGATCTGCACGGTCGCGCCGTGTCCGGCGCCGGTCGTCGTGGTGACGGTGGTTTGCGCCATCGCGCTCGTCGACACGAGCAGAGCGGCGGCCGAAATCAGCATGAACTTCTTCATCGCATTCTCCCTCGCCGCTTCATGCGGCGCTGCGATGAACTCGCCATCAGCTCGGCCGTTCCGCAGGAACGCGGAACGTTTGCCGTTTTTTCCTGTTTCTTCCCCGGGAGCAGTTATTCGGAGGAGAGGATAATGCCTGTATTGATTCTCTGGGCCGTGCCGGCGATCCTGGTTGTCGGCGGTGGCATCTATCTCATTGGCCACATGCACTGAATGCAAAGGCCCCGGTTTCTGAATGCAAAGAACCCGGGGCTGCATATCTGCAGGAAATCCTCGCCGACCTCGTCAGCCCTACGTTTTCAAAAACTGAACGGCATCGTACGAGTGACAGCTGGCGGTCGTTTGCCTTACCGCCACCCCAGCGCCGGTGCCACCTGAGTCAGGATCGCCTCGAGCGCATGCACGCAGTAGGCGACGCCGAGCTGGTTCGGAATCGTCAGCAGCAACGTGTCCGCTTCCGCGATCGCCTCGTCCTGGCGCAGTTGCTCGATCAGCACGTCAGGCTCCGCCGCATAGGAGCGGCCGAAGATCGCGCGGGTGCGCGGGTCGATGAAGCCGATCTGATCCTCCCCTCCGCGTTCCCCGCCAAAATAAGCGCGGTCGCGATCGTCGATCAGCGCGAAGATGCTGCGGCTCACCGATACGCGCGGCTCGCGGCTGTGCCCCGCCTCTTTCCACGCCGCGCGATAGGCGCGGATCTGCGCCGCCTGCTGCACATGAAAAGCCTCGCCGGTCTCGTCGTTCTTCAGCGTCGAGCTCTGCAAGTTCATGCCGAGCTTTGCTGCCCACACCGCGGTGGCGTTCGAGCCGGCACCCCACCAGATGCGTTCGCGCAAGCCTTGCGCATGCGGCTCGAGGCGCAACAGCCCGGGCGGATTGGGAAACATTGGCTGCGGATTGGGCTCGGCAAAACCCTCGCCGCGGAGCAGGTCGAGGAAGACTTCCGCGTGGCGCCGGCCCATGTCGGCATCGCTCTGGCCCTCGGCCGGGCGATAGCCAAAATAACGCCAGCCGTCGATCACCTGCTCGGGCGAGCCGCGGCTGATGCCCAGCTGGAGCCGCCCACCGGCGATGAGGTCGGCGCTTCCTGCGTCCTCCACCATGTAGAGCGGGTTCTCGTAACGCATGTCGATCACGGCCGTGCCGATCTCGATCCTGCTGGTCTTGGCGCCGACGGCGGCGAGCAGCGGAAAGGGTGATGCGAGCTGCCGGGCGAAGTGATGTACGCGGAAATAGGCGCCGTCCAAGCCGAGCTGTTCCGCCGCAACCGCAAGCTCGATCGATTGCAGCAGCGTGTCCGCGGCCGAGCGGGTCTGCGACTGCGGCGAGGGCGTCCAGTGTCCGAAGGACAGGAATCCGATCTTTTTCATGGAGGCAAAGTAAGTATGATCGCAGGAGTTTGCGATACGCCGGCTGGAGGAAAGTTGGACAAGAGGGGAAGCCGTGTACCCGCAAGTGCCGCCCTTTGGGAGGAAGCAGACCTAAGCAGACAACGCCGTCATGTCGCTTTTTGACCCATCGCAGGCGTTCGGGCCTCTGGGGCCGGCGTCGCGTTTTGACGCTGAACAGACGACTAAATGTTGCCGACGGCGACGCATTTGGAAAACGACTGTCGCCCGACAGCGCAGAGCCGAGGCCTCGTCATCGCTCTGCATGGTCTCGCCATGCGTGCGCAGCGTCTAGCGCCGCTTCCCAATAAGACGATGCGGGCATCCGGTGCTCACGTAAAATTACCGCCAAATGCCGGATAGAAGCTAGCGCACCGGCACGGTGCGGGTCATCTTGCTGTGCTGGCCTAAGGTCTTGCAGTAGATTGTTGAGCAGTATTGCTGCTCGATCTTCGCAGGTCTCCCGCGCTTCTTGCAATATCAGCAGCGCGTAACGCGCCTCTACATACTGGCTCATTATCGTCGCCTGAATTCAACCGACGGAGACCGAAAATCTTGCCTCTGTGCTGGTAATGTCCCTTACCTGCCGCAGAAGAGGCGCAGACCGGAGCACCGGTTGTTGCTTTCCGGCAGCGGCCCTATTTCGCAGGCAATTGGCGCTTTCCATGAGCCTCCCCGCGTTCGCACTTTCCTCCAGTTCGCTCCGCCTTCTGCTCGGCTAAAAGCACTTGCGCTCGCAACTGTTCCAGCTCGGCAAGTTGAAAGGCGAGCGCTTCAAGGCGGTCGTGAAGAACTACAACTTCGTGCGCGCGGCCGTAGTGCATGCCAGCCCCTCTTCATTTAAGACTTGGCCCGTTCGCTGGACCCGGGAAAATCTGGCAACTTCGGCCATGGCGCGCATTTACATACAGCAAGGTGTATCGCACCAAAGGCCAGTTAGCCGGGGGCACCCGCCGCATCGCATGCTTCGCGTCTGATGCTGGAGGACCTGGACCAATCCTTCGCTATGCGTGTCTCGGTTCTTACGCCGGCTGGAACTGCGTTGTTCGGCTTATCGGTTGGCCAGGCCATCGAGTTCCAAACGCCAGGCCCAAACAGCTGGTCCTTGAGGGTACTCGGCGTGTTGAACTGAAGGAGGCGTCGGTATGCGCGGTGCTTTCAGCTAGAACAGGCCGCCTTAACGGTCATCGGTATCAGCGTCGTTCTGGCTGTCGTGCTCTTCCTGGCAACCTTCTTCAGGGCTTGAAGGTCCAACTGAGCTGCCCCTCGATCTATGATCGAGCTGGGGCCCCCGACCGCTGCTTACCCACGGCTCTTTCCATCCGCGCTTTTAGGAACCCCTCACCCCAGTGTAGCGAAATGGCGCAGGCCGCTGCAGACGGGAACAACCGGAACTTCAGTCGCGCGTCCTCGTTGGCAGTGACTACTTACGAGCTTGAGGAGGATACATGAAGAAGCTGATCGTATGCGGCGCTCTCGCCGCCTTTGCCCTCGGCACACAGGCCGCCAGCGCCGCCGAGTTCTACATCGTTCGCGACGCGACCACCAAGAAGTGCACCGTGGTCGACACCAAACCGACGACTACCACTACGACTATCGTAGGCGACGGCATCTACAAGACCAAGACGGAAGCCGAGTCCGCCGTGAAGACCACCAAGGTCTGCACTGAACAGTAAAACGGTTCTTGCAGGGCCTAGCCGGCCCGGTGAAAAACGTTCTGATGCAATTGGAGGAGAAGATGCCTGTGCTGATTTTAAGGGCCGTTCCTGCCGTGCTCGTTGTTGGCGGCGTCGGCTATTGGTTAGTTCACATGCACTGAGCGAACACCAGCTCGCACGAAAGGCTCGCCCTCAAGCCGGGCGGGCCTTTTTTGTGGTCTGCGAAGCCTCGCTCAGCAGAAAAAAGGGCCCCGGTTGGGGCCCTAATCTTTCGCGAGCGCTCGACCTGCTAGTTGTAGTCCGAATACTTGAACTGCGGGAGCGCCTTCAGCTGCTCCTTGTTGCCGCTCATGACGGCGTGGTCGGGGACCCAATCGTTCGCGCTGCGGTTAGTCGTATTGGTCGAAGCCGCGCCGGTAGTCGTGTCGCGGGAGGTGGTCGAGGTGCTCGTCGAGCTCGTCCGGACAGGCTCTTCGACGAACTTCAGCTTGTCCATCGAGACGGCGATGTCGTGTTCGCCCATGCCGAGAAAGCCCCCGATGCCGATCACCACGGCGTTGATCTTGCCGCTCTTGTCGACGAGCAGTTCGTTGACGTCGCCGAGCTTCTCGTTGGCCTCGTTGTAGACGTTCAAGCCCATGAGCTTCGAGGCTCGCCAATTGCCCTTGAGCGCCATCTTCGCGTCCACCGGTTGGGCGGTGGCAGCCGGCGCAGCGCGATCAGCCGGTTGAGTGGATTGCGCGAACGCAGCGCCGCCGATCACGGCAGTGCCAAGCAGAGCCACGGCAAGAAAGCTTTTCATCTACTATCTCCTCCACGTGAGAACCGCACCCGTTCAGATGCCGGCCTCAACGCCCGGAACTGCCACTTGTTCCCGAACTCGATCCCACCGGAGCCAGCAACCCAGCGACGTTCGGTGGTCACGATTCGGACGGAAACGCCCCTAGCAATGTCGTCAAGATTGCAGCGCAGACCGCCACGAGGACAATTTTTAGCAGCGTTCTCATGCGCCGTACGTCCTCGTTCGAGCTCTCGATAGACGAAAGTGCACGCCAGACCAGATGCGAGCAAGGCATTGCAGTGATTCCTACTACCATAAGCCCCTCCCAAAAAGCGCATTCTTCAAAGCACGATCTATGAATGCGTGAGCAAAAATGGTGCAAGTTGCGGAAGGTGCCTGCGGCTCGGCCTCTCGCGGCGCCCAAGTGCGGAAGTTCGAGGTGGAGGCCAGCGCGCCAATCCATGATAGTGTCCATGGCGGGTAACGGGGCTCGCCCGCCGGCCTACCGTGCTCAGATGAGGGATGTCGATGGATCTCAGGCGTACGGAGCCTCATCCGAAACTGAGGAACGTCGTTCGCTCCTTCGAAGAACGCCGCGCGACGCTAGGCTCTCACGTGCTGGCATTTCCGCTGACGGCACGTCCGCATCAGATTATCGATATTTACCTGGGCGATCCATTACGTCTTCGCCTCGATGGCGGGCGCCTCGCGACCGCGCCGGAGATGGTCGTCGTCGGGCCCCAGGGCGCGCGCCGGATTCATCTCTATGCTTCGGGTCAGTTACATATCTTCAACATTCTGCTGCAGCCGGCAGCTCTGCACCGGCTGGTCGGAATCGGAATGACATACCTGATCGACGAAGGCGTCCCGGCACGCGACGTGCTCGGAAACCGCGCCGCGCTCCTCCAAGACGCCGTACGATCGGCGCAGGACTTTTCTTCGCGTGTCGCCGCGGCAGAACGATGGTTTGGCGCCATGTTGGAAGGCCGTGCCGCGGAGGATGGAATTGGCGTCACGTCCCGCCGTCTCATGTCCGCCCGGGGTAACATCCGGATCGCCGCATTGGCCTCGCAATCGGGTCTGAGCGCCCGCCAGTTTCAACGTCGCTTCACGATGCAAACGGGCCTTCCCCCAAAATTGTACGCGCGCACGGCGAGATTTGATGCCGCCTTGACGATGCATCGCAATCAGCCGGCCAAGCCGTGGACGCAAATCGTCCACGAGGCCGGCTACTTCGATCAGGCGCACTTCGTCCGGGAATGCTACGCGCTAGTCGGCCTGCCACCCCACCAATTCATCGGCGATTGGGACAACATCCTCTCGCCCGATGGCTGAAAAATACAAGCCATGAAGCCTCAGCCGTGGTTTGCTTGCCAGTAGGCAAACGCGACTCAGGGGTCCCACGATGGCAAGCAACGGCGGCAGGATGGCACGCAATTTGGTGGTTAGTGCCGCGATGATAGGCTTTGCACTGGTGGCTTGCGTTTCAGACGCGTCGGCTCAGCAGCAAGAACGTGCGGGCCGCCCCGGTGAAATCGTGGTGACGTTGCTCGGCACCGGCGGCCCCGAGCCAGGCACGGCGCGCTTTGGGCCGGCCACCTTGATACAAGCCGGTGGACTCAATCTGCTATTCGATGCGGGCCGCGGCGTGACGGTGAGGTTGTATCAGCTCGGGATACCCGCAGGGAAAGGCATCGATGCCGTCTTTCTCACCCACTATCATTCCGACCATGTCGAAGGTCTGCCGGACCTCTGGATGACCGGATACATGTTCGGACCGTTCGGCTTCCGCAGCCGACCATTGCGACTGTTTGGGCCATCGGATGGCACAGGATCGGGCGGAGCGGCGAGAATCGCCAAAGGGCTCACCGAGGCGTTTGCGGACGATGCGCGGATACGAATGGCCGACGAAAAAATCCCGGCCGTCGCCACCCAAATCGACGCGCATGACTTCCAGGCTGATCGGGTCGTGTTCGAGGAGGCCGGCGTCAAGGTGACGGCATTCGCCGTCAATCATGGTGACCTGATCAAGCCGTCAGTGGGATATCGCGTTGATTATGGCGCGAAGTCGGTCACGTTGTCAGGTGACACCAAGTTCGATGAGAATCTCATCAAGTTTGCGACGGGCACGGATCTTCTGATCCATGAGGTTTTTGCCACGTCCGCGAAACTGGCAGAGTTGCCGTACATGAAGCCAGTCGCGGACCATCACACGTCGCCCGAACAGGCCGGCGAGGTGTTTTCCCGGGTCAAACCGAAGCTCGCCGCCTACACACATGTCATACTCCTCGGTGTGAGCCAGGATGTACTCGTGTCGCGGACCAAGGGCACATATGCGGCTCCGTTTCAAGTTGGCGACGACCTTATGCGGTTCGAGATTGGCGACAGCGTCGCGTCAAGAGATGGAATCCGGAGTTTCGCGGATATTCCGATTAGATGCGCAGGAACTAATCCTTGACGATCCGCTGCTGGCGGTCTGCCGGATGAGCCCGTCACGAGGGACACTTAACAGTAAGCTGCCCTGGCTGCGCGACTACTTTGAGCAGAACCTCAGGTTAGACGGCGCTATTCGTGGGCCAAAAGGGGAGCTGGCGAACATTTGAATTGGTCAGACTTTGGGCAATCTCGTGACTTGAAGCGAACGTGGTAGCGCGAAAAGATCCCCGCATCGTTCGTCAGCTTTTGGGCCATCTGCGAAATTGAGCATCGGCGGACCAAAGTCCGGTCATTACATTAGAGCGGGCCTGATTTGCTCAACCTGAGTTCTTCGCACTTTGACCCGAAGCGGAAGTTCCGCGTTTCGATGCGCAACGTAATCTTTACCATGGGCTCGTCGCAAGCCGGAAGGATCAACTTGGGGGGCGCCGCCGATTGCAAGGATGCATAAGTGATCAGTATGAGCAATGGCATCCCAACCGGCAAAACTTATCTCGGGTTCGCCTTGCTCTGGCAGGTCGTGTTCTTCGTCGCGTGGATCGCTTGTATCGTCTTTTTTGAGGCTGGTTACTTCGCGACCACAATGGTTGTGATCCTGCTCACCGCGTATGGGTTCTTCCGACATGCCAGATCGATTGGCCGTCGCGCAAAGCAAGGCATTCGGCGGCCAACGCCTGAGCTTCGCCGATGGCTCTCGATCACGTCAGGGCGCCGAGACGCAATCAACGGCGGTCCTCGCTATTAAACGGCTGGTTCTGGCCCTGAACGGACGTTGGGTCGCAGCGTGTGCCCTCGTCAGAGTGCGACTGTTTCCTCGACAACATGTTTCAGCGGCGTCCCCTCAGCGGACAGGGTCATTCGCAGTTTGAGCTCGCCACCTTTCACCGCCCCGCTACGCACTAGGTTCTCGATTTCACGCTGCGATGTAACTCCGACATGCTTCAGAAACTTACGGATAGCCATATTGAAGCGGTCTTCATCGAACTCGGCGGTCATGGCTTTTCTCCCTGATCGGCTGGACAAAGTCTAACACATTGGCGATCCCGTGTTTACAGCCCCCCAAGTCCCGGACTAGGGATCAATGATCGGGACGTTCATTCGCCGCTTGCTTCTGGGCATCGTGGCGAGTTCAAGGTTTGACGACACGAGTAAGCCGCCTCGCTTCGCGGCGTCGCTCGTCAGGACGTCGCCGTTGGGCCCTTAGCTGACTTGCAAAGGCGAACCGGCCAGGTCTGCTTTCGAAGGCAGAACGGAGGCGCCTGCCTGGGGGCTGATCGATAATAAATGCACGCGCTAGCGCATCCGGATTTGGTGCCGGCCGTGTTGACGAAGCCGTGACGGCTCGGGCGTGGACCACCCAGTCGCGAAGGGTGAAGCCGGTGTCACACGGTGCTACCGTCCGGTGCTAATTCCCCGGGGAAGTATAAATCCCCCTGCAACGCGTCGATCAGGCGTGTGACAGCCTGCGCGTGGGACGCGGTGTGAAGCTCGAGGATATCGATACGGGCAGAGACCGGGCTCGCTCTATTCCACGTGCCCGATGATGCCATCATGCGCCTGTGTTGCCCGACGGGGCAACGACTTTTTGCCCGACGGGTCAACATCTCTCTGCAAAGTGTCTAAGCCATTGATCCCGCTAAGGGCGCCTACTGCGCATGGGGTTGTTTTTGACATTCTTGTTGCGGGGGCACGAAAGCTCACTCGTCCCGCTACTTCACCACCCGCACGCCCTTGGTTGTAAACCGCTGCGTCCTGACGCCGGGGCGAACCGGGCGCTTCGTGCCGGCGGCCTTGCCGGTGCCGGGGGGCTGGTGCGCGGGGACGAGCTGGTGGGGCTGCGAGCCGATCAAATCGGCGCGGCCCATCTCCTTCAGCGCCTCGCGCAGCACCGGCCAATTGTCGGGGTCGTGGTAGCGCAGAAATGCCTTGTGCAGGCGGCGCTGGCGCAGGCCCTTGATCGCCTCGACCTTGTCGCTGCCGCCGTGGCGGACGCCGCGCAGGGGGTTGACGCCGGTGTGGTACATCGCGGTGGCGGTCGCCATCGGCGAGGGCAGGAAGGTCTGCACTTGATCTGCGCGATAGCGGTTCTTCTTCAGCCAGAGCGCGAGGTTCATCATGTCCTCGTCGGTCGTGCCGGGATGTGCCGCGATGAAATAGGGGATCAAATAGTATTTCTTGCCGGCCTGCTCGGCGGCTTCATCGAACATCCGCTTGAAGCGGTTGTAGGCGCCGATGCCCGGCTTCATCATCTTGTCGAGCGGGCCGCGCTCGGTATGTTCCGGCGCGATCTTCAAATAGCCGCCGACGTGATGGGTGACGAGCTCCTTGATGTATTCGGGGCTCTCCACCGCGAGGTCGTAGCGCACGCCGGAGGCGACCATCACCTTCTTGATACCACGGGTCTCGCGCACCTTGCGATAGAGCCGGATCAGATCGTCATGCGAGGTGTTGAGGTTCGGACATATCTCGGGGAAGACGCAGGACGGCCGCCGGCACGCCGCCTCGACCTTCGGATCCTTGCACGCCATCCGGTACATGTTGGCGGTAGGGCCACCGATGTCGGAGATCACGCCGGTGAAGCCCGGCGTCTTGTCGCGGATCTTCTCGATCTCGCGCAGGATCGAGCCCTCCGAACGGTTCTGGATGATGCGGCCCTCATGCTCGGTGATCGAGCAGAAGGTGCAGCCGCCAAAGCAGCCGCGCATGATCGTCACCGAGAATTTGATCATCTCCCAGGCGGGGATCTTTGCATCACCGTAGGACGGATGCGGCGCGCGCGCGTAAGGCAGGTCGTAGACCGCGTCCATCTCCTCGGTGGTGAGCGGGATCGGCGGCGGGTTCAGCCAGAGATCGCGATCGCCGTGACGCTGCACCAGCGGCCGCGCATTGCCGGGATTGCTCTCCCGATGCAGCACGCGTGAAGCGCGCGCATAGGCCTCGCGGTCCTGCTCGACCTGTTCAAGGGCCGGCAGGCGGATCACCGTGGCGCCGCGTTGGCGCGATGCGCCCTCGTCGGCGGAGTCGAGATCGTCGGCGTGCAGCTCGGTGTAATCCGCAGGGACCTTGCGGAACAGCGCGACGCCCCTGATGTCGTCGAGCTCGCGCGGCGCCTCGCCGGCGGCGAGCCGCTGCGCCACTTCGACGACGGCGCGCTCGGCATTGCCGTAGAGCAGAAGGTCCGCCTTGGCGTCGGCCAGCACCGAGCGGCGCACCTTGTCGGACCAGTAATCGTAATGTGCGATCCGGCGCAGCGAGGCCTCGATGCCGCCGAGCACGATGGGCACGTCCTTGAACGCCTCGCGGCAGCGCTGAGCGTAGACGATGGTGCAGCGGTCCGGCCGCTTGCCGCCTTCGCCGCCGGCCGTATAGGCATCGTCGTGGCGCAGGCGGCGGTCCGCGGTGTAGCGGTTCACCATGGAATCCATGTTGCCGCCGGTGACGCCGAAGAACACGCGCGGCTTGCCCAATGCCCTGAACGGCTCCGCCGAGTGCCAGTCCGGCTGCGCGATGATGCCGACGCGAAAACCTTGCGCCTCGAGCAGCCGGCCGATGATCGCCATGCCGAAGCTCGGATGATCGACATAGGCATCGCCCGTCACCAGCACGATGTCGCAAGCATCCCAGCCGAGCGCATTCATCTCGGCACGGCTCATGGGGAGGAACGGCGCCGGCTTGCGCGGGCGCGCCTGTGCCATCAGGGGCTTTTCGGCGGTGACGATCTGGGTGTCCATACGGATAGGCATAGGGGTCCGGGCGGGTGAATTCAACCAATCGATGCGTGGCCTTTGCCGATGTCTCGCCGATGCAGCTTGGCGGCATCGTCATGACGAGTCGAGCGGGGAGTTCCATCCTCGCGGCCGCGCTGATCGGGTGTCGGCCGCGGGAACCAATCGCCGCTGCGGACATTCTGGTCCAGGGTTCTAACCGGGCCCGTGTCGCGCGCGCCTCCACCATCTCGGCGTTCGTGACGTCGCCTCTGGCGATGGGGGAATTGTGAGCACCGTCATAGAGAACTTGCTGATGCGGAAGCAGAAGCTCGTGGAACAGCTCGAGACAGCGCAGTCGGTCGAAGACCGCGACAGGCTTGAGCACCAGCTCGAACAGATCAACACCGCGCTGGATTTTCTGGACAGGCCGGGACCGGAGGAGGAGCCGTGACGGCGCTCAATCCATCCTCGGCCCCTCCATCTTCATCTTCACCGCCTCTCCTTTCAGCGCCTCTAATTTCAGCGCCTTGGCATAGACCACGCCCGAATTGGTGATGTGCGTCGTCATCAGCGCTTCGAAGGAGGCTTGCTCGCCGCGTGCGAACAGATCGAGCAGTCTGCGATGCTCGTCGAAGGACGAGCGGGTGCGCACGTCGATCGGCGAGGTCAAATTGGTGCGGAGCGCGGCGACGCGGCCGGAGACGAGCTGATAGGATTCGGCGAGGTAGCGGTTGCCGCAATGGGCGAACAGCGCCTCGTGAAAAGCGGCGTCGGCGCGGCCATAGGCGATGTTGTCTCTTGCCGCGATCGCCGGCTCCATCGCGGCGATCGCTGCGCTGATCGCGGCGACAGCACCGTCGCGGTCGTGGCGGAAGGCGAACTCGGCCGCCTTCGGCTCGAGCGCGATGCGGAAGGTGCAGAGCGCATGGATGTCCTCCGCGCTCGGCGTGAACACGAAGCTGCCGACCTGCGGCCGGATCACCACAAGGCCTTGCGCCTGCAGCTGGCCCATCGCCTCGCGCACCGGCGTGCGGCTGACGCCGAAGGAATTTGCCACCATCTCCTCGGAGATGGCGGCGCCGAGCGCGAACTCACCGTCGATAATGGCCTGGCGCAGCCGCTGCATCACCCGCTGCGACAGCGATTTCGGCGTATCGAGCTTCAATGACTTCATGGGCTCGGTCAGATCACCTTGCCGGGATTGAGCAGATGCTCGGGATCGAGCGCGGCCTTCAGGGTGCGCATCAGCGCGATCTCAGGCTCGCTCCTGGCGTGATCCAGCCATTTCTTCTTCAGCGTGCCGATGCCGTGCTCGGCGGAGACGCTGCCGCCCATCTCGCGCACGAGACCATAGATGATCGCGTCCATTTCCTCCTTCGGCTGCTGCGCGACGGAGAGACCCCCGACCCAGGAGACGAGATGCAGGTTGCCGTCGCCGATATGGCCGTAATAGACGCTCTCGCAGCCCTTGATGCCATCAGCGAGTGCGGCCTTGCAGCGCGTCGCGAACTCGTCCATCCGCGCCACCGCCAGTCCGATGTCGTAGGAGATGTGCGGCCCCAGCACGCGGCCGAACTCGGCACAAATGTCGCGCACGCGCCAGAACGCTTGCGTTTGCGCCAGCGATTGCGCCACCGCCGCGTCAGTCAGCAGCCCGCGCTCCATCAGCTCTTCGAGCCAGGTCTGGAAGCGCGGCGCGTCGATACTCTCGTCGGTGCCTTGCGCCTCCACCAGCACGTAGAGGCCGTGGCCAGCTGCGACCGGAGGCTTCACGCCGGCGCGAATCGTGATCACGTCCCAATAGTCCGGCCACATCACCTCGAAGGCCGACAGCAGCGGCCCGAGCCCGCTGCGTGCGGCGCCGAGCAGCGCGATCACCGCGGCATAGTCCTTCAGCGCGCAGAGCGCAGCCATGGTCGAACGCGGTTTTGGAAACAGCCGCAGCACCACGCGGGTGATGATGCCGAGCGTGCCTTCCGAGCCGATGAAGAGATGCTTCAGATCGTACCCGGCGTTGTTCTTCATCAGCTTGTTGAGGGTGGTGATGATGGTGCCGTCGGGCAGCACCACTTCGAGCCCGAGCACCAGCTCGCGCGTCATGCCGTAACGGATCACGCGGTTGCCGCCGGCATTGGTCGAGAGATTGCCGCCGATGGCACAGGAGCCGCGCGAGCCGAGATCGAGCGGAAAGAAGAAGCCGGCCTCATCTGCGGCCTTCTGGATCGTCTCCAGCGGCGTGCCTGCCTTTACCGTCATCGTTGCCGACGCAGGATCGATCTCCTCGATGCCGGTCATGCGCTCGAGCGAGATCGCGACCCAGCCTGTTTCGGGCGATGCGCCGCGGCACAGCCCGGTCAATCCGCCCTGCGGCACGAAGGGAAGCCGCGCCTGCCGGCAGACCAGGATCGCATCGGCAACGCCCTGCGCATCGAGCGGACGGATCACCGCGCGCGGCGTTTGCGGCAGGCTCGCGCTCCAATCGTTGCAATTGCGCGCCGGCACGTCGCTGCCGGTCAGCACCGCGGCCGCGCCGAGCTTGTCGCGCAACGCGCCGAGCAACTGGTCCGGACGCTCAACCGGGTTCGCCATATCCATGCGAGACCTCCTTGGGGCGCCGACGGGCGCGGGTTTGCATTCGCCTTGTATGTAAGGTACAAGGCGAAAATGTAAAGCAAAACAATGCTTCGACAGGCGCTGAAGATCTGATGGATCAGAGGCTTAGTCCGAAGCCGCAGCAGAGGATGATGTTGATGATGGAGGCAATTCGCGGGTTCTGGGTGGCATCAGTGACGCCCCTGGCGACGGACGGCAGCGTGGATTCCACAAAGCTCGCGGCTCATGCCAAGCAACTCTTCAGTAGAGGGATCGACGGTGTCGTGCTGTTCGGCACCACTGGCGAGGGCACCTCGTTCACTGCCGCCGAACGTATCGCGACCATCGAAGCCGTGCTCAAGGCCGGCGTCGCGCCGGAGCGTATCGGCATCGGCGGCGGCTTCCCCGCCATCACCGACGGCATCGCATTGACGCGCGCCGTGCTCGGCCTCGGCCTGCGTCACGTCCTGTTGCTGCCGCCTTACTTCGATCGCAACGTCACCCCTGAAGGCATCGAGGATGCCTTCGCCGCGATCATCGACGGAGTCGGCGACGATCGCCTGCGCGCCTCGCTCTATCACATTCCACAGGTCTCGGGCGTCGCGATCCCGACCAGCGTCGCTGCGAATCTGCGCAAGCGCTACGGCAAGGTGGTTGCGGGCCTGAAGGACTCCAGTGGCGACTTCAAGGAATTCCAGGCGTTCCGCAACGCCGCGCCCGACCTCGCCATCACCGTCGGCAACGAAGCCGACATCGCCCGTGCGATCGCCGCCGGCGGCGCCGGCACCATCTGCGGCATGGCCAATGTCGTGCCGGAGCTGGTCAAGGCCATGGTCGACGGCAAGGATGTCGAAGCGCGCATGCAGGCCGCGATCGACGTCGTGGACAAGACGCCATCTCTGGTCGCGACGCTGAAGGCCATCCTCGCGGCGCAGACGGGCGATGCCAGCTGGCTGCGTGTGCGACCGCCGCTCCGCGCGTTGTCCGACGGCGCCGCGTTCCAGCGGAAGCTCGACGCGTTGATGGCGCCTGCCATCGCCTGAGATCCCACGTAATCGCGGTACACTGCCGCGGTTCGCGTGACGAGACGTTCGGCGAGAAGATCATCGCCGGCATCTGCGACGACCATCGCGATGCGATCCTGGGTTGGCCGGCAAGTTCGCCTCGATGAGCGTCGTGGCGCTGATGCCGTTGTTCTCGGTCACGGCATCGCAAGTTGCGGCGACCGGCGCAGCCCCCGCTCGGGCAGCTCGTTCCAGGCGAGTGACCGCGACGCGAAGGCTAGCCAAGCGCGCGACAATCGTTCAAAAGCCCATGGCCTGTTCTCGTCAAGGTTCACGCCATGAAGCGCCGTACCGTCACTCCCGCCGAGATCCGCCGCGCGTTGCTGTTGCGCGAAGAAATCGCGTTGCTCGATCTCAGATACGAGGCGGCGTTCGCGACTGGTCATCCGCTGTTCGCTGCTAACATGGCTGCCGACCGGATCGCGGTCGAAGCCGAGGTCAGGCTGCCGCGCAAGGACGTGGCGATCGTGCTCTATGACGATGGGGAAGAGCTGGTTGCGACCGGCGCCGAACGTCTGGCCGCGCTCGGCTACAGCAACATCAGCGTGCTCGATGGTGGGCTGAGGGCCTGGCGCAAGGCCGGCTACGAGGTGTTCGAGGACGTCAATTCCTATTCAAAAGCATTTGGCGAGCTGGTCGAGGCGCGCCGCCACACGCCTTCGCTCAGCGCCGACGAGGTGGCAAGACTCATTGCCGAGAAGGCCAACATCGCCATTCTCGACGTTCGCCGCTTCGACGAATATGCGACCATGAACATTCCGGGCTCGGTCAGCGTGCCGGGCGCGGAGCTGGTGCTGCGCGCGGGCAGCGCCGCGCCCGATCCCGCCACCACGATCATCGTCAATTGCGCCGGCCGCACGCGCTCGATCATCGGCACCCAGTCGCTGATCAATGCCGGCGTGCCCAACCAGGTGTGCGCGCTGCGCAACGGCACCATCGGCTGGACGCTGGCGCGGCACAGGCTCGATCACGGCGCCGACAGGCGCGGCGGGCTCGGGCCGTTCGAAGGCGGCCCGGCCAATGCCCGCGACGTCGCCTATCGCGCCGGCGTTCGTCATATCGGCGCGAGCGAGGCGGCGGCGCTTGTCGCGCGGACCGACCGCACGCTCTATCGCTTCGACGTGCGCGATGCCGAGGAATATGCGGCCGGCCACCTTCCCGGCTTCCGCCACTATCCTGGCGGCCAGCTCGTTCAGGAGACCGACATGGCCGCACCGGTGCGTGGGGCGCGCATTCTCCTGACTGACGACAAGGGCGTGCGTGCCGACATGACGGCGTCCTGGCTCGCGCAGATGGGCTGGGAGGTCTATGTGCTCGAAGGCGGCTATGACGGTGCGCTCGAGATCGGCCCGCCGCGCGTATTGCCGAAGCCAGATCCGGCACATCGTTACCGCCGCCCCTATGAAGGCACCGACGTCGCCGAAGGTGCGATGCAGGCCTATCTGAACTGGGAGTATGGCCTGGTCGAGCAGCTCCGCCGGGACGGAACGCACGGGTTTTATGTGATCTGACTCTGTTACCCTTCACCCTCTCGGGATGGCGGAATTGCTGACGCAAGCATGGCGGGCTCCCGCCATCTTCTCAGGCCCTATTGTGCCGCGCACCGTCCGCGGTCTATGAGCTGCGGCAACGTTGCTACTTACGGAGATACAATGCCAGCCCCCGGCCAAAGCCCCGAGCGGAATGCGAAGGCGCTGCTGCTCGAAGGCGTCAATGATAGCGCAGTCGACCTGTTCAAAAGCGCGGGCTTCACAAATGTCGAGCGCCTGACCAAGGCGCTGGACGGCGAGGATCTGCGGCGGGCGCTCAAGGGCGTGTCGCTGCTCGGCATCCGCTCGCGCACCCAGGTCACCGATGAAGTGCTTGGGGCCGCCGACCAGCTTCTCGCGGTCGGCTGCTTCAGCGTCGGCACCAACCAGGTCGATCTGACCGCGGCGCGCAAGCGCGGCATTCCCGTGTTCAACGCGCCGTTCTCCAACACGCGCAGCGTCGCCGAGCTCGTGATCGGCGAGATCGTGATGCTGCTGCGGCGGATCTTTCCGCGCTCGGTGTCGGCGCATGGCGGCGGCTGGGACAAGTCGGCGACCGGCAGCCGCGAGGTGCGCGGCCGCACCCTTGGCATCGTCGGCTACGGCAATATCGGCTCGCAGCTCTCGACGCTCGCCGAGGCCATGGGCATGCGCGTGATCTATTTCGACCGCACCGACAAGCTCCGTCACGGCAACACCGAGCCGGTCGAGAGACTGGAGGAGCTGCTGGCGCAGAGCGACGTCGTCAGCCTGCACGTGCCCGAGACGCCGGAGACCGCCGGCATGATCGGCGAGAAGGAGCTGCGGGCGATGAAATCAGGCTCGTTCCTGATCAACAACAGCCGCGGCACCGTGGTCGATCTCGATGCGCTCGCGCGCGCCTTGCGCGACGGCCATCTCGCCGGCGCGGCCGTCGACGTGTTTCCGGTCGAGCCGTCCTCGAACGCGGATCGCTTCAACAGCCCGATGCAGGGCCTCGAGAACGTCATCCTCACGCCGCATATCGGCGGCTCGACCGAGGAGGCGCAGGAGCGGATCGGCGGTGAGGTTGCGCGCAAGCTGGTCGACTATTTCATCACCGGCTCGACCATGGGCGCGGTGAATTTCCCGGAGGTGCAGCTGCACTTGCGACCCTCTGGCGCGCGCTTCAGCCACGTCCATCGCAACGTACCCGGCATGCTGCGGCGCCTGAACGAAGTCTTTCTCCAACGCGACATCAACATCGCTGCGCAATATCTGGAGACCGCCGGCGATCTCGGCTACGTCGTGCTCGATGCCGACTTGGCCGGTCAGGATTCGGCAGCGCTGCTCCAGCAGATCCGCAGCCTCGAGGGCACGGTCGGCGCGCGGCTGGTGTTCGAGCACTAGCGCATCATTGACGGCCGGCGGTAGGTCGCCTTCAATGCGGCCTCCTGACGGATCGAACGAGAACAGAAAACAGGGGGAAACCATGGCGCAAATGCGTGCGAAGCTCCGTGCGCTGCTCGTAGGGACGGCGGCTGCATTGACTGCGGGTAGCGCCTCGGCGGCGACGCTGACAGACGACGCCGAGACGGTCTGCAACGGTCTTGTTGGCGGCACTGATGCGGTGAAGATCGATTCCGCGACATTGCTGGCGCCGTCGCAACTCGCCGTCGCCGAGCGCGGGCCGACCCCGTCGGGGCGCATCACGCCGGCCAATCCGCGCTTCTGCAAGGTGCTCGGCCACATCGATCCCGCCGACCCCAAGGCGCCGCCGATCAAATTCCAGGTCAACCTTCCCGTCGAATGGAACGGGCGCTCGCTGCAATATGGCGGCGGCGGTTTCAACGGCGTGCTGATCACCGGCCTTGCGCTGCCGCCGGCCTATCCCTTCGACAAGCCGTCGCCGCTCGCGCGCGGCTTCGTCACCTATGGCACCGATTCCGGCCACGAGACCAAGCAGGGCGAGCCGCCGCAGCTGTTCGCGCTCAACGACGAAGCGTTCGAGAATTTCGCCCATCGCGCCTACAAGAAGGTGCGCGATGCTGCGGTTGCGCTGATGCAGCGCGCCTACGGCAGGAAGCCGGACAAGATGTACTTCATGGGCTCGTCCGAAGGCGGCCGCGAAGGTCTTACCATGGCGCAGCGTTATCCCGACGATTTCGACGGCATCTTCGCCCGCGTTCCCGTCATCAACTGGGTCGGCTTGCAGCATGCCGGCACCCGCTCGGGCCTCGTGACCATGGGCGAGGGCTGGATCAATCCGGCGCAGGTCAAGCTCGTCGGCGATGCCGTGCGCGCGGCCTGCGACAAGGCCGACGGCTCCGACGATGCGCTGGTGCAGGATCCCGTTTCCTGCAAGGCGGCGTTCAAGGTCGAGACGCTGCGCTGCGCGGCGGGCGAGAGCGGCGATCAGTGCCTCACTGACGCGCAGATCAAGGCCGTCAACACGCTGCACGCGCCCTACAAATTCCCGTTCGCGCTCGCCAATGGTCTCGACGATTATCCGGGCTGGGGCGTCTCCGGCGAGGACACGCCGGCAATCGGCCCGACCGGCGGCTGGGTCGCATGGTGGCTCGGCACCGCGCCGCCCGCGCAGCCGCCTGCGCCCAACAACGGCATCGCCTGGATCTACGGCGCCGGCGGCATCCAATATGTATTCGCGCGCGATCCCAAGCTCGACGTCACCACCTACAAGGTGGAGGAGCACAAGGCGCGGCTGATCGAGGTCTCCACGCTGATGGACTCGACCGATCCCGATCTCAGCCGCTTCCGGGTGCGCGGCGGCCGGCTGATCATGCTCGAGCACATGGCCGACTATGCGCAGAGCCCCTATGCCGGCATCCGCTATTTCGACAGCGTCGAGCGCAAGCTCGGCAAGGCGGAGACCGCGGAGTTCGCGCGGCTCTACACCGCGCCCGGAGTCGACCATGTCGGCTCCGGCGCGCCGGCCAATGTCGACATGCTGAGCGTGCTGGTCGACTGGGTCGAGCAGGGCAAGGCGCCCGGCGATCTCGAAGTCGCCGAGCAGAAGGTCGAAGCGCCGTCGTTCGCGACGCTGCGCGCGATGCCGCTGTGCCGCTGGCCGGCCTGGCCTCATTACAAGTCGGGCCCGGTGACGGAGGCCTCGAGCTTCACCTGCGCGCCGTAAACGCTCAGTCCAAGCCCGCCACTCCGGTGGGTAGGCGTTATCTCGTCGCCATCGCCTGTGCGCCTCCGAGCAATTGCGCATTGAGCCTGCCGCCGGAGAACAACATGTCGTCGAGCGCCTCGTCGATGTCGGCAGACACGACGGAATTGCCACCGTCTCGCGCGAGGCTCCCTTGCGCAAGCCGTCGCATCAATTCCTTGATGAAGGCACAGCTCGTGCCCTCACTGCGGCGGGCCGCTTCTGCGATGATTGCATCGTCGAGCGGCAGCCCCTTGCCGTAGAGCCGGACCAGCTTGCCGCGGCCGGTCTCGTCCGGCAGCGGGACTTCGATGGCCTGATCGATGCGGCCCGGGCGGCCGGCGAGGGCGCCTTCGAGGTCCTCAGGCCGGTTGGTGGTCAGGACGAACAGGATGTCCGCGTCCTCCTTCAGCCCGTCCATCTCGTTGAGCAACTTGTTCAGCATGGATTCTTCGCACGGCCCCATGTCGTCGCGGTCGCGGGCGATGAGATCGACATCCTCGATAACGACCATCGACGGCTGGAGCAGCCGTGCCAGACTCATATAAGCGCCGAGAAGCTCGATTTGCTCGGCGGTGATGATCAGTGTCGTGTGCCCGGGCAAATGAGTTGCCAGATAGCGGATCGTATGGGTCTTGCCGGTGCCCGGCGGTCCGTAAAGCAAGATGCCCTTACGTGTCGACTGGCCGAGCCGGCGCAATTGATCTCGGGTGTTGACGAAAGTCAGAACGTTGCGATTGAGCAGCCGCAGGGTCTGTTCGGGCAGGATCACCTCATCGCGCGCAACCGGCGGCAGCCGATGCACCGTGATGCCGCGCGAGCGGCCGCGATAGTCGGAATCGGCGTCGAGGGACAGGATCTTGCCGCGATAGCTGCGCGCAGCTTGCACGGCCTGCTCCAGCTCGCCAAAACACTGCTGCACGAGTGCCGCGCCCGCGGTGCCTGCCGGCACGAGGATCTCGATCCGAATTCCCGGTTCTCGGCTGTATTCGCGGTGGGCACACAGCAAGACCGCGTAACGAAGGCCATCCTGCTCGCACAGCCAGAGGCCGTTATCGAGACATTTGACCGGGCTCTTCTCGCCGACATCCACGTCGGAATATTGCAGCGGAGCAATCGCGAGCGCATTGCGGCCATCGCGGAGGAGCCGTGAGATCGACAGCGTTTCGTAGCGCTGTTCTTCGTTCAGCCCGAACAGCCGGATCGACTTGCCGAACAGTCCCTCGATCGCTGCCTGGACATCGACCCGCATATGGCCGGGAAACTGGCGGATGGTGGTCACGAGATTGCTACGCGAGACGTTGGCAAAATGCCAGTCAAGCACGTCGCAAGCGTATTCGAACTCCTCTTCCGACTCTTGCGGTGTGTTCACGGTGTCTGCTGCACGAATGCAGTCGCTGCACAGCCAGACCGTGCGGCTCCCGATCCGAACATCGGTCTGTCCCTCAGGCTTGCCGCAGAGTTCGCAGGGGGTCTTAATCTCTTCTAGCGTGATCCTCAGCGGATGTTGGCCGAGCCAGATATATTGCTGAGCCGACTTGAACAGCGCCTCGGCGACCGATTGCGGGTACGGACCGCAAGTGGCCTTCTCCTCCCGCTCGACCCGCGCTATCACCGCGGCCGCTTCACGCTCCGATTTGCCAAAAACCTGGCGGAGCAACCCGATGACAAACTCGTCCGGCGTTTCGTCATCATTGTGAATCACGAGCTGAGCCGGCTCGCGCTCGCCGCGCGCATCCTTCGTCATGAAATGATCCTATTGCAACCAAAACGAGTGAAGAACAAATATGGAACATAAAGGAGGGCGGCCGTCAAGCGCCAACGGGTGCGTCAAATTCCCGATGGAATTTCAATGCGCCATCCCACTCGCCGCCTTCGTGCCGCGTCGGCTTGACGATCGGCACGACCGCGATCGCCATGGCCATGCCGCATCGGCAACCCCTCTTTGACAACGCGGTTGGCCTCGCATTATATATTTCGTATGCGAAATAAGGAAGCCACAGCGAGCCACCATCGCCTGATCTACCTGCTGAGCGTCGCGCAACGCCGGTTGCAGCGCTGGATGGCGGCTCGGCCCGAGAGCGAGGTAACGCCGGCGCAGGCCGGGCTGCTGTTCATTCTCGGCAAGCAGGATGGTGTGCTGATCGGTGAGGCGGGTGCGGCGCTCGATCTTGGCCCGGCCGGCATTTCCGGCCTAGTCGATCGCACGGCAGCCGCCAAACTGATCGAGCGGCGGGCCGATCGCGAGGACGGACGCGCCTGGCGGATCTGGCTGACGCCGAAGGGGCGCAGCGCGCTGGCGCAGGCGAAGGCCAGCGCGGCGGAGGTCAATGCGGCGCTGACGGAAGGATTTACGGCTGCGGAGATCGACATCGTCGCACGCTGGCTGATGTGCATTCAGGACAAGTTTCCAAGAGGAGCAGACGAATGACCGAGCACGTCCGGATCGAGAACAACAGCGGAATTCTTACCCTTACGCTGGCGCGCCCCGACAAGAAGAACGCGCTGACGGACACGATGTACGGCAAGCTCGCCGACAGTATCGAATCCGCCGAGTTCGATCCGTCCGCTCGCGTGATCCTGATCCGCGGCGAGGGCGACATGTTCACTGCCGGCAACGACGTCGGCGAATTTGCCGCGGTTGCAGCGGGCAAGTCGGAAGGCAGCCGCAACGTCGTGCGGTTCATCCAGTCGCTGGCGCGTTGCACCCGGCCGCTGGTTGCGGCGGTGCAGGGCCGCGCCGTCGGCGTCGGCACCACGATGCTGCTGCATTGCGATCTCGTCGTCCTCGCCGACAATGCGCAATTGTCGACGCCCTTCGTCAGCCTCGCGCTGGTGCCGGAAGCGGCCTCCAGCCTGTTGATGCCGGCGCGGATCGGCTACGCCCGAGCTTATGAGATGTTCGCACTTGGCGAGACGGTGCCGGCGCAGGCCGCGCTGGAATGGGGCCTCGCCAACCGGGTGGTGCCGCTCGACACGCTCGATGCCGAGGCGCTTGCGCTCGCGCAGCGCCTGGCCCGCCAGCCGGCCGGCGCGCTCATCGCCACCAAGAAGCTGATGCGCAATGGCGAGGCGCTGGTTGCGCAGATGAACGCGGAGGGCGAGCAGTTCACGCAGCGCCTGCGCACCGCCGAAGCGCGCGAGGCGTTCACTGCCTTTGCAGAGCGCCGACCGCCGGATTTCACCAGGGTTGCGTGAGGGAACGCGGCCTGCCGGAGGCGCAGCGAGTACAACCCAGGTATTCGATTAAAGTCTTAACCAAACCTTGGCATGTCGCGGTGCAAGGTGGCTGCTCGTCAAGACTAGGCCCCCGACCATGGCAATGTTTAAGAAATCGGTAAGCTCGCTTCTCCTGACTTTGATGGCCCTGCTGGCCGCCGGCGCGCTGGCCAGCACGGCGATCCAGATGTTCGGGGCCTTCGGCCGCTACAGCGACAGTCTGGAGACCGAACGGCTTGCGAACGCGGACAAGGCGATCTTCCAGGGCGTGCTGTCCTTGCGCAACAATCGCGGCGATGCCCAGAGCGCGCTGCTCGGCGAGGACGATCCGCGTGCCAAGCTCGGCGCCGCCGAAAAGGCAGAGCAGGCCGGCTTTGACGCCATCATCGCCGCGCTCTCCACCGTGGAATTCGCCCGGCGCGACGAGCTCGCAAACACCTTGAAGCAGCGCTGGAGCGAGGCCGCGCCGAAATTCCAGCTGTTCTACGAGGAGGCCAGGCTGCCGCGCGGCGAGCGTAAGGTGGAGCGCACCGCCGCCTGGTACGATTCCGTCACGAGAGTGATCGAGACCGCCAATCTCGCCTCCACGGCGGTGTCGAACCGAGCCTGGATGAACGATCCTTTCATCGCCCGCATGATCCAGGCTCGCCGCCTCGCCTGGCAGGTGCGCGACCGCTATGGCATCCAGTGCTCGACGCTGCGCCCGAACGTCAACAGCTCCAAGCCGCTCGACGAGACCCAGAAGCAGACCGTGGCAAGCTGGAACGGCATCATCACCGCCGGCTGGACCGGCATGGAGGAGCTGCTGGCTGCGCCCGACGTGACGGCGGACCTCGCCAATGCGGCCAAGGAGGCACGGGCCAAGACCGATGGAGTTCTCAAGCAGATCGGCGAGCTGACCAAGAACCTCGGCGGCAGCGGTCGCCCCGCGATGCCCGCTTCGGAATGGAACGCGTTATGCCAGTCGCCGTTCGCGTCCATCGTCGCCGTCGCGAACAAGGCCCTCGACCAGTCGATCGCGCGCGCAGAGACGGTCCAGAATAAAGGCCTCACCAACCTCATCGTGCAGTCGTTCGCATTTCTGCTCGCGTTGGCCGTGACCCTGGCCGGCGTGTTCGTGGTGCGCAACCGCCTGATGGGCCCGGTGCGCGCCCTCCTCGACGCCATCGCCCGCATCAGCGCGCGCGACTATGCGACGCCGGTGCCGCAATCCCGGCATCCCGACGAGTTCGGCACCATGGCCGCCGCACTCGAAAGCCTGCGCGAGAGCGCGGCAACCGCGGAACGGCTGGGGCAGGAGCGTGAAGCGCAGCAGGCGTTCCAGCTCGCCCGCTCTGGCACCGTCGATTCCGCCTGCCGCAGCTTCGACGACACCGTGCAGGCTGTTATCCAGAGTGTTGCGGCCTCGACGCGGGAGCTCGATGACACCGCCAGCGGCGTGCGCTCGCTGGTCTCGCAATCGAGCAGCCAGACCGCGGCGGTCTCCTCCGCGGCCGAGCAGGCCACCAACAATCTCGAGACCATCGCAGCGGCGACCGAAGAGCTCTCCGCGTCCGTCGGCGAGATCTCCGCGCAGGTGCAGGCCAGCGCTCGCGAGGCCCGCGAAGCCGTGTCGCAGGCCGCGCAGACCAACGCGACCGTTGAGATCCTCGACCAGACCGCGAGCCGCATCGGCGAGGTCGTGAAGATGATCAACGCCATCGCCGGCCAGACCAACCTTTTGGCATTGAACGCCACGATCGAGGCCGCGCGCGCGGGCGAAGCCGGCCGCGGCTTTGCCGTGGTCGCCGGCGAGGTCAAGAGCCTCGCGGCGCAGACGGCGACCGCGACGGAAGAGATCTCGCGTCAGGTCGAGGAGATCCAGGGCGCGACGGGCCAGGCGGTTGCCGCCATCCGGTCGATCGGCGGCGCCATCAGCGGCATCGACGAGAAGATGACGGCGATTGCCGCGGCCGTCGAGCAGCAGCGCGCGGCCACCACCGAGATCTCGCGCAACTTCCAGCAGGCCGCACAAGGCACCCGCGAGGTCACCGATACCATCGGCAGCGTCGCCAGGCTCAACCGGGAGACCGGCAACGCCGGCACGGTGTTGTCTCACTCCGTCAAGAAGATGTCGGCGGACGCCGATCGTCTCCGCGTCGCGGTCGAGGGCTTTTTGGGAGCGGTGAAGACCGCCTCGTTTCGCTTCATTCCTTGATTCCAACGTCGCGCCTTCGGCATTGCCGCAGGTCGCCGCGGCGGGTACATCTGTGCCGCCTCGCAGCGTGTGCGCGGCGCCAGACGTAAGACACATCAGGGATGGAGAGTTCGATGCCGGTCACCCCACACAAGGCCCAGCGCCCCTATCGCGGCGTGTTCCCGGTCGCGCCCACTATCTTCGACGAGCGCGGCGAGCTCGACCTCGAAGGCCAGCGCCGCTGCATCGATTTCATGATTGACGCCGGCTCGCACGGCATCTGCATCCTCGCCAATTTCTCCGAACAGTTCGTGCTCACCGATGCCGAGCGCGAAACCGTGATGCATACCGTGCTGGAGCATGTCGCCGGACGGGTTCCCGTGATCGTCACCACCACGCATTTCAGCTCGGCCGTCTGCGCGGCGCGCAGCAGGCAGGCCGAGGCGGCCGGCGCCGCCATGGTGATGGTGATGCCGCCCTATCACGGCGCGACCTTCCGCGTCCCCGAGAAGGGCATCGTCGAATTCTTCAAGGTGCTCTCGGGCGCGATCACCATTCCGATCATGATTCAGGATGCGCCGGTTGCCGGCACGCCGCTTTCGGTCGAGCTGCTGGCGCGGCTGTCGCGCGAATTCTCCAACATCCGCTATTTCAAGATCGAGGTGCCCGGCGCTGCCGCAAAGCTGCGCAGCCTGATCGATGCGGGTGGCAAGAACATCGAGGGCCCCTGGGACGGCGAGGAGGCGATCACGCTGCTCGCCGATCTCGATGCCGGCGCCACCGGGGCGATGACCGGCGGCGGCTATCCCGACGGCATTCGCCAGATCATCGATCCCTATTTCGCCGGCAAGCGCGAGGAGGCGAAGGCGGCCTACGAGCGCTGGCTGCCGCTGATTAATTACGAGAACCGCCAATGCGGCCTGATCGCCTGCAAGGTCATGATGCAGGCCGGTGGCGTGATCAGGTCGGACACGGTGCGCCATCCGCTGCAGCCGTTGCATCCGGCGACGCGCGCGGGGCTGCTGGAGCTGGCCAAGGAGCGCGACGCGCTGGCGCTGCGGTGGGGGAAGTAGGGCTCTCCACCGTCGTTGCGAGAAGCGAAGCGACGAAAGTATCCAGACTGTTTCGGCGGAGAAAGTCTGGATTGCTTCGCTTCGCTCGCAACGACGGGGTCCGCCCATTTCGGCTGAAGGCGTCGAATTGGCGCGGTTCGGGTGGTTTCCCGCTGCCCGGCGATGACATATTGTACGTTTGCCAACCAGGCCTGCGGAGAATCTCAGGACATCACCTAACAGCTCTTCTTTTGCCGCTATTTCGAGCCAGGTTGGCGTGAACCGACGGAACAGGGAGGCAGTGCCATGACGATGAGGCCGGATCCCACCTTTCACGCATCGCCCAAGCTTGCGATGGAAGCACCAGCGGAGAACTTTGCCTACACGCTGCTGCTCAGTCCAGATTTCTCAAAACCTGATGCTCTCGCGGTCATCGACGTCAAGCCGGGGTCGCCGACCTACAGCCAAATCGTCCATACCGTGACGATGCCCAACAAGGGCGATGAATTTCACCACTTCGGCTGGAATGCCTGCTCCTCCGCCTTGTCGCCGCTCGCCGGACATGCCTTCATCGAGCGGCGCTATCTCATCATCCCCGGACTGCGCTCGTCGCGGATCTACATCATCGACACCAAGCCAGATCCGACCAAAGCCAAGATCCACAAGATCATCGAGCCCGAAGAAGTCTTCAAAAAGACCGGTTACTCGCGGCCGCATACCATCCATTGCGGGCCGGACGGCATCTATGTGAGCACGCTGGGCGGCGGCGGCAAGGACGGCACCAACGGTCCTCCAGGCGTTTTCATCATGGATTGCGAGACGTTCGAGGTCCTGGGACGATGGGAGATCGACCGCGGTCGGCAGACGTTGCACTATGATTTCTGGTGGAACCTGCCGCGCGACTACATGGTGACGAGTGAATGGGCGTTGCCGCCCCAGTTCGAGAACGGGATCGTCCCGGAAGATCTGCTCGCGAATAAATATGGCCATCGTCTCCACTTCTGGGATCTTCGCGCCCGTCGCAACGTCCAGACCATCGACCTCGGCGCCAATCATCAGATGGCCCTGGAGGTGCGGCCCGCGCACGATCCGGTTCGCGAATACGGCTTCGTTGGCGTCGTGGTCGACACCACCAACCTCGAAGCATCGATCTGGACCTGGTGGCGCGAAGGCGGGACATTCCACGTGGAGAAGACGGCGACGATCCAGCCGGAGCCCGCGCCAAAGGAGAAGCTCCCGCCGCTGCTCCAGGGTTTTGGTGCTGTGCCGCCTCTGGTGACCGATATCGACCTGTCGATGGATGATCGCTTTCTCTATGTCTCGTGTTGGGGCACGGGTGAAATGCGCCAGTACGACGTCAGTGATCCGCGAAAGCCGAAGCTTGCAGGCTCGGTCCACATCGGTGGCATCGCGCGCCGCACGCCTCATCCGAACGGCAAGGCCTTTGCGGCAGGTCCGCAGATGGTCGAGATCAGCCGCGATGGCAGGCGCGTGTACTGGACCAATTCGCTCTATTCCACCTGGGATGACCAATTCTACCCCGACGGAGTTCCGGGCGTGGAAGTCATGGCCAATGTCGGTCGCGACGGCGGTCTCGAGCTCGACAAGGACTATTTCGTGAGCTTCCCCGACGGATATCGTGCGCACCAGATCAGGCTGGAAGGCGGCGATTGTTCGACGGACTCCTTTTGCTACCCGTCGGCCTAGATTGGGGACACGCGAGCCCGGCGCTTGGCTGGCTCTGGCTCGCTCTCGTTGCGAGCGGCTTCTATCACGGGGTCAATCCGGGTATGGGATGGCCGCTCGCCGTGTCGGCCGGGCTCATGGACAAGAGCCCGCGCGCGCTGTTCCGTGCGTTGTGGGCTCTGGCGGCCGGGCATCTTCTGGCAACGCTTCTCGTGCTGCTGCCATTCGCGCTGCTGCTCGTGCTGGCCGAGTGGCAGCGTTCGATCCAGCTAGTCGCGAGCCTTCTCGTCATCGGTTTCGGCGTCTATCGGCTGATCGAGCGACGTCATCCGCGCACGCTGGCACGAATTCCGCCAACGCAATTGGCGCTCTGGTCGTTTGCCGTTGCCATTGCTCACGGCGCCGCCTTGATGCTCGTGCCGATCTATCTCGGTCTCTGCCAGGCCTTCGAACTCGATGCCGGCCATGCGGCCGCCGGCGCGCTGATGAAGGCAAATCTTGTGAAGGCAAGTCTCGGGATGGCGGTGCTGGTGTCTGTGGTGCACGTTGCCGCCATGATCAGCGCGGGCGGATGTCTGGCGTGGCTGGTCTACCGCTATCTGGGATTGAGGCTTGTCTCGCGAAGCTGGTTCAATCTGGATGTGATCTGGGCAACCAGCCTCATCGTGGTTGGGATCGTGGCGCTCGCCTTCAATGTCTCGAGCTGGCGGTGAAGCCTAGCGCGTCAAAGCCCACTCGCCGACGATGCGAAAGCGTGCCTTCGCGTCGTCCTGTTTGAACAGTACGATGCGGTCGATCACGAGCGTCTTGGATCCTAGCGCTGCAAACCTGCTCCGCAGCATCTCCAGAATGGGCCCGCGGCGCTCTGCGTCCAGCCGTCCTGTCAGGGTCATGTGAAAGCGAAATTCTTCCATCACGTAAGGGTAGCCCCAGCGGTCGAGGTAATCGCGCTGCCGCTCGCTCAGTTTCTCGGGCTTGCGACGCGCGCGATCTTCCGCGCTCAGAGGGGCGCGGAACGAGTCGAATTCGCTGACACAATCGGCGGCGAGCTGCTGGAGCGCATCGACCGGCTCGGCCGCGATCACGGCAATGAAGCCGCTTATGGAATCGACGACCGGTCGTATCGCCGGAATCGGTCGCTCCTTACCAGCAAATGCCGCGCAGGCCGCCGCGAGCTCGGCCTCGCTCTTGCCCGGCGCCAGCATCATCGGCGCCTTCAGTGTGGCGTGAAAACCGTATTTGCGGGGATCGGCGCTGATATCGCGCCAGTCCGGCGCGACATCCAGTGCCTCGCGCGGAAACGGCACTTCGTCGCCGGTGTAGGCATCGTAGCCGAGCAGCTCGGCGCCGAAGCGGGAGAGGGCGCTGTGGGCGTCGGCCGCAAAATAGATCGCGTAGCGGGGAAAACCTGTCATCGCCTCAGCATAACCAATTTAAGCCGCAACGACAGCCTCGCGCGGCGCCGCCGCTGCTGCTGTGAGCAGCCGCGTCGCATCGGTGAGATGCACCAGCTTGCCGCCTGATATCACGGCGATTAGCCGCGGCCGCAACTCCACGCTGTCGTCGACCAAAAGAATGTCGGCGCGGCGCCCTTCCGCGATGGCGCCGCGATCGGTAAGGCCGGTTGCACGCGCAGGTCCGGCAGAGACCAAATCCCAGGCCTGCTCCAGCGGCAGCACGCGGTCGGCGGCGAGCCGGAATGCGGCCAGCAGCTGTGCCGGATAGTAATAGTCCGAGGCCAGCACCGAGCAGAGACCCTTGGCGACCATGTCCGACGCCCTGGTCCAGCCGGTATGGCTGCCGCCGCGCACGACGTTGGGAGCGCCATAGACGATGGCGTCGCCGTGGCTTGCTGCCGCCCGCGCTGTCTCCTCGTTGATCGGAAACTCGGCGATCAACGCGCCGAGATCGCGAAACTCCTGGCGCATCGCCGGCGTCGCATCGTCATGCGAGAGCATTCGCACCCCGGCGGCGCGGGCTGCCGCCGCAAGCCGCGAGACCGACGCCGGAACGTCGGTGGCGCGCGCCACCACACGTTCGACCAGCCGGTCAAATTCCTCGCTCGATAGGCCGGTGCGCTCCACCATGCGGTTGCGCTTGCGCGGCTTGGCCATGTCCGCAACCGTGCCGTCCATGTGGTCGTTGAAGGCGAACAGGTCGACGCGGCCTTCCGCGAGCCACTGGCTGATCTCGGTCTCGGCATCGAGATTGTAGGTCTCGTGCCGCAGGTGGAAGCGGGTGTCGGCGGCGAATTGCGGACGCTGCCGCTCGATCGCCTCCATCAGGCCGCGCGCATTGTCAGCGCTGCGCAAGCCAGGCTCCCACGAACAGGTCGTGGCGTGGAACACCGTGGTGATGCCGTTGCTGATCGCCTGACGATCACTGTCGGCGAGCGCGACGTCGATCGGGAAATCGACGCCGGCGCGCGGCATCATCTGGCGCTCGAAGGCATCGCCATGCAGATCGACGATGCCTGGCAGCACCAGCAGGTCGCGGGCATCGATAGCGAGCCGCGCGCGGCCGCGAGGGACATCGACCAACGCAATGTCCGTTCCGGACACGAGAAGTGAGGTTTCGACGAGCCCGGCGCCGATCAGGACCCGGCCGCCTTCAAGGAAAATGTCTGTCACGCGACCGCGCTTGGTTTGCTGGCAGGAGAACCGGTGAAAGAGCTCGCCCGTGCTTCGTATGTCGCGAGGAAATCTTCAATCCCGAGCTTGCGGAAATCGGGCAGCACTTCACGCAATTTGTCGTGATCCCAGTCCCACCAGGCGAGCTTGGCGAGCCGGCCGGCGATCTGCTCCGAGAACCGCCGCCGCACGATGCGCGCCGGATTGCCGGCGACGATGGTGTAGGCCGGCACGTCCTTGGTGACGATAGCGCCCGCCGCGATCACCGCGCCGGTGCCGATATTGCGGCCGGGCAGCACGATCGCGCCGTGGCCGATCCAGACATCGTGACCGACATGGACGTGATGCTGGCGGCGCCAGTCGAAGAACTCGGTGTCGTCGCTTTCACCTTCGAAATAGGCGCTTGAACGGTAGGTGAAATGCGCCTGGGTCGCACGATGCATCGGATGATTGCCGGGATTGATCCGCGTCATTGCCGCGATCGAGCAGAACTTTCCGATGGTGGTGTAGGTGATCTGGGCATCGTTGACGACATAGGAGTAATCGCCCATCGCCACTTCATGCAGTACGGTGCGCGCGCCGACCTCGGTGTAGGCGCCGAGCCTGGCCTCGTGCAGCTTGGCCGAGGGATCAATGGTCGGCTGAATCGAAAGAGCTTTGGCGGCCATGTTGCATCCGAAGCGCGAGGGTGGGGCATTTTTCTTGGAGCGGCTTGATGACAATGCTTTGATGACAACGTCATGACGTGGCGATGACAGGGGATGACGTGTGTTGGATCGCCGCACCGCAACGCGGATGTCACACAAGTGTTAAGCGCCGGCGTTAGCGGTGGGTCCGATTAATCTGGAGCCCTGCATGCTGGTCGTGGAAGGTCTGACGTGTCGCTTCGGCGCAAAGGCCGCGGTGGACGACGCTTCGTTTCAAGTTGCCCCGGGCGGCTTCGTCGGTGTGATCGGACGGTCCGGCGCCGGCAAGTCGACCCTGCTGCGGACCATCAACCGCCTGGCGACGCCGACCGAGGGCCGCATCCTGTTCGACGGCATCGATGTCACCGCGCTGCGCGGCAAGGAGCTGCGGCAGTGGCGGGCGCGCTCGGCAATGATCTTCCAGCAGTTCAACCTGGTCGGCCGGCTCGATGTCCTCACCAACGTCCTGATGGGGCGCCTCGCAACGATGCCCGCCTGGCGCTCGCTGTCGCAGCTCTGGCCCGAGCAGGATAAGGCGCTGGCGATGTCCGCGCTGGAGCAGTTCGACATCGCCGCGCTCGCCGCCCAGCGCGCCGACCAGCTCTCCGGCGGACAGCAGCAGCGCGTGGCGATTGCCCGCGCCCTGGTCCAGCAGCCCGACATCATCCTCGCCGACGAACCGATTGCCTCGCTCGATCCGCGCAACACCAAAATCGTGATGGATGCGCTGCTGCGCATCAACAAGCATTTCGGCATCACCGTGCTCTGCAATCTGCATTCGCTCGATCTGGCGCGCAGCTATTGCGACCGCCTGATCGGCATGGCGCAGGGCCGCGTGGTGTTCGATGGCGCGCCGGCCGCGCTGACCGATCACGTGGCGCGCGAGCTCTACGATCTCGAAGCCGCCGACGTCATGGGCGGCATGCCCATCCCGGCGCCCGAGGGCGTTCCGGCGCTCGGGACGGCCGCGGCGGCCTGAGCCTCGCCTCTTTTACTCAAGTCTTTGCGTCAAGCGATCCCCAACCGATGAAGAGGGTACCATGATCACTCGCAGATTAATCCTTGCCGGCGTCGCCGCGCTCGCCTTTGCCACCTCCGCCTCGGCGGACGACTGGAAAGCCAAATATCCCGAGCTGACCTTCGCGGTCGTGCCGGCGGAGAACGCCTCCGGCGTCACCGAGCGCTGGGCGCCGTTCGTGAGCTATCTCTCCAAGGAACTGGGCGTGAAGGTCACGCTGCGCATCGCCAACGACTATGCAGCCGTCATTGAAGGCCAGCGTGCCGGCAACATCCAGATCGCGAGCTACGGCTCGGCCTCGTTCGCCCGCGCCCGTCTGACCGGTGTCAAGACCGACGCCTTCGCCAACGACATCAACGCGGACGGCTCGACCGGCTATTATTCGGTGTTCTTCGTCAAGGCGAGCAGCCCCTACAAGAAGGTCGATGACCTCAAGGGCAAGAATCTCGGCCTCGTCGACCCGAACTCGACCTCCGGCAACAACGTGCCGCGCTTCGAACTCGACAAGATGGGCATCCCAGATACCGACACCTATTTCGGCAAGGTCGTCTTCACCGGCAGCCACGAGAATGCGATGCTGGCGCTGGCGCAGGGCACGGTCGACGTTGCCGCCAACCAGTGGACCAGCGATGACGATTCCACGCTGGCGCAGATGCTGACCAAGGGCATGCTGAAGAACACCGACGGCTCGGCGATGAAGAAGGACGATTTCCGCATCATCCACAAGTCGGCGCCGATCATCAACGGCCCTTATGCCTACAATTCCGACCTGCCGGAGGATGCCAAGGCCGCCATCGCCAAGGCATTCTTCGATGCGCCGGCCAAGGACAAGGCCGCGTTCGACCGTCTCTCCGATGGCCAGAAGAAGGGCTTTCATCCCGCCACCACCAAGGACTGGGATGGCACGATCGAGCTGATCAAGTTCGTCGATGCGCTGCGTAAGAAGAAGGCGTCCTGAGTTTTTGGGACTATGCACTGGAGCCGGGTCGATGGACCCGGCTCTTTCTCTTTGATCGACCACTTGTTCTGACCAGATGACCGTCGCGGTTTCGATCCTCCCCGAGCAGCAGCTTGCCGTGCTCAACGCCGCCTATCGCCAGGCGGTCGCGCGCAGGCGATGGCGCCTCCTGTTGGGAGCCGGTATCTTTGCCGCTGCGCTTATTCTCGCAGCGATCGGCGCCGAAGTGAATCTGCGCACGCTGTTCACCTATTTCGGCAACTTCATCAGCTATTTCGATCGCATCTTCACGCTCGACAGCGGCCAGCGGGTCTGGACTGATCTCGGCGAGTGGCTCTGGGGCTGGCGCAAATGGTTGAAGATGCTGGGCGAGACGCTGCTGATCTCCTATGTCGGCACGCTGATCGGCGCCACCTTCGCCTTTGCCCTGAACTTCTTCGCGGCGGAGAACACTTCGCCTGCGCCCTGGCTGCGCTTTGCGGTGCGGCGCCTGCTCGAATTCGCCCGCACCGTTCCCGGCATCGTGTTCGCGCTGATCTTCGTGATCGCCTTTGGGTTAGGTCCGATGGCGGGCGTGCTCGCGATCGCGATCCACTCCACCGGCGCGCTCGGCAAGCTGTTCTCGGAGATCGTCGAGAACGCCGACATGAAGCCGGTCGAAGGCATCCGCTCGACCGGGGCGAGCTGGCTGTCTTGCATGCGCTTTGCAATCGTGCCGCAGGTCACCGCGAGTTATGCCAGCTACGCGCTGCTGCGCTTCGAGATCAACGTGCGCGAAGCCTCGGTGATGGGCTTCGTCGGCGCCGGCGGCATCGGCCAGGAGCTCGTCGTTGCCATCCGCAAGTTCTATTACTCCGACGTCAGCGCGATCCTGGTCACCATCATCGTGACCGTCTTCATCATCGACATCACCACCGGATGGCTGCGCGGCCGGCTGTTCGGCAAGGAGGCGCGGACGTGACCGGGCCGCAGCAAGTCGAGACGCGAGAGATCCGCGCCCGCTACCCCGATGTGTTCAACCGGCCGGCCTCGGCGCGGCTTGCAACGCCGGCGATGATCGTCGCGGCGTTCGCGATCCTGATCTATGGTCTGGTCGATCTCGATTTCTCGCCGTCACGGTTCCTCGCAGGCCTCAGCCAGCTCGGCTGGATCAGCCTGATGATGATCCCGCCCGATCCCGGCTCCTCGTTGCCGGTCTATCTGAAGGCGCTGGGCGAGACGCTGTCGATCGCGCTACTCGGCACGACGCTGGCGGCGCTGTTCGCGCTGCCGGTGAGCCTGCTGGCCGCGCGCAACGTGGTGCCGTCGAAGATCCTGCGCTTTCCCGTTCGTCGCTTGCTGGATTCGATCCGCGGCGTCGACACGCTGATCTGGGCGCTGGTGTGGATCAATGTGGTCGGGCTCGGCCCGTTCGCCGGCGTGCTCGCCATCGCCGTGTCGGATTTCGGCGCCTTCGGAAAGCTGTTCTCGGAGGCGATCGAGGGCGCCGACCAGAAGCAGGTCGAGGGCATCCGCGCCTCCGGCGGCAGCGCGCTGCACGAGATCCGCTTCGGGCTGCTGCCGCAGGTCCTGCCTGTCATCGCCGGCCAGGTGCTCTATTTCGTCGAATCCAACACCCGCTCGGCCACCATCATCGGCATCGTCGGCGCCGGCGGCATTGGCCTCCAGCTCGCCGAGCAGATCCGCGTCTTGGAATGGCAGAAGGTGTCGTTCCTGATCCTGATGATCTTGGTCGCGGTTGCCGCGATCGATTTCATTTCCGGCAAGCTGCGCTTTGCGATTATCGGACGAAGGGCTATCGCTTAACGGCCGCAGTCTTCTTCCCTTCTCCCCTTGTGGGAGAAGGGGGCGCGAAGCGCCGGATAATGGCCGTCTCCGCGCATTCAAATGAGAGCCGCACTCGCGGAGAGAACCCGCACCCGTCTCGCCGCTGCGCGGCAAGCCACCCTCTCCCACAAGGGGAGAGGGGAAGAGGGCGGCAGCTCACCCGTTGTCCACCAAAAACTCCACCCGCTCTGCTGCAAACCGCGAGTGCTTGGTCACCAGCGGCTTGCCGTCGAGAGCGTGGTCGGTGGCATCGACCACCAGGATCGGTCGTCCCAGTGCAAGATCGAGCCGGGCGGCGTCAGTCGCGTCGATGATGCCGGCCGTTATCCGGGTCGCGCCGCGGCGGTAGTCGCGAATGCCGTAGTGCTCCAGCAACTTCGTCATCGAGCGCGTCGCGGCGAACACGGCGCCTGCGCCCGGAAACAACTCAGCCGACAGCCAGGTGGTGGAGACGCAGATCGGCGTGCGATCGGCGAGGCGGATCGCCTCGATCCGCAGCAGCGCCGCGCCGGCCTTCAAGCCGAGCTCGCGCGCCAGCTCCCGGGTCGCGACGTCATCGGAGGTCTCGATCAACTGGCCGCGCGGCTCGCGGCCGCCGGCGCCGACGATCTCGGAGAACCGGGTGCGCGAGCGCAGCGGATAGGCCAGCCTCTGCGCCTCGACATAGGTTCCGCTGCCGCGCTCGGCCCGGACCAGGCCGCGCTCGGCCAGCGCGGCCAGCGCGCGCCGCACGGTGTGGCGGTTCACGCGGTAGGTTTCCGCGATCTCCATCTCGCCCGGTAATTTGTCGCCGGCGGCAAAGCGGCCGTCGGCGATACCGCGCTCGATGCCGTCGGCGACGAGGCGCCACAGCGCGACGCCCGACGATGCAGTGTCTTGCATGCTCATATCGCTGGTCAGCCTAGCTCAGAAATCACGCCTTTGTCACGAAACAGTCATGGCGCTCCTTTATGAAGTTGTCTATTATCATAGACAACTTAGAATCGGCAAGTTCGGTGGATTTGGTGACCCAGCAGAATAACCAGCAAGCCCAGCGCAAGGCCGCGATGGCCGTGCTGGCGCACGCGGAGGCGGGCGAGATCGCCGCCCGCCTCCGCGCACTCGCCCTGCCGGCCCATCAAAATCTGCGCGAAGGCGAAAACGGTCTCGTCATGCTGCGCGGCCGGGTCGGCGGCGACGGCGCACCGTTCAACCTCGGCGAAGCCACGGTGTCGCGTGCGGCGGTCCGGCTTGCCAGTGGCGAGGTCGGCTTCGGCTACACGCTCGGTCGCGATAGCGAGAAGGCGCGGCTGATCGCGCTGTGCGACGCGCTGGTGCAGTCCAGCGATTTTGGCGCAGCCGTCGAGCGCGAAATTATCGCGCCGTTGCGCGAGCAGCTTATGACGAGGCGCCAGCAGGCAGCGGCGAAGACTGCCGCGACGAAGGTTGATTTCTACACCATGGTGCGCGGTGAGGGGTGAGATCATGACCACGATTGCAGAACTGCCGCCGGGTTTCGCCGACAGGGTTCTGTCGGCGCAATCGACCTTTCGTTCGGTCATGGATGCGATGGCGCGGCCGGGTTCGGTCCAGCGCATCGTCCCGACAGCCGGAGCGCTTCATACGATGATGCGCGGCACCGCCGCGATCGCGCTGACGCTGTTCGATCACGACACGCCACTCTGGCTCGATGCGCGCATGGCAGAAAATTCCGACGTGATGAAATGGCTCAAGTTCCACACTGGCGCGCCGGTGGTGCAGGACACTTCGATCGCCAGCTTTGCGCTGATCAGCGACGGTGCGGCGCTGCCGCCGCTCGAATGCTTCGCGCTCGGCACCAACGAATATCCGGATCGCTCGACCACATTGATCCTTCAGGTCGATAGTCTGGGCTCGGGACGCAGCGTCGAGCTGCGCGGCCCCGGCATCGATGGCTCCACGACGCTCCAGGCGTCGATCAAGCCGTTCGATCTGTTCGAGCGCCTGCGGTTCAACGAGGCGCTGTTTCCGCGCGGCCTCGATGTGGTGCTGGTTGCCGATGATGCGGTGGTTGCGATCCCGCGCACCACCCGCGTCGCGAACAAGGAAAGCTGACCGCATGTATGTCGCAGTCAAAGGCGGCGAACGCGCCATCGAGAACGCCCATCTCCTGCTTGCAAACGCGCGGCGCGGTGACCCAAGCGTTCCGGAAGTCACGCTCGATCAGATCTCGGAGCAGCTCGGCCTCGCCGTGGACCGCGTCATGAGCGAGGGCTCGCTCTATGACCGCGAGCTCGCCGCGCTCGCGATCAAGCAGGCGCGGGGCGATCTGATCGAGGCGATCTTCCTGGTCCGTGCCTTCCGCGCCACGCTGCCGCGCTTTGGCGCGAGCGAGCCGGTCGACACCGGCGCGATGCGCGTGCAGCGGCGAGTGTCGTCGACCTTCAAGGATATTCCAGGTGGCCAGATCCTCGGGCCGACCTTCGACTATACCCACCGCCTGCTCGATCCTTCGCTCGCAAAAGGCGTTGTGCCGGAAGCGCCAGTGACGGCGGAAGCATCAACGGCACCCACGCCGCGCGTGACGGATATTCTTGGCCGCGACGGACTGATCGAGTCCTCGCCGCAGGCCGAGGACGGCGCCAGCGTCGGCGATCTCACCCGCGAGCCGCTGAATTTTCCGGCGGACCGCGACCTGCGCCTGCAAAATCTGGCGCGTGGTGACGAAGGCTTTCTGCTGGCGATGGGCTATTCCACCCAGCGCGGTTACGGCCGGAACCATCCCTTTGCCGGCGAGATCCGCTTTGGCGAGGTCGATGTCGAATTTTTCGCCGAGGACGTCGGCTTCGCCGTGCCGCTCGGCTCGATCGAGCTCACCGAGTGCCAGATGGTCAACCAGTTCAAGGGCTCGGCGACGGAAGCGCCGTGCTTCACCCGCGGCTATGGCCTCGCCTTCGGCCAGAGTGAGCGCAAGACCATGTCGATGGCGCTGGTGGATCGGGCGCTGCGCGCTCGCGAGCTCGGCGAGGAGGTGCGTGCCCCCGCGCAGGACGAGGAGTTCGTGATGTCGCATTCGGACAACGTGCAGGCGACCGGCTTCGTCGAGCATCTCAAGCTGCCGCATTATGTCGACTTCCAGTCCGAGCTCGGCCTGCTCCGCAAGCTGCGCCAGGAGTTTGCCGAGGCCAATGCGCCCGATGCCATGAAGGAGGCCGCGGAATGAACGCGCCCGCCTATAATTTCGCCTATCTCGACGAACAGACCAAGCGGATGATCCGCCGTGCGATCCTCAAGACGATCGCGATCCCCGGCTATCAGGTGCCGTTCGCCAGCCGCGAAATGCCGATGCCCTATGGCTGGGGTACCGGTGGCGTGCAGGTGACGGCGGCGATCCTGGGACCTGAGGACGTGCTGAAGGTGATTGACCAGGGCTCCGACGACACCACCAACGCGATCTCGATCCGAAAGTTCTTCGCCAAGACGGCGGGCGTCGCCACCACGACGGCGACGGACGAGGCAACCGTGATTCAGACGCGCCACCGCATTCCTGAGACCGCGCTGCATGAAAATCAGGTGCTGGTCTACCAGGTGCCGATCCCTGAACCCCTACGTTTCCTCGAGCCGCGCGAGACCGAGACGCGGCGCATGCATGCGCTCGCCGAATATGGCCTGATGCATGTCAAACTCTATGAGGACATCGCCCGCTTCGGCCATATCGCGACTGCCTATGCCTATCCGGTCAAGGTGAACGCGCGCTACGTGATGGACCCGTCGCCGACGCCGAAATTCGACAACCCCAAGATGGACAATTGTGCCGCGCTGCAATTGTTCGGCGCCGGCCGTGAGAAGCGCATCTACGCGATCCCGCCCTACACGAAAGTCGTGTCGCTGGATTTCGAGGATCATCCGTTTGAGCCGTACCGTTTCAACGCGCCGTGCGCGCTGTGCGGCGCGGAGAACTCCTATCTCGACGAGATCGTCACCGACGACAAGGGCGGTCGGATGTTCGTCTGCTCGGACACCGATTATTGCGAGGGCCGGCAGGCCGCCGGCCATCACGGCAGCCTGAGCGCCGCACCGTACAAGGAGAAGGCGGGCTCACATGGCTGAACTCGATACGCTCGAAAGCGACCAGCCGCTACTGGTGGCGGAGTCGCTCAGCAAGTCCTTCGGCCGCATTGCCGCGTGCCGAGAGGTGTCCTTTGCGCTCTATCCCGGCGAGGTGCTGGCGATCGTCGGCGAATCCGGCTCGGGCAAGTCGACGCTGCTGCAAATGCTGTCGGGTCAACTCACGCCGAGCGCCGGCCGGGTCTCTTACCGGATGCGCGACGGCGTCGCCCGCGATCTTACGACGCTCGGCGAGGCCGAGCGGCGCTTTCTGTTCCGCACCGACTGGGGCTATGTCCATCAGGATCCTGCGCAAGGTCTGCGCATGGCGGTCTCGGCCGGCGCCAATGTCGGCGAGCGGCTGATGGCGGTGGGATGGAATCATTACGGCCGTATCCGCGACACCGCCTCCGACTGGCTGATGCGCGTCGAGATCGACGTCGCGCGCATCGACGATGCGCCGCGCACCTATTCCGGCGGCATGCGCCAGCGGCTCCAGATCGCGCGCAATCTCGTCACCGAGCCGCGGCTGGTGTTCATGGACGAGCCGACCGGCGGCCTGGACGTGTCCGTGCAGGCGCGCCTGCTCGATCTCCTGCGCAGCCTGGTCGCCGAGCTGCACCTCGCCGTCATCATCGTCACGCATGATCTCGCGGTGGCACGCCTTTTGTCGCACCGCGTGATGGTGATGAAGGGCGGCCGCGTCATCGAGACCGGCCTCACCGATCAGGTGCTCGATGATCCGCGCGAGCCCTATACGCAACTCCTCGTCTCCTCGATTCTGCCGCCATGAGCCTGCCAGCATGAGCCTTGCAATGACTGCCATGATCGACATCACCGACGCCCGGAAGACCTTTACGATGCACCTGCAAGGCGGCATCGAATTGCCGGTCGTGCGCGGCGTGACGTTCCATGTCGATCCCGGCGAATGCGTCGTGCTCTCGGGGCCATCAGGCGCCGGCAAGTCGTCGATCCTGAAGATGATCTTCGGCAATTATCGCTGCGATTCCGGCCGCATCGGCATCCGCCACCGCGGCGCGCTGATCGATCTTGCCGTCGCCGAGCCGCGGCAGGTGCTCAATGTCCGCCGCGTGACCATCGGTTATGTCAGCCAGTTCCTCCGCGCGGTGCCCCGCGTTGCGACCATCGACGTGGTCGCCGAGCCTCTGATCGTGAACGGCCTGGCGCGCCCGGAAGCGCAAGCCCGCGCGGGCGCGCTCCTGCATCGTCTCAATATTCCCGAGCGGCTGTGGCAGCTTCCGCCCGCGACCTTCTCCGGCGGCGAGCAGCAGCGCGTCAACATCGCGCGCGGCTTCATCTCGGATCTGCCGATCCTGCTGCTCGACGAGCCGACCGCTTCGCTCGATGCCGCCAACCGCACTGTGGCGGTCGAGCTGATCGCTGAGAAAAAACGCCAGGGCGTCGCCATGGTCGCCATTGTCCATGACGATGAAATCCGGCATCTGATTGCCGACCGCATCGTCGATGTCACCAGCTTCGCCGCCGCGGCCTGAAGGAAATCGACATGAACGCCAAGCCGAAGGACACCGTCATCGCCAACGCCAGGATCGTGCTGGCTGACCGGGTGATCGATCAGGGTTGGCTTGCTCTGGTCGACGGACGCATCGCCGAGATCGGCGAGGGCAGGGCGCCCGCCGACGCCGAGGATGCTGGCGGCGACCTCGTCATGCCCGGCCTGATCGAGCTTCACACCGACCATCTCGAAGCGCATTACGTGCCGCGACCGAAGGTGTTCTGGAATCCGGTCGCCGCTGTCATCTCCTATGACGGCCAGCTCGCGACCTCGGGCATCACCACCGTGTTCGATTCGCTCCGGGTCTGGCGCGAGGACGGCGCGGAGGAAGTCGATGGCCGCGCCGGCGTGCTCGCCGCCGCGATCACGACCGCGCGCGATGCCGGCCTCTTGCGCGCCGACCATTTCCTGCATCTGCGCTGTGAAATCCCGATGCCGAGCGTCGTCGAGGAGGCCAAGGAGCTGATCGACCGGCCCGACGTCAAGCTGATGTCGCTGATGGATCACACGCCGGGCCAGCGCCAGTTTCGCGACGAGGTCAAGCTGCGCGACTATTATCGCGGCAAGGGCGGCGGCAAGACCGACGCCGAGCTCGACGAACTGTTCGCGAAGCGCTTTGCCTATCAGAAGGCCTATGCCGCGACCAACATGCGCGAGATCGTGACGCTGGCGCATGCGTACAAGATCCCGCTCGCAAGCCATGACGACACCACCGAGGAGAACGTCGCCGATGCCGTGCGCGACGGTGTCGCGGTGGCGGAATTCCCCACCACGCTCGAGGCCGCGCGCGGTCTGCATCACGCCGGCATCGACATCCTGATGGGCGCTCCCAACGTCGTGCGCGGCGGCTCGCATTCCGGCAATATCGCCGCGGTCGATCTCGCCCGCGAAGGCCTGCTCGATATCCTGTCGTCGGATTACATTCCGTCGAGCCTGCTGATGGGTGCGCTGCAGCTGCCCGAGCATGTGCCGGCGATCGATCTGCCGTCGGCGATCCGCACCGTGACCAAAGCGCCTGCCGATGCGGTCGGACTCACCGATCGCGGCGAGATCGCGGTCGGCAAGCGCGCCGACCTGATCCGCGTGCATGTTGCCGGCAGCGTCCCCGTCGTGCGCAGCGTCTGGCGCGAAGGGAGTCGTGTCGCATGAGCGAGACCGCGGCCATGGCGCAGGAGGCAGCGGGCGCGATCGGACCCGGGCGGCTAGTACTTGTGGTCGGTCCCAGCGGCGCCGGCAAGGACACGCTTTTGCGACTGGCGCGGGCGGCGTGCAGTGAGGATCACGACATCGTCTTTCCACGCCGCCTTGTGACGCGGGAATCCTCCGCTGCCGAAGACAATCTCACGCTCGCCCCTGACGAATTCCGCCGCGGTCAGCAGCATGGCGATTTCGCCATGCACTGGCAGGCGCACGGGCATTCCTACGCACTGCCGCTCGAGATCAACGACGATATCCGTGCCGGACGCACGGTGGTCGTCAACGTCTCGCGCACGGTCATCGGCGCGCTGCGCCAAGCCTATGCAAATGTTGTGGTGGTCGCGATCACCGCACCGCCGGACGTGCTGGCGCAGCGGCTTGCCGCGCGGGCGCGGCACAGCGACGGCAATATCGCGGCGCGGCTGTCGCGCAGTGTCGATGACGCGCGGGCGCTTGCCGACATCACCATCCTCAACGCCGGCAGCGCGGAGTATCACAGCCGACAGCTCGTGCGCGTGATCAGGAATGAAGGCTGGCATGAGTAATGGCGGGCACGATCAGGAGAGTGGAAGAATGTCGGTGATCGAAACGGTTGAACAGCTGGAGGCCATCTACGGCGTCACCAACGATGCCTCGACCGTGAAAGTCGCCGACCATGTCACGCCACTCTACCGCATCTACATCGAGAAGGCGCCGTTCGCGGCGCTCGCCACGGTCGGGCCGGAGGGCATCGACTGCTCGCCGCGCGGCGATCTCCCTGGCTTTGTCCGCATTCATGACCCGAAGACACTGATGCTGCCCGATCGCCGCGGCAACAATCGGGTCGATTCCCTGCGCAATATCGTGCGCGATCCCCGGGTGTCGCTGATGTTCCTGATTCCCGGCTCCGGCAATGCGGTTCGTGCCAACGGCCGCGCCCATCTCTCGATTGATCCCGAACTGCTGGCCTCGTTCAAGGTCGAAGGCAAGGCGCCGCGCAGCGTCATGGTCATGAGCGTGGACGAGATCTACTTCCAATGCGCCCGCGCCATCGTCCGCGCCGACCTCTGGAATCCCGACAGGCGCGTCGACCCAAAGACCCTGCCGACGCCCGGCCAGATCCTGGCCGAGATGAGCGAGAACAAGGTCGGCGGCGCGGAGTACGACCGCGCCTGGCCCGCGCGAGCCGCAGCGACGATGTGGTGACTTTTCTTACCCTCTCCCCTTGCGGGAGAGGGTGGCTCGCCGCGATAGCGGCGAGACGGGTGAGGGGTATCTCTCCGCGAGCGACCCTCTCACAGCTGATCTCGCGGACAGATACCCCTCATCCGGCGCCATAGCCGAAGCTTCGCTTCGACGTTCTTGAGAACGGCGGCCGAAGGCCGCCTATGCCACCTTCTCCCACAAGGGGAGAAGGGAAGAACGAGTCCGCGGCGGCGGCTCACCTCAATTGAACGCCATGCCGCCGCTCAGCGCGATGGTCTGACCCGTCATGTAGGCATTGTCGACCAGCAGCATCACTGCCTTCGCCACCTCCTCCGCCGTGCCGAAGCGGCCGAGCGGGATGCGGCTGACGAGCTGTTGCTGGCCGCTCATCATGTCGGTCTCGATCAGCGACGGCGCCACCGCGTTGACGGTGATGCCCTCCTTCACCAGCCGCGCGGCATAACCTCGCGTGAGGCCTTCCATGCCGGCCTTGGACGCGTTGTAGTGCGGGCCGATCGAGCCGGCACCGCGCGCAGCCCCGGAGGAGATGTTGACGATGCGGCCCCACTTCCGGGAGCGCATCGACGGCAGCACGGCCTGCGTGCACAGGAACACGGATTTCAGATTGACCAGGATGGTCCGGTCGAAATCGTCTTCGCTGAGATCATCGAGGCCGCGCGTGATCGCGATGCCAGCATTGTTGACGAGGATGTCGATCGGTCCGAGTCCGGCCGTGACGCGCTCGACCATGCCGGTCACGGCCTCGCGCTGCGAGACGTCGGCTGCGACGACGATGGCGCGGCCGCCCTGCTTGCCGATCTCGCCTGCCAGCTGCTCGGCCCGACCGATCTGCTCGCGGCAGTTGATCGCTACGGCGGCACCGGCCTCGGCCAGGGCGCGACAGACGGCCGCGCCAATTCCGCGCGAGCCGCCGGTGACGAGCGCCGTGCGCCCCTTCAGACTGTCTGTCATGAGAAACTCCGATCCGATCACAGCGGGATCGCCGGACGTCGGCCACTGCCATTCAAGTCAAAAGGCCGCTACATGAATTTAGCGCCGCCGCCGCGCCCTGGTGCGCGCCGCCTTCTTGGCGGCGGCGGAGCGGGTCTTGGCGCCCTTGGTGCGGCTCGCTTTCCGCGCAGCGGCCGAACGTGACGCCGCGGTTCGCCGGCTCGCGGCGCTTTTGGCCTGTTTTGACAGCGCGCTGCGCGACGCCGTTGAGCGCGGCTCCTTCTTCAGGACATTTTCCACGGCGCGCGACACGCGCGGCCGGCGCTTCGGGGTGCGCTTGCCCTGGCCGACCTCATAGGCATATTTGGCGCTGCGGCGCGTCGATTTCTTGGTGCGCCCCTTGCGCGGCGGCGGCAGATCGACGCCGGCGCGGCGTGCCTCGGAAAGGCCGATGGCAATGGCTTGCTTTGTCGAGCGTGCGCCGTGCTTGCCTTTACGAATCTTGTCGATCTCGTCCTTGACGAATTCGCCGGCCTGCGTGCTCGCAGATTTGCCGGCGCGCTTGTCCTGCTTCGCTTTGCGAATGATTTCCTGTCTTGGCATGAGTCGAGTTCCCTTCGAGATGACAGGGATGTCTCACCGCAACGCATAACCCGGACGATTGATCCTTTTCAGTTCCTCAGCGCCGCCAGCAGTTCGTCGGGACGCTCGGCCATGATCATGTGCCCTGCGCCCGGCACGATGACGGTCTTCGCATGCGGGATCGCCGCCGCCAGCGCCTTGCCGGCTTTCGCGGGAGTCATCATGTCCCGCTCGCCGAGAATCAGCGTGGTCGGGACCTTCACGCTCGCAGCCGCGGCAAGTGCATTCGCATAGCCGTTGCAGGCCGACAGATCCCCGAACAGCACGCCCGGGTCGCAATGCTTCAACACGGCCTGCGCGCCGCCATGCATCCAAAGGCCCGGCGCGAGGCTGCCCCCGAGCTCGGCCTTGAAGCCGAGACCCCAGATCGAGACCATGTCGACGGCGTCCTGGTCATTGGCTTCGGCGGCTTTGAGCAGATCCGGGCCGACGGTCATGGTCGCGGCGGTGCCGATCAGGCTCAGCGCGGAAACCTTGTCCGGATGCCGCGCCGCCGTCTCCAGCGAGATCAGCGAGCCCATGGAATGGCCGATCAGTTGCGCCTTCGCGGCGCCGGCCGCATCCAGCAGCGCCGCGGTCCAGTCGGCCATCTCGGCGATGGTCGACAGCGACGGCCCGGCCGAGCGACCGTGGCCGGGCAGGTCTGGCGCCAGCACGGAAAAGCCGTGATGGGCGAACCAGCGCGTGTGCAGCGCCCAGGTCGAATGATCGAAGCCGGCGCCGTGAATGAAGGCGACCGCGGGCAGCGACTTGTCGAAGTCGCGGCCGCCGGTTGCGACAAACACGTCGGTGCCGTTGACGGAAAGCTTCATGGCGTCAGACCTTTTGCGAGATGCGCAGCGCTTGGTTGAGATCGTCGATGATGTCGCTTGCCGTCTCGATGCCGACCGAGAGCCGCACCAGCTCCTCGCCGATTCCGGCGGCCTTGAGCTGCTCGGCGTCCATCTGCTGATGCGTGGTCGAGGCGGGGTGGATCACCAAGGTCTTGGCATCGCCGACATTGGCGAGATGGCTGATCATGCGCAGTGATTCGATGAACGTGCGCCCGGCGGGCCGGCCGCCCTTGATGCCGAAGGAGACGATGGAGCCGGCACCGCGCGGCAGCAGCGCCCTTGCGAGCTGAAAGTCCGGGTGGTTCTCCAGCGAGGGATGCAGCACCCAATCGACGGCCTTGTTGGCTTTCAGCGCGTCCAGCACGAGATGCGTGTTCTGCATGTGCCGGTCCATACGCACGCCCAGGGTCTCGACGCCCTGAAGCAGCTGGAACGCGTTGGTCGGCGACAGGCATGCGCCGAAATCGCGCAGGCCCTCGGTGCGCGCGCGCATGATGAAGGCCGCGGTGCCGAACTGCTCGTCGAAGACGATGCCGTGATAGCCGCCATAGGGCTCGGTCAGCGCGCCGAACTTGCCCGAGCCGCGCCAGTCGAAGCGGCCGCCGTCGACGATGGCGCCGCCGATCGCAATGCCGTGTCCGCCGATCCATTTGGTCGCCGAATGCATGACGATGTCTGCGCCGAGCTCGATGGGGCGGCTGAGATAGGGTGTGGCGAAGGTGTTGTCGATCAGCAGCGGAATTTTTGCCTCATGCGCGATCGCCGCGACCTTGGGAATGTCGAGCACTTCCAGCCCGGGATTGCCGATGGTCTCGCCGATCACGAGCTTCGTGTTCGGCCCGATCGCGGCGCGGAACGCGTCGAGATCGCGCGGCTTGACGAAACTGGTGGTGATGCCGAAGCGCGGCAGCGTATGCGCCAGCAGGTTGATGGTGCCGCCATAGAGTGAGCTCGATGCCACGATGTGGTCGCCGGCGTTCAAAAGTGTCGCGATCGCCAGATGCAGCGCGGCCATGCCGCTGGCGGTGCAGATCGCACCGACACCGCCTTCGAGCGCCGCGAGCCGCTCCTCCAGCACACCGGTGGTCGGATTGGAGATGCGCGTATAGATGTGGCCGGCGCGCTCCAGGTTGAACAGCGCGGCGGCGTGATCGGAATCCTGGAACACGTAGGACGTGGTCTGGTAGATCGGCACGGCGCGGGCGCCGGTTACGGGATCCGGATGCTGGCCCGCATGCAGGCTCAGGGTCTCGAAGGCAGGCGGCTTTGGCGCGGGCATGCGTGGCCTCGTTGGTCGATCGGCGGAGGCCGCCCTTGTGCCACAAAAAGAAGCGCTGCGTCAGCCCATTGACAGCGCCTCTAACCCCCGGATCGCTCGATGATCCCGGCCTCGCGCAGCAAGATCTCCGCGTCTGGTAGGCTTCGAATCTCTTCTCGTTGGCCGCGACGATCTTTCGCGCGTCCTGCGCCGGCATCGCGGCGAGGATGGCGATGGGGCAGTTCGCGTTCGGCCAGCTCACGGTCAGCCTCCAGCACATCAAGGCCCAACGCGCTCACGCTCCCTTCTGCCCTGCCAGCGGTTCCCGCACCTCGGCCGCAATCTCGAACGAGCGCAGCCGGGCGGCGTGGTCGTAGATCTGGCCCGTCGTCATCAGCTCGTCCGCGCCGGTCTCGGCCATCAGCGCCTTCAGCTTCTCCTCCACGATTCTGGGCGAGCCGACCGCCGAGCAGGACAGCGCTTGGCCGACGTCGGCCTTCTCCGCCGGCGACCACAACGCGTCCATGTGGTCGACCGGCGGCGGCAGCGGGCCCGGCGTGCCCCGGCGCAGATTGATGAACTGCTGCTGCAGCGATGAGAACATGCGCTGCGCCTCGGCGTCGCTGTCGGCGGCAAACACGTTGACACCGATCATCGCGTAAGGCTTGTCGAGTTGCGCCGAGGGCTCGAAGCGCGCGCGATATTCGCGCAGCGCCGGCATCATCATCTGCGGCGCGAAATGCGAGGCGAACGCGAACGGCAAGCCCAGCATCGCCGCAAGCTGCGCGCCAAAAGTGCTCGATCCCAGGATCCACAGCGGCACCTTCGTGCCCACGCCCGGCACCGCGCGGATCGCCTGGTTCGATTGCACATCGCCGAGCAGCGCCTGCAATTCCAGCACGTCGTGCGGAAAGTTCTCCGCAGCCGTCGCAAGGTCGCGCCGCAGCGCCTTTGCTGTGAACTGGTCGGTGCCCGGCGCCCGCCCGAGGCCGAGATCGATCCGGCCGGGAAAGAGCGATTCCAGCGTGCCGAACTGCTCGGCGATGACCAGCGGCGAATGGTTCGGCAGCATGATCCCGCCGGACCCGACGCGGATGGTTTTCGTTCCCCCCGCGATATGGGCGATCACCACCGACGTCGCCGCGCTTGCGATCCCCGTCATGTTGTGATGCTCGGCCAGCCAGAACCGCTTGTAGCCCCAAGCCTCCGCATGCCGGGCGAGATCGAGCGAATTGCGAAACGCCTGCGCGGCGTCGCCACCTTGGCGGATGGGCGCGAGGTCGAGCACGGAGAAGGGGATCATGTGTGGTACCCGTGAAGGGCGCGTGTGCGCGGGGACCTCACATATAGGGGACCAGGGATAGGAATGCTGCTCGAACCTGTCGCGACTTGGATCTTGACGGAGCAGCGCATCCTTGACGCTGCAGCCCGCGCTGCCCGTTCACAACACTGTTATTGCGACCTATGGCGCCCTTCGTCGCAACTGGGCGTTCTGCGCCTGTTGTTATAGATTGCCGGAGCACTGCTCGGTTGCCAGGAGGAACTGACATGACCACGGTCGTACTCAACCGCCGCAACCTCCTCGCCGCTGGCGGCTCGGTGCTCGCAACCGGGGTTTTGGCGAGCGGAGTTTCCGGGCTGCTGTTGCCCGCCCGTGCCGAAGGCCTCGCGCCGACCGAGTCGATGTCGGGCGGGGCGAACAACTACCGCAAGGGCGCGGCGATCGTGGAGCGGATCGGAAAGGGCGGCTTCTGGATGAGCGGTACCGTGCGCCGCGCCGGCGACGGGGCTCCGCTCGCCGGGCAGCGCATCCAGATCTGGGCGCACACCGTCGAGGGGCAGGAGCACGAGCCGCAGAGTCATGGCGCCACGCTCACCGACAAGGACGGCAAGTTCCGGCTCGAGATGCCGCAGATCATTCCCATCTTCGGCCAGCCGCATGGTCACCTCGCCTATGACAGCGGCGAGTTCAAAACCGTCTTTCTGCGTCCGGTGATGCGGAGCGCAAAGGAAACCAGCCTCGAGGCGCACTTCGTCCTGCAGCCGGCTTGAGCCGCGAATTGCAAATGAAGGGATGGGAATCGGCCCGGGCGACCCTGATCTGGGTGGCCCTTGCCTTGGCCATTTGCGTGCCGATCGCCGCCGCAGCAGGAAGCGACCTGCTCGCTTGGCGCGGTCCGGTCTACATCCTCGCCGGCTTCGCAGGGATCGTCGCCCTCGGTCTTGTGCTCGTTCAGCCCCTGCTGATCGGCGGATATTTGCCGGGGCTATCGGCTTATCGCGGACGGCGTGCCCATCACTGGATCGGCGGCGCGCTGGCCTTTGCGGTGGTGATCCATGTCGCCGGGCTCTGGATCACCAGTCCGCCCGACATGATCGACGCCCTTACCTTCTCATCGCCGACGCCGTTCTCTCCCTTTGGCGTGGTCGCCATGTGGGCCATCTTCGCTGTCGCGCTTCTGGCTCTCTTGCGGCGGCGGCTGGGATTGCGGCTGCGAACCTGGCGCATCGTCCATATTCCCCTCGCGATCGTCATCGTCGCAGCCAGCGTAGCCCATTGCCTGCTGATCGAGGGGACGATGGAGACGACCTCCAAGATTGTGCTTTGTGCGCTCGTTCTCGCGGCGGCCATCAAAGTGATGGCTGATCTGGTTTGGAGAAAGCGGACGTTGCGCGGAGAGGGCATTGCGCGGCAGTAGGCGTCGGATGGATAGAGCACTTGCGAAATCCATTGTGCTTCGTCATCGGCAAGCCTCGACGGGCTTCGCTGCCGCCTTGGCTCTTTGCGCTACGGCGGACTAGTCGCCCTACCCACGCCACGAGCTGGACGTGATTAGAAATCACGATTTGTCGTGCGCGTACTTCTCCAGAAGCAGCCGATTATATTCATCTCTCACGGCTCTCCGCGAAATATGCCCTTTTCGGTCTTTGGCGATCTTCAGAAGATCGGGATCAGTCGGTGCCCGTGATTTCCGCCTAAATCTCGCAAAGAGTGGGGTCGTAGGCGCCGACGTCGTTCCAAACAGCCGGTCAAACCATCCCATTGTGTCCTCCCGGACAGACGGCAGATTACGACATTATCACCATGAATTTGGGGGTCAAACGGATTGCGTCCGCGGCTAATGGCCCCGGACTACGCTTGCACTCCATCCGGGTTACGCCACCGGAAAAGCGGACGGTGCGCGGCGTGTTGCGCGGCGGCGAGCGCAGGATGAGTAGAGCACTTGCGAAATCCGCCACGTTTCGCCACTGAACGAGCTTGATGGATTTCGCCACCGCCTTCGCTCTCTGCGCTGCGGCGGACAAGTCGCGCTAGCCATCCTACGCATATTTTGTTGGCCTCTTCTTGCGAACACGTCGGGCATCGTCAGCGCCGATGTCTGCTCTGCTTGCCGCAGATGGCGACGGGGCGTATCCTTGCGCGATGGCTGTCAGCGCTCCCGATCTGAAGGCGTTCCTGCTCGCCACGCCGTTCTTCGGTGGTCTCCCGGAACCGAGTCTCGACCTCCTGATCTCGATGCTGGTCGAGCGCCGCTTTGATGCCGGAGCAACCGTCGTGGCGGAGGGCGAGCAGGGACGCTCGATGTTCATCGTCAAATCCGGTCGGCTGGCGGTGCGCAAACGGGCGAATTCGGGGAACGTCATCCCAATTTCCGCTCTGGAGCCTGGCGATTTCTTTGGTGAAATGACGCTGATTGAAATGCAGAATCGCTCCGCCACGGTGGTGGCGGAAGGGCCGACGGTGCTGTACGAGCTGACCGCCCAAAAGCTCTACGCTTGCTACAAGGCCGATATCCACGCCTACGTGATCGTCCTCCAGAACATCAATCGCGAACTGTGCCGACGGCTGCGCCGTGCCGACGATCGCTTCATGGGACAGCAAATGCGTGACGACAATTGACCGTGCGTAGGATGGGTACAGCGCTTGCGAAACCCATGGGGCGCGTGGGTTGGCTTCGGCGGCATCGTTGCAGTGCTGTTGGCTAGTCTATTCGTTGGTCGCTCGTACAAGTTCAAGGGAAAGCCGCCGTAGCCAAGCTGATATCGGGTCGCTGCAACTTTTACCCGTCGGGCAAAACACCCGCCCCATGCAAAACCTCGTCAATCTCCCGCCGCAAAAATATTCCACTTTACCGAAATTCGGAATTGCGGCATTCTTCCCCTATCCCGGCCCGGGGAGAGGGACGATCGTACGTCGTAACGAAACGTGGGCCGGGGTGCGGTGGACGCGGCAGCGTCGGGCACGCCTAGGCGAGACCAGGGCGAGATGAACCTCGTGAGGTCCTTGACTGCGTGCGGACGGACGGCGCCCTGTCCGGCGAAGCCCTTTGGGCGAAGCCGGATTGCTGCGTACGGCAAAACCGTGTGGTCCTGACCGTCGTTGCTACGGTCAAGCCTTGCGGAGATGTCTTGAGCCCAACCGGGTCGCGAGGCATCGCCAATTCGCGAGGTGACGGAGGCCAGAAGGAACTCGGCTCCGGGGAGAGCAGGCATAAGCCGTCAAACCACTGCGCAGGGAAGGCCGTGTGTTGGGCTTCACCTGTATGCCGCTGTGCAGTTTTTCTGCGTGTGCTTTCGCACAGCGGACCGTGGGTGCCAGCCGGCACTCGGCCTTCCCTGCGCCCTCTTCACCGAAGAGGGGCACGGAATAGAGCAAAACTCGGGCGCATCGAGCCGCGAGAATGCCTTGTCATGTGTGGAACACTGGTGCTGCCGGACAGGATTGAACTGTCGACCTCTCCCTTACCAAGGGAGTGCTCTACCACTGAGCTACGGCAGCAGATGCTGGCACAGAATCGGGCCGCCACCGGGCCCGCCAAGCGGGGCGATGGATGCCACAAGGGCCCCTCATGTGCAAGCTTGCCGGCTCTGCCAAATCGAGAAAATCGGCGCGGTTGTCCGACCGAGGCGGCCTTATTGCCCAGAAATGACCGATTTTGGGGTGATTTTTCTGCCGGCGAGCCCCCGCCATCTGGCCAGTTGGTCCCGCCCTCGAATTCGACCAAATCTCGCTGGCTTCGTTGCGCCGGCCTCTTGTACCTCTTGAGATGTCGTCATTCGGTGGCATCCTGCCGCCGACAACGTGATGGGCCACGATGAGCGACGAGACTGACAAGACGCGGGCCGCTGATCCCCGGCAGGACCGGCTGAAATCGGCGCTGCGCGAAAACCTGAAGCGGCGGAAGGTGCAGGCGCGCGAACGCGCCGCAAGGACCGAGCCGTCGCAGAACGATGATGATTCCCTGGGTAAGGGGACCGCCGGCAAGACCGGCAGTTGAAGGCCGACGGCTAACATTTTGGAGTGCATGGAAGTGGCAATGGGGCAGGACGGACAGCAACGAACCGACCGCGACGCGCTGATCTCGCGGTTTACCCGTCCCGAGCAGACCTTTCCGACGCTGGCATCAGCCGAGATCGCGCGTATCAGGCATTTCGGCGAGGTCCGCAGCTATGCCGACGGCGAGTTCCTGTTCGAGACCGGCAAGCCCGGGCCCGGCATGTTCGTCGTGCTGTCTGGCCACGTTGCCATCACCCAGCGCGACGGGCTCGGCCACGTCACGCCGGTGATCGATCAGGGGCCGGGGCAATTCCTCGCCGAGCTCGGCCAGCTCTCGGGACGGCCGGCGCTGGTCGACGGACGCGCCGAGAGCGAAGTCGAGGTGCTGCTGGTACGCCCGGACCGGCTGCGCGCGCTGCTGGTGGCCGAAGCCGAGCTTGGCGAGCGCATCATGCGCGCGCTGATCCTGCGCCGGGTCAGCCTGATCCAGGGCGGCATTGGCGGCCCCGTGTTGATCGGTCCGTCGAACTCCGCCGGCGTGGTGCGCCTGCAAGGCTTTCTCACCCGCAACGGCCAGCCGCATCATCTGCTCGACCCCAATAGCGAGCATGACGCCGCCGAGATCATCGCGCGCTATTCGCCCGAGCCGGAGGATTGGCCGCTCGTCGTCACCGCCGACGGCACCGTGCTGCGCAACCCCAGCGAAACCGCGCTTGGCCGCGCCATCGGCATGATCGGCGGGGCGAAGGATGACCGCATCTACGACGTCGCGATCGTCGGCTGTGGACCGGCAGGCCTTGCGACGGCGGTCTACGCGGCGTCCGAAGGGCTGTCCGTCGCCGTGCTCGACACCCGCGCCTTCGGCGGCCAGGCCGGCGCCAGCGCGCGCATCGAGAATTATCTGGGCTTTCCAACCGGCATCTCGGGCCAGGCGCTTGCGGGTCGCGCCTTCACCCAGGCGCAGAAATTCGGCGCCGAGATCATGATCCCAATGTCGGTGAAGTCGCTGGACTGCTCGCGCAGCGCCGGTACGTTCGCGCTGGCGCTGGATTGCGGCGACACATTGCGGTCACGCGCGGTGGTGGTCGCGAGCGGCGCACGTTATCGCCGGCCCGAGATCGAGAACCTCGACAAGTTCGAGGGACGCGGCGTCTGGTACTGGGCATCTCCTGTCGAGGCGCGGCTCTGCGCCGGCGAGGAGGTGGCGCTGGTCGGTGCCGGCAATTCGGCCGGCCAGGCCGCCGTGTTCCTGTCAGGGCATGCAAAGAAGGTCTTGATGATCATCCGCGGCGGCGGCCTGGGCGCCAGCATGTCGCGCTATCTGATCGAACGCATCGAAGCGACGCCGAACATCGAATTGATGTTCAACACCGAGATCACCGCGCTCGAAGGCGACGAGGCCTCGCTGCTGCGCCGCATCCGCTGGAAGAGCCGGCTTTCCGATGACGAGGATTCTGCCGAGATCCGCAATCTCTTTCTGTTCGTCGGCGCCGATCCCGCCACCAATTGGCTCGACGGCTGCGGCGTCACGCTCGACCGCGGCGGCTTCATCGTGACCGGCGCGCAGTCCGAGCAGAACCAGGGCCGGCTGGTGGCGCCGCTCGAGACCTCCGTGCCCGGCGTCTATGCCGTCGGCGACGTCCGCTCCGGCTCGGTCAAGCGCGTCGGCGGCGCTATCGGCGAAGGCGCGCAGGTCGTGGCCTCCCTGCACGGCTATCTCGGCGACGCCGCAAAACCGGCGCTTTAGGCAAGCAGAAGACAAGCGGAATATGGGTTGTCATCGTGCGACATCCCGCGGACTATCCCCTCATCCTGAGGAGCCGCGACAGCGGCGTCTCGAAGGATCGAGGCCCAGCTGTCACAGCCGGGCCTTCATGGTTCGAGACGCGTGCTTCGCACGCTCCTCACCATGAGGATCTAAACACAACAAGTTTCACAGGGAGGACTAAATGGCTGAACTCGTCGTGCTCTACAAGACGCCCAAGGATGCTGCGGCCTTCGACAAGCATTATGCCGAGACCCACATTCCGCTTGCCAAGAAACTGCCCGGCTTGAAGAAGTACGCGGTCAGCACCGGCCCGGTCGGCTCTCCCGCTGGTCCTTCCGGAGTCCACCTCGTCGCAATTCTCACTTTCGACAGCGTGGCCGCCATCCAGGCGGCATTCGGCAGCGCAGAAGGCAAGGCGGCAGCGGGCGACGTGCCGAAATTCGCCAGCGGCGGCGCCGACCTGCTGATCTTCGACACCAAGGAAGTGTGAACCACGCGCAAGGGCGGCCCACATATCGCGGGCCGCTCTTGCCGAAGATGATTCAAGTTCGTCGAAAACCTGCTGTCGTTTGTGACAGCGCTGCAAAAAATCCGAGCACGCGTTTGTCACTTCGCACGATGGCGCATGGCTCGGGGGGCATGTGCGGCGCCATCGCATGTGGCAATCCGATGAGGACCGTAATATCAATCGCCTGATCTCAATGCTGGACACGTAGGAGAGACGTCATGGTGCTTGGGTTGAGCCTGTCCGCCTTTACGATGATCCATGTCGTCATCAGCCTGATTGCCATCGTCGCGGGCCTCGTCGTGATGTTCGGCCTGCTCGGCTCGAAGTCGATGCCGGGCCTCACCGCGATCTTCCTGCTGTTCACGATCCTGACCAGCGCGACCGGCTTCCTGTTTCCGTTCGAGAAGCTGCTGCCGTCGCACGTCATCGGCATCATCTCGCTGTTGCTGCTCGCGATCGCGTGCATCGCGCTCTACGGCATGAAGCTCGCAGGTGCCTGGCGCCCGGTCTATATCGTGACCGCGATGGTCTCGCTCTATTTCAACGTCTTCGTGCTGGTCATCCAGTCGTTCCTGAAGGTGCCGGCGCTCGCCGCGCTCGCGCCCGCCGTGCCGCCGGCGCCACCGTCGGGTCCGGTGTTCGCGGTGGTGCAGGGCATCGTGCTGGTGTTCTTCGTGCTGCTCACCATCGGCGCCTGGCGCCGCTTCAGGCCGATGGCGTTTGCCTGATCGTTCAAGGAGCCTAGCAATGCCCACCATCACCACCAAAGACGGCGTCGCGATCTTCTACAAGGATTGGGGCTCGGGCCAGCCGATCGTGTTCAGTCATGGCTGGCCGCTCTCGGCCGACGACTGGGACGCGCAGATGTTGTTCTTCGTCTCGCATGGCTACCGCGTCATCGCGCATGACCGCCGCGGCCACGGCCGCTCGGCGCAGGTCGCCGACGGCCACGACATGGATCATTACGCCGACGACCTTGCCGCGCTGACCGCCCATCTCGACCTCAAGAACGCCTTCCATGTCGGCCACTCCACCGGTGGCGGCGAGGTCGTGCACTACATCGCGCGCCACGGCGAGAGCCGCGTCGCGAAAGCGGCGATCCTGGCCGCAGTGCCGCCGCTGATGGTGCAGACCGCGGCCAATCCCGGCGGCCTGCCGAAGAGCGTGTTCGACGACCTCCAGGCGCAACTCGCGGCCAGCCGCACGCAATTCTATCGCGACCTGCCCGCCGGCCCGTTCTATGGCTACAATCGTCCCGGCGCAAAGCCGTCGGAAGCGGTGATCCAGAACTGGTGGCGCCAGGGCATGATGGGCGGCGCAAAAGCGCATTACGACGGCATCGTCGCGTTCTCGCAGACCGACTTCACCGAGGACCTGAAGAAGATCAACGTGCCGGTGCTGGTCATGCACGGCGACGACGACCAGATCGTGCCTTACGCCGATTCCGCGCCGCTGTCGGCCAAGCTGTTAAAAAAAGGCATCCTCAAGACCTACAAAGGCTTCCCCCACGGCATGCCGACCACGCACGCCGAGACCATCAACGCGGACCTCCTGGCGTTCTTCAGGGAGTGAAGCTTCGCGTGCTCCGCCGGATCTCACCATCGCTCGTCACCTCGAGCCGAGCAGATCGACCGCGCCATGACCCGCGTCGCGCGGCAGAGGTATCCGCGAAGATGCTGAAAACGGAGGATATCAATAGCCTCTAGTCCGCCGCGCAGTTAGTTTGGTGCGGAAAGTTCGGCGCTCGCGCGCGTTGAGTCCCGTCCGCCCTTGAAGGAGAAGCGTCGGCGATGTCTCCCCAGCTCAAACTGATCGCACTTGACGCCGACGATCTCGCTGTCATCTCGACCCATGTCCAGGACGCCCGTGTCCAGGCCTCCGACATCATCTGGCGGCAGAGCGAGAAGCGGCTTGTCGTCGGCATGAGCCGGCTCGACTGGGAGCAGACGCTGGAAGGCGAGACCGAGCCGCGCCGGCTGGTCGCCGCGCTCCGCTTCGACCGCGTGCTTGCCTGCAAGTCGCGCAACATCGACCTCGCCGCACCGGACAAGGTGCTGGACCTCGTCGGCATCGAGTTTCACCCCCAGGGTGGCCGCAACGAGGAGCCCGGCGGCAGTGCCCTGCTTCTGTTCGCCCAGGGCGGCGCCATCCGCCTCGACGTCGAATGCCTGGAATGCGAGCTGACCGACCTCGGGGCGGACGCGCTGGGGGCGGGCCCGGGGATCGAGGGGTGAGAATGGCATGCCAAGCCAACGCATTCCGCTGTCGTCCTGGCGAAAGCCAGGACGGCAGCGGAGGGAAACGACCCGGCCCAAGGGTTGACGCCGCTTCCCCGCCGCGCCATTGAGCAGGGTCGGGTGAGCCAATCCGCCCCAAAAGACCAGCCAGAAGCCCAGCCAAATGCCCGTTCGTCTCGACCGCAGCAGCGCCGATTTTGACCAGCGATTCGCGGCCTTCCTCGCCGCCAAGCGCGAGGTCTCGGCGGACGTCGAGGCCGCCGCGCGCGCAATCGTCGACGACGTCGCTAAGCGGGGCGATGCGGCCCTGCTCGAGGCCACGAAAAAATTCGACCGGCTTTCGCTGGATGCCGCCTCCTTGCGCGTCACCGCCGCCGAGATCGAAGCCGCGACAAAGGCCTGTGATGCCGCGACGCTGGACGCGCTGAAGCTCGCGCGCGACCGCATCGAGATCTATCACCGCCGCCAGCTTCCGACGGACGAACGTTTCACCGACCCGCTCGGCGTCGAGCTCGGCTGGCGCTACACCGCAATCGAATCCGCCGGCCTCTATGTGCCCGGCGGCACCGCGGCCTATCCCTCCTCGGTGCTGATGAACGCCGTGCCCGCGAAGGTCGCCGGCGTTGCGCGCCTCGTCATGGTGGTGCCCTCGCCCGACGGCAAGCTCAACCCGCTGGTGCTGGCGGCAGCCCATCTCGGCGGCGTCACCGAGATCTACCGGGTTGGCGGCGCACAGGCCGTGGCCGCGCTCGCGCACGGCACCGCGACGATCGCGCCGGTTGCCAAGATCGTCGGGCCCGGCAACGCCTATGTCGCCGCCGCAAAGCGGCTGGTGTTCGGCAAGGTCGGCATCGACATGATCGCGGGTCCCTCCGAGGTGCTGGTGATCGCCGATGACACCGGCAATGCCGACTGGATCGCCGCGGATCTGTTGGCACAGGCCGAGCACGATGCCAGCGCGCAATCGATCCTGATCACCGATTCCGCGCGGCTTGCCGCCGAGGTCGAAAAGGCGGTCGCGGCGCAGCTGAAGACGCTGCCGCGGGCTGCGATCGCTGGCGCCTCGTGGGCCGATTTCGGCGCCATCATCATGGTGAAGGATATTGCTGGCGCCATCCCGCTCGCGGACGCGATCGCCGCCGAGCATCTCGAGATCATGACGAGCGATCCCGATGCGCTCGCCGCGAAGATCCGCAATGCAGGTGCGGTGTTCCTCGGTGCGCATACGCCGGAGGCGATCGGCGATTATGTCGGCGGCTCCAACCACGTGCTGCCGACAGCGCGCTCGGCGCGGTTCTCCTCGGGCCTGTCGGTGCACGACTTCATCAAGCGCACCTCGATCCTGAAATGCGGTCCGGATCAGCTGCGTGCGCTAGGTCCGGCCGCGATGACGCTTGGACAGGCGGAAGGGCTGGACGCGCATTCGCGCTCGATTGGATTGCGCCTCAATCAGTCATGACAAGGCCGCCCGAACAGGACGACTCGACCAATCGCATCGTCGGCGTCACGCTGGACGAGGACTCGATCGGCCGTTCCGGGCCGGACATCGAGCATGAACGCGCGATCGCGATCTACGACCTGATCGAGCAGAATTTGTTCGCGCCCGACGGTGCCGAAGGGCAGGGCCCGTTCACGCTGCATATCGGCATCACCGGCAACCGCCTGATGTTCGACATTCGCCGCGAGGACGGCACGCCCGTGGTCGCGCATCTGTTGTCGCTGACGCCGTTCCGACGGATCGTGAAGGACTATTTCATGATTTGCGACAGCTATTATCAGGCGATCCGGACCGCGACGCCGGACAAGATCGAGGCCATCGACATGGGCCGCCGCGGCATCCATGACGAGGGATCGCGCACGCTCCAGGAGCGGCTGAAGGGCAAGGTGCGGGTCGATTTCGAGACCTCGCGCCGGCTGTTCACGCTCATTACTGTCCTGCACTGGAAAGGCTAAGCGCGATGGCGGCGCCGCCACGCGCACGCGATCCGCAATCGGTGCTGTTCGCCTGCGCGATGAACAGCGTGCGCTCGCCGATGGCCGAGAGCCTGTTGCAGCACATGTTTCCGCAGGGCCTCTACGTGAAGTCGGCCGGTGCCAGGAAGGGCGACCTCGATCCATTTGCGGTGTCGGTGATGGCCGAACTCGGCCAGGACATCTCCGCCCACAAGCCGCAGACCTTCGAGGAGCTGGAGGATTGGGAGGGCCTGAACTTCGACCTCATCATCACATTGTCGCCGGAGGCCCACCACAAGGCGCTTGAGCTGACCCGCACGCTCGCTGCCGAGGTCGAATACTGGCCGACGCAGGATCCCACCACCATCGAAGGCAGCCGTGACCAGAAGCTCGCCGCCTATCGCGAGGTTTGCGATCAGCTCTTGATGCGCATCCGCAGGCGGTTCGCGAAGGTGGGTGCGGCGAGCGGATAGCATGCGGCGTGCGTAACACCCGCGTCACAGAGCGCAGGCACACGCGTGTTGGCAACCTCGAATCACCAAACCTCCGGTTCCCGGGTTGTGAAACCGGCCCCCTTCCGATAGGTTCCGCGCGCAATTCACCCCGCTTCATCCCCCAAATCACCTGATGCTCGGCCGCCCCAAATTCGTACTTGCCTCCGGTTCGCCGCGGCGCCTGGCGCTGCTCAATCAGGCCGGCATCGAGCCGGACGCGCTCCGGCCGGCCGACGTCGACGAGACGCCGAAGCGGGGCGAGCTGCCGCGCGCCTGCGCCAACCGCCTCGCGAGGGCCAAGGCCGATGCGGCGCTCAAATCGGTGCAGCTGGATGATGAGCTGCGCGGCGCCTTCATCCTCTCTGCCGACACCGTGGTGGCGGTCGGCCGCCGCATCCTGCCCAAGGCCAATCTGGTCGACGAAGCCGCGCAGTGCCTGCGGCTGCTCTCGGGCCGCAACCACCGTGTCTACACCGCGATCTGCGTCGTCACGCCGCGCGAGGCCTTTCGCCAGCGCCTGATCGAGACCCGCGTCCGCTTCAAGCGCCTGTCGGAAGACGACATCCAGGCCTATATCGGCTCGGGCGAATGGCGCGGCAAAGCCGGCGGCTATGCGGTGCAGGGCATCGCCGGCTCGTTCGTGGTCAAGATGGTCGGCTCGTACACCAACGTAGTCGGCCTGCCGCTGTACGAGACGACGACCCTGCTCGGCGGCGAGGGCTTTCCGATCCGCTTCGGCTGGCTCAACGCCACCGCGCTGTGAGCACGACAGCGCCCTCGAGAAAAATCGCGAAACAACCCCATGCGCAGTAGAATGGCCCCACCGGCCCGCCGCGCGAACGCCTGCGCCGCCGCGCGAGGAACCCGTTTTCCTGACAGGCTGTTGAACTCCTTCACCTCGTGTAAGCGCCGACACCATGAACGATCACCTCAAAACGCCCGCCAAACCCCTCAAGACCTGCCCGATCTGCGGCAAGCCGCAGTCGCAGGCCACCCGCCCGTTCTGCTCCTCGCGCTGCCGCGACGTCGACCTGAACCGCTGGTTGAAGGGCTCCTACGTCATCCCCGGCCGCGACGACGAGGTGGATGACGTAGAATAGAAAGCAATATCAATGATTTGTTAAGTTCAGGAAGCGCCAGGCGCCAGCCGCAGCGACACTGCCCCACCTTGTACACAGCCGGGCCGCGCCCGGCGCAGCCTTCACGCGAAGCCGGGTGGACAGGCCGCTCTCGGCCCACTATAAACCGCCCGCTCGATGGGCTTTGGCCCCTCTCTTGGAGCACGCCCAGGTAGCTCAGTTGGTAGAGCATGCGACTGAAAATCGCAGTGTCGGTGGTTCGATTCCGCCCCTGGGCACCAACTACGCTTTCCCGCGCTGAAGCAAGAAGCTGACTAAGCCAAGATCGGCACGCGTTACGCGCTCGCGGGGCGTTCCTGGCTGGGCATATGCGACGGTCTACCTGCATCTCCAGGCGAACGCCGGAGCGGCGCAGAATTTCGTCACCAGCAATGGCGCGCGCGGCTCGGTTGTGACCGGACTCAACGCGCATGGGACGCCCTTGCTCTTGGCATCACCTACACCTCTCCCTTTTCGGTCCTGGGCGGCCAGGCCGCCTTCTCGCTCATCACGGCGCCGGGTAACGTCGGCATCGGCATCGACGCCCGAACCGTCTAGCAAGCCAGCGTTGCGCAAATGAGCGCCACCTCCGCCGGGCCACTTCAATGCGGCACTGAGCCAGCATCGCTGCAGATGGCCTGAAAGGTGGCAGTTCGACGTCTCAAGAGCCGGCTGCTCTGCCGCATCCGTTCGCTGTACGCGCCCGGCTGCAGCTGATATGCTCTTGGCCATAGGACGGTAAATGGCAGCTAGCCACAGACTTTCCCGCGATGCCGGCCTTCTGATCGGATTCGATCCCGCTCGCACTTTCTCGCAAGGCTTCGACATAACGCTGAAAAAATTCGTCTACGGCTGCCGCGTCCCTCGCTCACATTGGGAGATGTGCCATGGCTGCATCGGACTGGCGTCTCGAAGGCGAATGGATGAAGAATTGCACCTGCGCGTTTGGCTGCCCCTGCGATTTCAATGCGCCGCCGACCAAGGGCTATTGCAAGGGAATGTTCGGCATGCGGATCGCCAAAGGACATTTCGAAGGAACCAGGCTCGACGGTCTGTGCTTCGCGATCACGGTCGATTTCCCCGGCCCGCTGCATGAAGGCAACGGGACAATCCAGCCCATCATCGACGAACGCGCCGCGCCGGAACAGCGCCAGGCGTTGTTCAATATCTTTTCAGGCAAACATTCGGCCGAGGGTACGCTTTTTCAGATTGTCAGCCTCATCGTCACCAAGATCCACGATCCGATTTTCGCCCCCTTCGAATTTTCCTTCGACAAGGACGGCCGCGTCGCAAAACTCGTCGCCACGGGCGTGCTCGAGACCGACGTCGAGCCGATCAGGAATCCGGTGACGGGTGATCCGCACCGCATCCAGGTGGTGATGCCCGAGGGATTCGAGCACAGGGCTGCCGAGATCGCGTCCGCCAACATCCGCTCGACCGGTGCGATCCCGTTCGAGACCCAGGGCACGCACAGCTCGCTCGCCAATGTCGTGCAAACGCCCGAGGGCATTGCGGCATGATGCGGCGCTGACATCGAGACGAGGCCTCGGTGTCGGCTCCTCATCGCGATCCTGGAAAAGTCCATGCGGGGGCGCTTGATGCTGGAACGCCTACTTCAGCGCGACCGGCTGATCGTCGCAATCGGGACCGCCACAGTGGCGGCGCTCGCCTGGGCCTATCTCGCGGGGGGCGCCGGCATGGACACCGAGATGATGACCGCCATGCCGGACATGGCGCCAATGCCGTGGACGCCACTCTACGCTGCGCTGCTGTTCGTGATGTGGTGGGTGATGATGATCGCGATGATGGCGCCGAGCGCGGCGCCCACCGTTCTCTTGTATGCGACCGTCAAGCGCAAGCAGGAGACTGCATCCCGGGCCGCAATCGATGCCTGGATCTTTCTCGCCGGTTATCTCGTGACATGGGCGGGGTTCAGTGTCGTTGCGGTCCTGGCGCAATCGGTGTTGGAACGCTTGGGATTGCTGTCGATGGCGATGACCAGCACCAGCGCAATCTTCGGCGGCAGCATTCTGCTTGCCGCAGGCCTCTACCAGTTCACGCCGCTCAAACATGCGTGCCTGCGCTACTGCGAGAGCCCGCTGCTGTTTCTCAGCCGGCATTGGCGGCCCGGCACGCGCGGAGCTTTGCGGATGGGACTTCGCCACGGCAGCTATTGCGTCGGCTGCTGCTGGTTTCTGATGGCATTGCTGTTCGTCGGCGGCGCGATGAATCTAGCCTGGGTCGTCGGCATTGCGCTCTATGTCGCCGCTGAGAAACTGCTGCCGCTCGGCCGGCGATTGAGTTATGCGGCGGGCGCGGTCCTCATCCTGTCCGGCACGATCGTTCTGGCACGCGCGATGTGAGAGGCCGGGACAGATGACCAAAGGTATCGCTTCCAGCCGACCTCCGTGGTCACACGGATGTCGTCAGCTGAAGAATTGAGCTTTGCCCCAACCAAAGCTTAAGGCTGAGGAGGCTCAGCTCCACTTCGCTCACTTGGCAAGGTCCTTCCAACAACCGTCTGCGCGTGGCGCCTATGTCCATTCGCAATTGTGAGACTTGAGCACGAGCCGCGTTCCCGCCTCCGTGCTATTGCTGCTCCTCGCAATCCCGCGAGGCCCCCGTGCTCCCTCTTGCCGCCGACATCTTCACCGAGCCCGAGGACGTTTCGCCCGACGGCCTTGCCAATCTCGGTCCGCTCCGCCGTCTCGCCGGCAGCTGGCAGGCGGACAAGGGCATCGACGTCAATCCGAAGGCGGAGGGGCCGGAGCAGCGCGCCTTGGCTGGCGGATCGGCGGCCTGAGACCGGAGTATCACATGAAGCCTTATGTCATCTGCCTGATGCACGCCAGCCTGGATGGCCGCACGCATCCCAGCCGCTGGCGTCCGAAGGGTGCGGGCACGGACTGGTTCGAGAAAATCCATGACGAGCTCGGCGGCGACGCCTGGGTGATCGGCCGCGTTACTGGCTCGGAATTCGCCAAGGGCAAGCCGTATCCGACCGCGACGAGCGAGAAATTTCCGCGCGAGAACTGGTTCGCACGACGCGATGCGAAAAGCTTTGGGGTCGTGCTCGATGCGCAGGGCAAGATCGGCTGGGGCCGCGCCGACATCGGCGGGGATCCAATTGTCGTCGTGCTAGCCGAAAGCGTGCCGGATTCGCATCTCGCAGGGCTGCGCGGCGAGGGGGTGTCCTACGTCTTCGCCGGCAAGTCCGAGATCGATCTGGCGCTGACGCTGGACATCCTCAGCCGTGAGCTCGGCGTGAAGCGTCTGCTGGTCGAGGGCGGCGGTGTCGCCAATGGCGCGTTCCTGCGCGCGGGTCTCATCGACGAATTCAATCTGATCCTCAGCCCAGCAGTGGATGGCGCGAGCGGTGCGCCCTTCGTGTTCGACTCGACGGCTGCGGACAGCGACAAGCGCGCGCCCATCATGGCGATGACGCTGGAGAGCACGCGGGAGCTCGGCGGCGGTGTCCTGCTGCTGCGCTATCTGATCCAGAACGAGCCGCAGGCCGTGGCCAAGTAAGCGCCGGCATGTCGGAATCATCGGAGCACATCGTCATCGTCGGCGCCGGCGCCGCCGGCCTGATGGCAGCGCGGGAGCTGGCGCGTGCGGGCAGACGCGTGACCATCCTGGAGGCGCGCGAGCGCTGCGGCGGGCGCATCAATCCGCTGCCGGCATTGCAATTCGGCTATCCCGCCGACGGCGGAGCCGAGTTCGTCCATGGCGAGGCGCCGGTCACGCGGGCTTTGCTGCGCGAAGCCGGGCTGTCCCTTCAGGAGATCGAAGGCACGCAATGGAGCTTTGACGGCGCAAGCCTCTCGCGTGAGGACCGCCACGATCCGCATGAGGCGGAGCTGCAAGCCGCGCTGCGGGACTTGAAGGACGATCTGACTGTGGCCGATTTCCTGCGCCGCCATTTTGCCGGGGAGGACTATACGCGGCTGCGCCATTCGATCGAGCGGATGGTCGAGGGCTATGACGCGGCAGACCCCGAGCGTGCTTCGACACTGGCGTTGCGCGAGGAGTGGATGGATGGCGGTCACTCGCCGCAGGCGCGCATCAATGGTGGCTATGGCGCGCTGATCGATTTTCTGGCGGCCGAGTGCCGCGCCTGCGGCGTTGCGATCCGGCTCGGTTGCGCCGTGTTGGCGATCGTGGAAGAGGGCGGCGCCGTAGCGGTTCGCTGCGCCGGCGGTGATGGGCTTGCCTGCGACCGGGCGATCCTCACCGTGCCGCTGCCGCTGCTGCGCGAGATCGCGCTGCCGGCGAGCGTGAGCGCGAGGCTTGCTGCCGCCGACGACATCGCCTTCGGCAACGTCATCAAGATCCTGCTCCGCTTCGCGCGGCCATGGTGGCGCGACCGACAAGACGACCTCGCCGACATGACCTTCCTGCTGTCCGACGAAGCGATTCCGGTGTGGTGGACGCGATATCCTGACCAGCATCCCCTGCTCACCGGCTGGTTCGGCGGTCCACGGACGGCGGCGCTGTCGCATCTCGATTCGAAAGGACTGATCGAGGCCGGGCTCGATTCGCTCGCCGCCATCTTCAAGCGGTCACGCGAGGACATCGCGCGCGATCTCGTGGCGGCGGCCGCGAGCAATTGGGCGCACGATCCCTTTGCCCGCGGCGCCTATTCCTGGGCCACGCCACGGACGCGCGAGGCGCAAGCGATACTCGCCCGCGCCGACGGCTTGGTGCTGTTGTCCGGCGAAGCGCTCTATCGCGGCCGCGATATGGGCACGGTCGAAGCGGCACTGACGAGCGGCCTGGAGACGGCAGGGGTGATCTTGCGGAGCTAAGAAAGAAGGCCCGCATCTCTGCGGGCCATTTGTCTCACCAGCGTCCGCCGCCGAAGCTAAAAGTTACGCCGGGACCACCGCCGTAATATCCGTACGGGCCGCCGCCATAATAGCCGTGGTGCCGCGGGTAATAGCCGTAGCTCCGGTAATGGGGGCGATAATGGCCATGGTGGTGATGACGCCAGTGATGATGGTGCCGGTGGCCGTGATAATAGTGCCTATGCTGCGCGCTGATGTCGGTCGATCGGCTGTCCTGCGCGTTCTGCTTCGCGCTCGAATTATCGGCCGCGTTCGCCGCCGATCCGCCGGCAAGCGCCGCAGCACCGATCGCGATCGCGACAAAGAGATACTTCATGTCATCACTCCGGTTGAATGTCGTGTGACAACAGATGAGCATGCAGCGCGTTCCCGCCAGAGCGGGCGTCGAAACGACGCAGCGTGTGACGTCCGGTTCGCGCGAATGATCGCGTGTCGTCGGATTTATTGTCGCAAGGTAGGCGTTGTTGTGCCGCTGCCATCATGCCGCCCGAATGAGGCCACCAGCTCGGACGTCCCTCACGGATGCGGATCGGGAAAGCCGTGGCGCTCGGAGAGCGCGGCGAGGATCGCGTCCTTGTCGGCGATGAAGGCGCGGCCATGATGGCTGCCGGTCTGGTGCGGCGAAGTTGCCCCAATCGCGAGCACAAGCAGCGGCAGCGATTGATTCTCTTCGCCGACCAGCGTGATCACGGCCTGTCGCGGGCGCGGCCACGCAATGCGCGCGACGTCGAGCTGTTCGGCCGCCAGCGGGAAGGAGGCCAGCACGCCCTCGATCAGCGCGCAATGCCAACAGTAGAAGCGCCGGCCCGGAAAGGCCGGGTCCTCGAAATCGGGGCGCAGCAGAAACAGACGATCGCGCATCATGGGTCGCTCCGGAGCATGGCCGCGATCATACACGCTGACGCCAACAGAGGATGCTACTTGAACGGATCCTGGATCGACGGCGCCGATTGCCGGATGCGGCGCACGCTGACCGGCGTGCCGTCGGAGACGAACAAGAGCTCGTAGCGCCGGCCTTCGCTGTCGGTGGCGGAGCAGGTGACGTCGTTCACCTTCCTGGCGGCGAAATTGCCGGTCTGGCGGCAGATTCCGGTGGAGGTCTGCTCGGACGGCACCGGCAGGCCGTCGACCTTGGGACGGTCCTTGGAGTTGAGCAGCATGCGGTCGATCGGCAGCTCGTAGGAATTGTCGTCGGCGCGTTTGCCGTTCTCGCCCGAGAACGACACCACGTGATTTGCGTCGGTGGGATCGTCGACCGCGACCGCGAAATTGACCCGGCCCTTGTCGCCATGGGCGTAGGCGATCGTCTTGCAGGCATAGGTGCGCCCGGCGACTTTGAGCGTCTTGCACTTGCCCGACATCAGCGCCAGCAGGTCAATGAAGGCGTTCTGCTGCTCAAGCGGATTTTTGACAGGAATGGGAGCAGAAGACTCGGCAAAGCAAGGGCTTGCTAGGGCAATGAGGGCGGCACCGAGGACCGGCCGGCGGAGGCGCATCGGAAGGCTCATATGCCAGAGAACCAGGGAAAAGCTCCGTCCGATAACCATCGAACCGCAAATTGGCTGCGATCCCGTGTGCCTTGCCCGACCCATCTGGAATACCACCGCGTCACCCCGACGGCGATTCGTCGAAATCGCCCAGCCTGTCCCAGCCGGCACTTGCCGTCAGGCTAGTGTTTTTTTGGTGGCAGAGCTAGCCCATCGCCGCCTGCCAACGCCTGTCGCGCAAGGATGGCCGGCGGTGCAGGCGGGCGTCGAGCAGGGCGCGGGCGCGGGAGAGTTCACCGCTGCGCATCAGCGCGACGAGGTAGGTGTCCTCGATCAATTCGCGCTGGGCGTGGCTGCCGCCGATGCGCACGACGTCAGCCAGCACCGGCCCGAGCGTTTGCGCGCACGCCGTGTAATCCTCATCCGCAAAGGCCAGAAGCGCGCGGCAGATCGCGGGCACCACCGGGCCGGCCGGCAGCTTGCCGTCCGCGAGCCGCTGTTCGATCGCCGCAAGGCGCGCGGCAAGCGCCTCGTGATTCTGCGTTGCGGCGGCGAACAGTGCCATGTGGACGTCGGCGAAAGGCAGGCTCGACTTCGGAAACAGCTCTTGCGCGGTGGCATCGGCATCGAGCCAGAGCGCCTTCGGTACGGTGTGGCCGTAGGTCGAGAGGCGCCACAACAGCGATGCGGCGTCCGTGATGACGTTGAGCGGCGGCGCCTGCGTGACCGACGGCTGAAGCACGTCGGCATAGATCGACAGCGCCCGGGCTGCATCGCCGTGCTCCAGCGCGCCGAGGGCCTGGTGCCAGCGGATGTGACCGTGCAAAATTCCGGCGCGGTCGTAACACGGGATCCAATCGTCAACGAGACGATCGGCCGCCTCGATCGAGCCGTCCTCGAACATCGCATGCAGCACGGCATGCGCGGCATGGGCGTTCGCCCGGCGCAGTTCGAAGCCGCGCTCGGTAACGTCGCGGCCGCGGGGGACGTCGCCGTTCTCCGTCATCGCCCAGCCATACATGGTGAGAAACCACCAATCCTCGCCATAGTGCTGCGCGACGCGCTCGCAGAGCTCATGCCGGGCGCGGTCATGATCGGCCATGCCGGAGAAGGCGAACAGACCGAAGGCGCCGAGCGGCAGCGACAGCACCAATGCATCGCGCGGCCATGTCTCGACGTGCTTGCGCATCGCGGCGATCGCCTCGGGCAGCCGTCCCGCGATCGCCAACGCCAGTGTCTCGACATGGGAGCGCTCGCGTTCGGTGCCGCGTTTGGCGACGAGCTCGCGCGCGATCGCCGCCTTGCCGCGCGCGAGATCGCCCTGCTGGTAGAACGCGTGCACGCGGGCGCGGGCGATATGGGCCAGCGCGAAATCCGGGTCAGTCGCAATCGCGCGGTCCAGCGCCTCTGCCGTGCCGGTCCACCCCGAGAGCATGAGGTCGACGCCCTCGCGATAGGCGGAGGCTGCCGCATCGGATGTGGTGGAGAGCGGCAGGCCGTAGCGGTCTTCGTGAGCCATGGTCGTCTCCACAGTTCAAGCCGTCCGCGCCCGGCGTCCTTCGATCGGATAGGCGGGATCGTTGTAGCCTGGCGTCGAGGGATGGCCCGGCACGACCAGCCGGTCGATCAGTGCCTCGTCCTCTGCGGTGAAGCGATAGTCGAGCGCGCGGATGTAGTCGTTCCACTGTTCTTCCGTGCGGGGGCCGGCGATGATGGAGGTCACGAAAGCGGAGTTCAGCACCCAGGCGACCGCGAACTGGCCGGCGGTGATGCCCTTGTTCTCCGCGTGATGCTTGATCTCTTGGGCGAGCTGGAGCGATTCCGGCCGCCACTCGGTCTGCATCATGCGGGTGTCGCTGCGGCCCGCGCGCGTCTCCTTGTCCGGGGGCGCATCGGGCTTGTATTTGCCGGTGAGTACGCCGCGCGCCAAGGGACTGTAGGGCACGATGCCGAGACCGTAATAGGCGCAGGCCGGAAAATGCTCGACCTCCGGCATGCGGTTCATCGCGTTGTAATAGGGCTGACTCACCGCGGGCCGGTCGATGCCGAGCCGGTCGCAGATGTTGCAGATCTCGGCGACGCGCCAGGCGCGGTAGTTCGACACGCCGAAATAGCGCACCTTGCCCGCGCGGATCAGGTCGCCCATCGCGCGCACCGTCTCCTCCAGCGGCGTCGCATGGTCTTCCTTGTGCAAATAGTAGATGTCGATGTGGTCGGTGCCGAGCCGCGCCAAGCTCTCGTCCGCTGCCTGCAACACCCAGCGCCGCGACAGCCCGCCGCGATTGGGATCGTCTCCCATATCATGGTTCATGCGATTGGCGAGTTTTGTGGCGAGCACCCAGCCGTGACGATTGTGGGCAATCGCGCGTCCGACGACCTGTTCGGATGCGCCCTTCGCATAGGCATCTGCGGTGTCGATGAAATTGATCCCGGCATCGAATGCCTTCGCGATGATCTGCTTGGACGCGGCTTCATCCGTCGGCCCGCCGAACATCATGGTGCCCAGACAAATCGGCGACACTTTCAGGCCGCTGCGGCCGAGCTGGCGGTATTGCATGAGCTGTCCTCGATATTGGTGGAGGGCAGCATAGCCAGCAACGCCGGTCATTGCGAGTGCAGCGAAGCAATCCAGAGATGTGTCTGCGGAGGGATTCTGGATTGCTTCGCTGCGCTCGCAATTGTGCATGTTCACTAATTCGCTGATTGGATCGCTCCAGCGGAGGACGATCCGATGCGCGACAACAGCTATGACCGGACGATTGAGCGCAACTATCTGCA